>NZ_JBHTDO010000043.1:0-90563 GCF_042666575.1 Actinoplanes sp. GCM10030250 | reverse complement strand
CCGGGGGGGGGGGGGGGGGGGGGGGTTTAGGGGGGGGGTGAGGGTTAGGCGGGTGGGGGAGGTCGAGGTGGTGAGGTAGAGGCGGAAGGTCAGGAGGGAGAGGGCGGCCTGGAGGAAGACCGTGGACCAGAGGAGGGGGGAGGGGAAGGAGAGGACGACCAGGGTGGGGAGGGCCAGCAGGAGGAGGTCGGGGCCGGCTAGGGAATTGACGAGGGGGCCGGTGGAGACGGTGCCCATGGGGGTGTCGAGGGGAAGGAGGTCGTTGCGGACGAAGCCGACTCGGGCGCGGCGGATGGCGGCGGTGGCGGCGAGGGGGCCGAGGGTGAGGCCGAGGAGGGGCCAGGGGCCGGCGGGGAGGTTGCCGGTGGCCTGGAGGAGGGTCAGGGCGGTTACCGACCAGGCGGTGGCTGTGGCGGTGGGGATCCACAGGCGCTGGGCCAGGACCTGGCGGGAGGTGAGGCCCAGTAGGCGGAGCATGAACGGGTTGCCGGCGTCGGTTTTGACGGTGGCGGTGGTGGTTCCGCCGGCGATCATCGCGCCGAGGAGGATGGCTAGGCCGAGGAGCCAGCGGGGGCCGGAGGTCAGGAGCAGCGGCAGGGTGGTGGAGGCGGCGAGCCAGAGCAGGTGGGGGAGCCGGCGGGTGGCGAGCTGGTAGTCCTGGCCGACGAGGACGGGCAGGCGGGCCGGTGGGCGGGCGGATCGGAGCCGGCGGTGGGACCAGTAACGGCGTTCGATCATGTCGGTGATCCAGGAGGGTTCCATGCCGAACGCCGCGTCGAACAGGGTGCCGGCGGTCTTGGCGGATTCCAGGATGCGGTCGTTGGGGGTGTGCGCGAGTCCCCGTACCGTCAGAAGGAAAGCGGCGGTGACGATCACCGCTAGGGCACCTGTCAGCGGAATCACCCACCCCGCGGTGGGCCGGCCGGTGAGGGTGGGTGGCGTCCATCCGGCTGATTCGATGACCAGCTCGGCCAGTGCGACGGTGAGTGCCACGGCGGCGAGCCGGTCGATCAGCGTGGCCCGGAGGGTGTTGTTCTGCGCGCGAGCGGCGAGGACGAAGAGCGCGACGCCGATCACGGCGGCTGCGGTGGTCAGGGCGGGCACCGGCGTGGCGTCGCGGAACGCGGTGTGGCCGATGACGGCGAAACCGGCTGCCGCGCCGGCCAGGGCGGCGGCGATCGCGGCGAGGCGTACCGAGGGCAGGAGGAGGCGGCGGCGGCTCACCGGGGCGGTGAGCAGGAAGTACGCCGCGGGCCGGCTGAGCGAGACCGGGCCGATGCGACGCAGGGCCATCAGCAGCAAAGATCCGCACAGTACGCCCAATGCGCTCGCGGACAGCCCGGACAGTTGCGGATCCACCGGCCAGAAGATCGCCTCGAGTTGCCGGTGCAGGATCGCTCCGGCGACGGCGAGGAAGAGCAGCGCGAAGTAGATGCTGCCCAGGGTCTCCCCGCGGTCACGATGGGCGGACTGGGTGCGATGGATCCAGCGGCGGACCGGGCGCAGCGGGACGGCGGCGGTCATGGCGGATCCGTGACGGCCGGTCCCGGGAAGCCGTGATCCGGAGGGACGCCGTGATCCGAAGGGAAGCCGTGATCCGGAGGGAAGCCGTGATCCGGAGGTTTGCCGAGGGACTCCATCGTGGTGATCCCGGCGCCGGAGGCGGCGGCGAACTTGTCGTCGTGGCTGGCCATCAGCAGGGATCCGCCGGTGCCGACGTACTCGGCGAGCATCTCGGCGACGGCGGCACGCCCGTCCGGGTCGAGACGCTGTTCCGGCTCGTCGAGGATGAGCAGGGAGCTGGGTCGCACCAGGGCGAGCACCAGCGTGAGGCGCTGCTTCTGGCCGGACGACATCGACGGCGGAATGGCGTCGGCGTGGGCGCTGAGGCCGAACCGGTCCATGGCCTCGTCGATCCCGGCGCCGGCCGGGTCCTGGCCGTGCGCCCGGCAGACCAGTTCGGCGTGCTCGCGGGCGGTGAGGCCGGGGTACCAGGTGGGCGGCTCCACGGTGGTCACCACGGCACGCCAGAACTCGGGGGTGTCGCCGGGCTCGCCGCCGAAGACCCGGATCGTGCCGGCGTCCGCCTGCTGCAGGCTGCTGACACAGCGCAGCAGGGTGGACTTGCCGATCCCGTTCTCCCCGGTCACGCAGACACCGGTGCCGGCCGGGACGACCAGGTTGACGTCCACCAGCACCGGCATCGAGCCGTAGCTGACCGATAGACCGCTGACCTCGACCGCCGGGTGATCCACCCGATCAGACTAGGGCCTTCGGCGTGGGTCCCGGGGGGCGAGCGCTCCTCAGGGCTTGCGGCCGTAGAGCAGGCGCAGGGCCCTGACGATCTGGTTGACCTGTGCCGGAGTGCGCTCGAAGGTCATCGCCGGGAGCAGGGACTTCGCCCGCCGTACGGTGATCGCCTTGGACCGGGCGAACTCGCGCAGGCCGTCCTCGCCGTGGATGCGGCCGAAGCCGGACTCGCCGACCCCGCCGAACGGCAGGTTGCCCATGCCGACGAAGGTGAGTGTCCCGTTCACCGCGACCATGCCGGACCGCAGGCGGCGGGCGATCCGGATGGCGTTCTTCTTGCCGAAGACGGCGCCGCCCAGCCCGTACGGCGTGTCGTTGGCCTTCCGCACGGCCTCGTCCGCGTCACGCACCTTGGTGATCGTCAGGGTCGGGCCGAACGTCTCTTCGCGGATCTCCGAGGAGGTCTCCGGCACGTCGACGAGGACCGTGGGCGACACGTACGGCGCCTGCACCGCCTCGGCGCCGCCCAGCACCGCCCTGCCGCCCTTGGCCAGCGCGTCCTCGATGTGGTCGCGGATGATGTCGAGCTGCTTCGGCATGGTGATCGGCCCGATCTCCTCGCCGGTACGCAGCTTCCCCGCCTTCTCCACCACCGCTTCGACGAACCGGTCGTAGACGGGGGCGACCGCGTACACCCGCTCGATGCCGATGCAGGTCTGACCGGCATTGGTCATCGCACCCCAGACCGCTGCCTCGGCGGCCGCCGTGACGTCGGCGTCCTCGTCGACGATCAGCGCGTCCTTGCCGCCCGCCTCGATCACCACCGGGACCAGGTTCTCCGCGCAGGCGGCCATCACCTTCTTGCCGGTGGCGGTGGAGCCGGTGAACGCGATCTTGCCGACGCCGGAGCGGCAGAGCGCGGCGCCCACGTCGCCGAGACCGTGCACGGCCTGCAGCACCGGCTGCTCGGGCACGACCTCGGCGAACGAGTCGACGAGCCACTGGCCGACGACGGGCGTGTACTCGCTGGGCTTGAGCACCACGGCGTTGCCGGCGGCCAGCGCGCCGCTGATCGGGCCGACCGGTGTGACGATGGGGTAGTTCCACGGGCCGATCACGCCGACCACGCCGAACGGCTGGTACTCCAGGTGGCCGGAGTGCTCGGCGACGAGCAGGCGGGTGCGCACGCGCCGGGGGCCGAGCACCCGCTTGGCGTTGCGGGCCGCCCAGTCCAGGTGCTCCACCGCGGCCGTGACCTCGAGGATCCCGTCGGTGATCGGCTTGCCGGACTCGAGGTGGGTCAGCTGAGCCAGTTCCTCGATCCGCTGGACCAGCAGGGTGCGCCAGCGCAGCAGCCGGAGTTTGCGGCCCTCGTACCCGAGGCTCTGCCACCAGATGGCGGCCTCGTGCGCGCGCTCGACAGCGGCGGCGACGGTCTTCTCGTCGGCGGCCGGAACACGCCCGGCCACCTCGCCGGTTGCCGGATTCGTGGAGATCAGCTGGCCGTCTTCGATCACGGGCAGGCCGGGAACGTGAGTCGCCGTCATGTACGCGAGTCTAGGTCCAAAGTTACTGATCAGTCACTACGTACTCTTGAGTGGTGAGCCCCCGCCGCAACCACCCCCGCCGCCGTGACGCCGACGAGCCCCGCCCGGAGCGGCCCGGCCTCACCGAGGATCGCGTCCAGCAGTGGCAGGACGGCGAGTGGATGGTGCGCAACATCTTCGGGGGTGCGGCGACCAAGACGTACAAATGCCCCGGTTGTATGCAGGAGATCAGGCCGGGTGTGGCGCACGTGGTGGCCTGGCCGGCGGACGGCTTCGGCGACGAGAGCGACCGGCGGCACTGGCACACCGGATGCTGGCGGGCCAGAGACCGGCGCGCTCCAGGTGTGGAGCGCTCACGCAACGCCCCCCGTTATGGTTAAGGATCAAGCTTATGAACAACCAGATCCGTGCGAACTCGATCCTGCCCGCCAGCCGTGAAGAGATCGAGCTGCACACAGCGGACGGCATCACCCTCGTCGGTGAGCTGGCCCGGCCGCAGGACCGCGAACCGGTGGCCACCATCGTCTGCCTGCACCCGCTCCCCACCCACGGCGGGATGATGGACAGCCACGTCTACCGCAAGGCCGCCTGGCGGCTGCCGGCCCTGGCGGGTGTCGCGGTGCTGCGGTTCAACACCAGAGGAACGAGCAGCGTACGGGGGACGAGCGGCGGCGAGTTCTCGGCTGCCGTCGACGAGAAGTTCGACGTGGCCGCCGCCATCGAGTACGCGGAGTTCGCCGACCTGCCGAACATCTGGCTCGTCGGCTGGTCGTTCGGCACCGACCTGACCCTGATGTACGGGCTCGACCCGGCCGTCACGGGCGCGATTCTGCTCTCCCCGCCGCTGCGCTTCTCCCGCCCCGAGCACCTGGACGCCTGGGCCACCGGCGGCAAACCGGTCACCGCGCTGATCCCCGAGTTCGACGACTACCTGCGCCCGGCCGAGGCGAAGGAGCGGTTCGCCGCCATCCCGCACGCCGAGGTGGTGCCGGTGGCCGGTGGCAAGCACCTCTGGGTGGGTGACGCCGAGACCGTGCTGGACGAGATCGTCCGCCGAGTCGCGCCGGAGGTGCCGGTTCCGCTGCCGCGAACCTGGGACGGTCCGATGGAGACCGGCGATGCGGGCGCCTACGCCGACCGTACAGTCGCCGCCTTTTCCGACGTTGAAGTTCCGCGCCCGAAAGACTGAACCTAGCGCTGCGCCTGAGCCGGCTGCAGCACCTCTCGCATGATCAGCTGGATGGCGGCCACCATCGGGATCGCGACGAGCGCGCCCACCACGCCGAAGAGACCGACGCCGACCAGGGCCGCCACCAGCGCCGCCACATCGCTCACCTTGACCGATCGGCGCATCACGTTCGGATAGATCAGGTAGTTCTCCACCTGCTGATACACGACGAAGAACACGATGCACACGATCCCGTCGGTGACCGAGGACGCCAGCCCCACCAGGCTGACGATCACCGCACCCAGGGTGGCACCGATCTGCGGGATCAGATCGAAGACCGCAACCACAACGGCAAGGGCGAAGGGGTACGCCAGACCGAGCGCGAGCGCCAGCGCGAAGGTACTGAGCCCGGCCAGTATCGCGATCGCCAGCGCACCCACCATGTAGGCGCCCACCTTGGTGAGGATCTCATCGGTCAGCAGCCGCACCCGGTCGCGCCGCGACGACGGCACCAGCGAGTAACCGGCTTCCTTGATCCGCTCGAAGGCGGCCATGAAGTAGATCGTCAGGACCAGCACGGTCAGGACGTTGAAGATCGTGCCGAACAGCAGCTTCGCACCACCGACGACACCGCCCACCGCGTTGCCGACCGTGCCCGCGTTGATCGCGCTCTGCACCTTGTTCACGATGTCGTAGCGCTGGACCAGCTCGTTCACGGTCTCGCTGCGCCGCAGGCTGTCGATAGTGTCCGGCGCGTTGTTGATCAGCTCGGTGGTCTGGGTGATCAGCGGCGGGATCAGCGCGACCAGACCGCCGGCGAGCAGCCCCACCACGCTGAGCGCGACGATCGCCACGGCGGCGCCGCGGGGCAGGCCCCACTTGCGCAGCCGGCGCACCGCCGGGTTCAGACCGATCGCGAGGAACAGCGCGATGAAGATCAGGACCAGGATGGAGGCGGCGTTGCGAACACCCAGGAAGATCGCGTACGCCAGGATCGCGCCGAGTCCGAACAGGAACCCGAAAAGGAACGGGCTGCGCCGGTTCAGCGGCACTCCCGGCTCACCGAACGGGGTGGGATCGTCGTCGGCCGGCCCTTTTGCTTCGGACTCTCTTGCTTCGGGTTTGTCCGCGGCGGCCGGGTCGTCAGTCGGCTGATCGGCGGGCGGCTTCTCGGACATCGGACCTCCACCGCCTGACTCGGACACCACCTGCATCGAAGCATCCGGAGGGTAACGCCACTGTGGTCACAATGCCACTGTGCTTGTCATGCCACTGTGCTTGTCATGCCACTGTGCTCGTGAAACCACTATGCCTGCCCCACCGGGTGGCGGAGCAGGCATATGAATGATCGGCGTTACTCCGCGTCGGCGGAGACCCGGCTGGGCTGCGGGACGGTCACCTTCGCCGAAGCGCTCACCTTGGCGGGCTGTGCGGTGGCCGGCTTGTCGGCGGCGTGCGCACCGACCTGCTTGTCGGCGGCGTGTGCCCCGACCGGCTTCTCAGCGGCGTGGGCACCGACCTGCTTATCAGCGGCGTGCATGCCGGCGGGCTTGTCGGCGGCGTGGTTCACGATCGGCTTGGCGCTGGCGGACACCGTGGCCGGGGCCGGAGTGGACGGCACCGGAACGGCCGCGGCGGGCGTGGCCTCCAGCTGGTCGAGCGGCTCGTCGTGCTCCTCGGGGGAGGCTGCGGCCGCGAGCACCGCTGCCGCGGCCAGCTCGGCCACCCGCTTCGCCTCTTTTTGCACCTGGCGGCGGACGTCGGCGGCGTGCCGCTCGGCTGCCTGACCGGCCCGCTCGGCCTCACTGACCCGCTTGAGCTCCGCCTCGAGCTGCTTACGCACCTCGGCGAGACGCTGCTGGGCCAGCTCGGCCTCCTTCTCGGCGGTGCCGGCCTGCTCCTCGGCCGCGGTCCGGCGCTGCTCGGCCTTTCCGATCTTGACCTGGGCGGCCTCGAGGTCCCGGCCGGCCTGAGCGATCTTCTCCTGCTGGGCGGCGATCTCCTTGCGGACGGCGGTGGCCTGCTCGTCGGAGCGGCGGAGCACCTCCTCCGCATACTTGTCGGCCTCGCTGCGCAGGTCGGCGCACTGCTTCTCGACGCCGGTCCGCATCTGGCCGAGCTCCTCCAGCACCGAGTGGCGGCGCAGCGCGAGCTCGTGCTCCACGGACGCCTTCAGGTCGGCGTGCTCGCGGTCCGCCTCGGTCCGCTTGGCGGTGATCTCCTGGTGGGTCTTCTCCCGCAGCGCCTTAAGCTCCTGCTCGGCCTGCACGCGGGTGGACTGCACGTAACCGTCCACTTCGGCCCGGATGCGCTGAGCCTCCGCGGTGGCCTTCTCGAGCATGTGCTTGCCCTCGTTGCGGGAGCGGGCGAGCACGGCCTCGGCCTCGGACCGCAGCTGCTCGGCGTTCTGCCGGGCGGCGGTGACGGCCTTGTCGGTGGCGGCGCGCTTGGCGGCGTCGGCCTTCTCCTCCTCGGCGCGGCGCGCGGCGAGGGCGATCTCGAAGTCACGGATGCCGTCGTGGGCGTGCGCCTCGGCCTCGGCCCGGATGCGCTCCGCCTCGGCCAGCCGGCTGGCGATGTCGTCCGTCGCGGAGGCCTTGATCGCCTCGGCCTGCTCCTCGGCGAGCGTGAGGATCTGCTCGACCCGGGGGCCGAGGTGCCGGAAGGAGACCTCGCCGGAGATGCCGGAGTTGCGGCGGGTCTCGGTGAGCTCCTGCTGCAGACCCTTGACCTGGGCGGCCATCGCTTGGATCTGCGCGTAGGCCTGCTCCCGCTCGGCACTCAGCGCGGCGATCTCGTTCTCCGCCCGGGCGACGTAGCGCTCGACCTGCCGCCGCTCGTATCCCCGCAAGGCGGTCTCGAAGCTGGGCTCGGTGGCGGCGTCCCCGCCGAGACCAAGAATTTCTCCGCCGTGCGACATGCTGTCCATCCTCACATACGCATCGTCCCAGGGCGTGTTGGTACACACCGGGTTGGCAGGGACTGTGCGGGTAGTCACGTTTTTGTCTCACGCCGGCTTGCCACACCAGGCTACGTGCGAAAAGAACTAGGGCCGTACCGGAGAAACTCCGGTACGGCCCTATTCGTCACGACCTTCCGGCCGGTTCACCGTCGCGCACTCGCGGCGGCTTCGCAACCTGAAGGGCTGTCAGAACATTGCTTCGCATCCCGAGGGGCGGGCGAACGACAATCAGGAGTTGGTCTTCGCCGCCACCGGCTGGTCGCCGGCCTCGGACTGCTGCGCCTGCTGAGGCCGCTCGCCGCCCGGCTGGCCGCCCTGCTGAGGCCGCTCGCCGCCCTGGCCCTGGCCGCCCTGCTGGCCCTGGCCGCCCTGCTGGCCCTGGCCGCCCTGCTGAGCGGGCTGCTCGGGAGCGCGTTGGCTGGGAGCCTCGGCCGGCTTGGCGGCGGCCTCGGCGACCGCCTTCGCGGCCGGACCGCCGACACCGGGAACCAGGCCGGACAGGCCGGAGAGCATCTGGCCCAGCTGGTTGGTGACCGCGTCCTTCTGGCGGGTCAGGTCCTCCACCTCGCGCCGTGCCGCCTGGGTGGTCAGCTCGGCCTCGGTGCGTGAATCGTTGAGCAGGCGGTTGGCCTCGGAGCGCGCCTCGGTGACGGTCTTGTCGGCGAGGGCCCGGGCCTTCTCGACGGCCTCGGCGGCGGTGCGCTCGGACTCGACCCGGCGGGTCTCGGCGCGCTGCTGGATCTCCTTGGCGCGGTCCTCGGCGGCGCGGGCCCGCTCCTCGGCCTCGGCCACCATCTTCTGGGTGGCGGCGACCTGGGCGGCGTGTCGCTGCGACTCCTCGCGCTCGGACTTCTCGCGGCGCTCGGCGGTCTCCAGGGCCAGTGCCTGCAGATCCTTGTCCCGCTTGTCACGGGCGTCGGTGAGCAGCTTGGTGGCCTCGGCCCGCTTCTCCTCGGCCTCGCGGGCCGCCTTGGCGCGAGCCTGGGTGATCTCGCGCTCGGCGGTGGCGCGCAGCGACGCGACCTCCCGCTCGACGGTCGACTTCAGCTCGGCGACCTCGTGCGCGGTCACGGTCCGCAGTTGCTTGGTCTCGCGGTCGGCGTCCGACCGGAGCGTGTCGGCCTCGCGGCGGGCCTGGACCCGCGCCTCGGCAGCCTCACGCTCGGCGTGCGTGCGGACCTGGCCGGCCTCACGCTCGGCGGTCGCCTTCATGGCCGCGGCCTCGGCGCGGGCCTTGTCGGTGATCTCGCGAGCCTCGAGACGTGCCGCGGAGAGGATGCCCTCGGACTCCCGCTTGGCCTCGCTGCGGTGGTCGTTCGCCTGCTCCTCGGCGAGACGCAGGATCTGCTCCACACGGGTGCCCAGCCCGGAGAGCGTCGGACGGTTGTTCTCCTCCAGCAGCTTGTTGCTGTCGGCGAGTTTCTGCTCCAGCGCGTTCAGCCGCTGCTCGGCCTGGCGCAGGCGACGCTGGGCGTCGTTCATCCGCTGCTCGGCCTCGCCGCGGGCCTGCTCGGACTGGTTCAGCGCGGCGAGCAGCCGGCCGATGTGTCCGTCCACCTGGTGACGGTCGTAACCACGCAGGACGACGGTGAAGTCGTGCTGCGAGTTCGCGGTCTCGAAGAAGGCCAGGTTCTGATCCTGCTGCTGGGGCATTGCGCCATCCTGGCGAGAAGGGAACGGACATGCAAGAGCCGAAAGGCATCCGAACCGCATCGTAGATCAGCTTTGACCTGGAGCGTCGCCGGGTCCCAGGCCGTTCGGTGGAGACGATGGGCTCACCGGTCGGCCCGCAGTCGTCCCGTCGCCACCTGCTCACTCGGGGCTTCGGACGATCCGGGCTCGGCCGGGGGCGTTGTCGGCCCCGCTCAATGGCCACGATCCTGCCAGGCGACCGGGCCCCAGTCAGGAGGATTCACCCGTCCGGCGTACCCCTCAGGCCGGCTCCACCAACTCGACCAGGACGCCACCAGCGTCCTTGGGGTGGACGAAGTTGATTCGCGATCCGGCTGTACCCCGCCGCGGCTTGTCGTAGAGCAACCGGAGCCCGCGGGCCCGCAATTTGTCCGCGGCGTCCTCCACGTCGGCCACCGTGTAGGCCAGTTGCTGCAGGCCGGGGCCGCTGCGGTCGAGGAACTTGGCGATCGCCGAGTCGGGCCGGGCCGGTGCGAGCAGCTGGAGCCGGGGGCCGGTGCCGTCGCCGACGGCGAGCATGGCTTCCCGTACGCCCTGTTCGTCATTGGTCTCTTGGTGCACACAGTGCAAACCGAAGTTTTCCGCATAGAAACGGATGGCCGCCTCCAGGTCGGGCACGGCGATCCCGACGTGGTCGATGCGCAGCAGTTCGATGTCGGAGAATGTGACATTCTCGGTGCCACTGGCCCTCGATGAGTCGTCTGTCATGCGGTTAGTCTCGACCTGACCCATCGTTAAGGCCACCCCGGGTGCCCCCTTACCCGGTCGTCGCAGATCGGACCGAGACAGTGACCAGCTCCGTGATCATCAGTGGCGCCCGGACCCCCATGGGCCGCCTGCTCGGCAACCTCAAGCACCTGCCCGCCACTGCTCTGGGCGGTCACGCCATCGCCGCGGCACTCCAGCGCGGCGGCGTCGCACCCGAGCAGGTGGAATACGTGATCATGGGTCAGGTGCTCCAGGCCGGCGGTGGCCAGATCACCGCACGGCAGGCAGCGGTCGCCGCCGGGATCCCGATGACCACCCCGGCGCTCACCGTGAACAAGGTGTGCCTTTCCGGCCTGGACGCGATCGCCCTCGCCGACCAGCTGATCCGGGCCGGCGAGTTCGACATCGTGGTGGCCGGCGGCATGGAGTCGATGACCAACGCGCCGCACCTGCTGCCCGACATGCGGCAGGGCCGCAAGTTCGGTGACGTGCTGGTGCGTGACCACACCGCGGTCGACGGGCTGATGGACCCGTGGGCCGGCATCTCGATGGGCGAGTCGACCGAGGCCAGCGGTGCCCGGTTCGGGATCACCCGCGCCGAGCAGGACGCGTTCGCCGCCCTCAGCCACCAGCGGGCCGCCGCCGCTCAGCGGGAGGGCCGGTTCGCCGAGGAGATCGTGGCGGTCCCGGGCGGTGGCCGCGGTGCCGTGCAGCCCGTCGAGACCGACGAGGGTGTCCGCCCGGACACCACACCGGAGTCGCTGGCCGGCCTGCGTCCCGCCTTCACCCCGGACGGCACCATCACCGCCGCCAGCGCGTCGCCGATCTCCGACGGAGCCGCCGCGGTCGTGGTGATGAGCCGGGCCAAGGCGGAGGAGCTCGGCCTGACCTGGCTCGCCGAGATCACCGCGCACGGTAACGTGGCCGGGCCGGACAGCTCGCTGCAGTCGCAGCCGGCCAACGCCATCAAGCACGCTCTCGGCAAGGCCGGGCTGACCGTCGACGACCTCGACCTCGTCGAGATCAACGAGGCGTTCGCTCAGGTGGTCGTCCAGTCGATGCGCGAGCTGAAGGTGGAGGAGGGGATCGTCAACGTGAACGGCGGCGCGATCGCTCTCGGACACCCGATCGGCATGTCCGGCGCGCGGCTGGTGCTCACCCTCGCCCTGGAACTGCGGCGGCGCGGCGGGGGCGTCGGCGCGGCCGGCCTCTGCGGCGGCGGCGGTCAGGGCGACGCGCTGATCATCAAGGTCCCGTCGGCGTGATCCATCGGAAGGTTCCATCAGCGTGATCCACGGGGAGGTTCGGCCGTGACCCGGTCGCGGGATGTGCCGACGCTCGTCGCGAAGGCGCGGGAGGGCGATCCGCGATCGGTGGCCCGGCTGATCAGCCTGGTGGAGAACGGCGATCCGGCACTGCCCGAGGTGGCCGCCGCGATGGCGCCGTGGGCCGGCCGTGCTCAGGTGATAGGCCTGACCGGAGCGCCCGGGGTTGGCAAGTCGACCACGACGAACGAGCTGGTCCGGGCTCTGCGCGAGCAGGGTGCCCGGGTCGGCGTGCTGGCCGTGGACCCGTCCAGCCCGTTCAGCGGCGGGGCGATCCTCGGTGACCGGGTGCGGATGACCGACCACACCTCCGACCGCGGCGTCTACATCAGGTCCATGTCCAGCCGCGGCCAGCTGGGCGGGCTGTCGGCGGCGACACCCCAGGCGGTCCGTGTCCTGGAGGGTGCCGGCTGCGACGTCGTGCTGGTCGAGACGGTCGGGGTGGGCCAGGCCGAGGTGGAGATCGTCTCGCTCGCCGACACGACGTTGGTGCTGCTCGCGCCGGGGATGGGCGACGCGATCCAGGCGGTGAAGGCCGGTGTCCTGGAGATCGCCGACGTCTTCGTGATCAACAAGGCGGACCGGCCCGGCGCCGACGCGACCTACCGCGACATCCAAGGCATGCTCGCCCTCGGCGAACGGGCGGCCGGTGACTGGCGCCCGCAGGTGGTCCGCGCCGTCGCTCTGAAGGGCGAAGGGCTCGACGACGTGGTGGCCGCCATCGGCAAGCATCGCGACTGGCTGGAGAGCAGCGGAAACCTGCGTACCAGCCGGGAGCGGCGGGCGGCTGCCGAGGTGTCGGCGCTGGCCCTGGGCGTGTTGCGGGCGCGGATGGGTGGCCTGGGCGAGGGTACGGCGTTGAATGATCTCGCGGCCCGCGTCGCCGCCGGAGAGCTCGACCCCTACGCCGCCGCCGACGAGTTGCTGGCCGGCCTCACTAACTGATCCTTATCGGTCAGCTCTGCGCCGGTCAGGCGAAGCGGCTCAGCGTTTCCTCGATCAGGGCTCGGTCCCAGGTGAGGGTTCCGTCGGCCAGGTCGGCGATCAGCGCGCGCAGCCACTCGCTCTCGGCGCGCAGCATGGCCGACCGGTACTCGTCCTCGATCAGGAAGAGCCGCGGCAACCCGGGCGGGGCCTGCGCGTCGATGGCGGTGATCCGCTCGGTCAGCACGGCGACGCGTCGCTCCAGCAGCTCCCGTGTCTCGGCGGGACCGAGGATCGGCAGGAACGCCAGGGCGACGGGGAACTCCGGGAACTCGCGCGCCGGCTCCGGCAGCATCTCAAGCAGCCAGCGGCGGAAGGTCGCCTCGCCCTCGGCGGTCACCTCGTACAGCGTGCGCTCGGGCCGGCCGGCCTCCCGGCTGGTGCCCGCGGGCCGCGCCAGGTTCTCCCGGACCAGCCGCTCCAGAGCCTGGTAGACGCTGTTGCGCTGCGCGACGTTGACCAGCTGATCCTGGCCGCGCTCCTTGATCACCTGCTGCATCCGGTACGGGTGCATGGGCGCCTCCACGAGCAATGCCAGCAGAACCATCGCCAGGGGGGACCGCTTCATGGCGGTCAGCTTAGGCCCATCCAAACCCTTGACGAGCCATAGTCATTCCATAAATAGTCATTGTATGACTAGAGGAGCAGTGGCAAGAAGAGCAATCGTGGTGGGCGGCGGGATCGCCGGCACCGCCACCGCCGTCGCACTGCGGCACGCCGGCTTCGTTCCGGTGATCTACGAGGCGCATCCGCGCGGCGCCGACGAACGAGGTGTCTTCCTGACCCTCGCCGTCAACGGGGTGAACGCCCTGCGCGCCCTCGGCATGGACCCGGCCCGGGTGCTGGAGCGCGGATTCGCGACGCCGGCGATCGCGTTGCACGGGGCAAACGGTCAGCTGCTGGCGGAACTGCCGCTCGGCGGGCCCTTCCCGGACGGGACAGCCACCACGACGATCCGGCGCGCCGACCTCTACTCCGCGCTGCGCGCCGAGGCGGAGGCTGCCGAGGTTCCGATCGTCTACGGCGCCCGGCTCACGTCGGTCGTCACCGGGGCGAGCGAGGTGACCGCGAGGTTCGAGGACGGCCGTACCGTCAGCGCGGATCTGCTTGTCGGGGCTGATGGGCTGCACTCCCGTACCAGAGAGGCTCTTGACCCTGACGCGCCCGCGCCGCACTATCTCGGCCTGCTCAACACCGGCGGCTTCACGGCGGGCCCGGTCTCATCGCGGCTCGCGCCACCGCCCGGAGCGATGCGGATGGCGTTCGGGCGACGGGCGTTCTTCGGCTGGGTGGGCGCGCCGGACGGATCGGTCTGGTGGTTCGCCAACCCGCCGCGTAAGCGTCCGGCGGAGGCCGGGGAGTTCACGGCCGAGTCCTGGCGTGCGCATCTGCTGGACCTGTTCGCCGGCGAGGAGGCGGCGGAGTTCATCGGAGCCTCGGACGAGGTGGTGGGGCCGTGGAACACCCGGGATCTGCGGCGGGTGCGGACCTGGCGGAACTCGCGAGTCGTGCTGGTGGGGGATGCGGCGCACGCTGTGGCGCCGTCTTCGGGGCAGGGTGCGTCGATGGCGCTGGAGGATGCTGTGGTGCTCGGGCACAGCCTGCGTCAGCGTGGGGAGTTGGGGGCGGCGCTCGCTGAATATGAGGCTGTGCGGCGGCCTCGGGTGGAGAAGGTGGTGGCCTATGGGCGGCGTAGTAGTAGTGGGAAGGTGCTGGGGCCGGTGGGTGCTGCGATGCGGGACGCGGTACTGCCGATGGTGATGCGGCGGTTGCATCGCAAGGGGGATCCGCAGGCGTGGATCTTCGAGCATCGGCTCCCAGCTCTGGCCGGCTCCTGACCCCGCTCCAGCCGGGTGCGGGCGCGGAGATGCTGCGGGGAAGGCGGCGGGGTGGGGATGCCCCGGCAGCGTGGCGGGCGCTACCGGGGCGAGGGGGGCTGATCCTTCTTGGTCAACTCTCCCGAGAGGACGGTCCCCGCAACAGAGGCAGTCGAAGAATATTTCCGGCATTAACCCCAACCCCATCATCCTGATCAGGTCATAGCCTTAATGATCGTTCAGCTCTGCTCTACCATGGCGGGCATGGATGCTGCCGAGATCTCCGCCGGCCGGGAGCGCTGGCAACGGCGCTATGACGCGGCCCGCAAGCGGGACGCCGACTTCACCACGCTTTCCGGTTCGACGGTGGACCCCGTCTACGGGCCGCCCGACGGCACCGCGCACCCGGGTTTCGAAAGGATCGGCTGGCCGGGCGAATTCCCGTACACCCGGGGTCTTTATCCGACCGGATATCGCGGACGGACCTGGACCATCCGCCAGTTCGCGGGGTTCGGCAACGCGCGGCAGACCAACGAGCGCTACAAGATGATCCTCGCCGCCGGCGGTGGCGGGCTGAGCGTCGCCTTCGACATGCCCACCCTGATGGGCCGCGACTCGGACGAGCCGCAGTCGCTCGGCGAGGTCGGCCACTGCGGTGTCGCGATCGACTCGGCCGCCGACATGGACGTGCTCTTCGACGGCATCCCGTTGCAGGACGTCACCACCAGCATGACCATTTCCGGTCCCGCGGTGCCCGTCTTCTGCATGTATCTGGTCGCCGCCGAACGGCAGGGCGCCGACCTCAGCAAGCTCGACGGCACCCTGCAGACCGACATCTTCAAGGAGTACATCGCTCAGAAGGAGTGGCTCTTCGAACCGGAGCCGCACCTGCGCCTGATCGGCGACCTGATGGAGTACTGCGCACGGGAAATCCCCAAGTACAAACCACTATCGGTCAGCGGCTACCACATCCGGGAGGCGGGCTCGACCGCCGCGCAGGAGCTCGCCTACACGCTCGCCGACGGCTTCGGCTACGTCGAGCTGGGCCTGTCCCGCGGCCTGGACGTCAACCAGTTCGCGCCGGGCCTGAGCTTCTTCTTCGACGCGCACGTCGACTTCTTCGAGGAGATCGCCAAGTTCCGCGCCGCCCGCCGCATCTGGGCACGGCACCTGCGCGACGATTACGGCGCCACCAGCGAGAAAGCACTGTGGCTCAAGTTTCACACGCAGACCGCCGGTGTCTCACTGACCGCGCAGCAGCCCGTCAACAACGTGGTCCGTACCGCGGTGGAGGCCCTCGCGGCGGTGCTCGGCGGGACGAACTCGCTGCACACCAACGCCCTCGACGAGACCCTGGCGCTGCCGACCGACGAGTCCGCCGAGATCGCCCTGCGCACCCAGCAGGTGCTGATGGAGGAGACCGGCATCGTCAACGTCGCCGACCCGCTCGGCGGCTCCTGGTATGTGGAGGCACTCACCGACCGCATCGAGGCCGAGGCGGAGGAGATCTTCACCCGGATCCGGGAGCTGGGGCACGACGGCAGCATCACCGCCGGAATCCTCCGCGGTATCGAGGACGGCTGGTTCACCGCGAACATCGCCGAGGCCGCTTTCGCCTATCAGCAGGCCCTGGAGAAGCGCGAGAAGCGGGTGGTCGGCGTCAACACGCACACCGGCACCGTCGCCAAGGAACTGGAGATCATGCGCGTCTCCCACGAGGTCGAGCTGGTGCAGCGGCGCGAGCTGGTCGCTCGCAAGGACAACCGCGATGGGGTACGGGTCAAAGCAGCCCTCGACCACCTCTTGGCCGTGTCACGTTCCGGCGAGAACATGATCCCCGCCATGCTCGACGCCGCCCGAGCCGAAGCCAGCCTCGGCGAGATCTGCGGCATCCTCAAGGACGAGTGGGGCATCTACCGCGAACCCGCCCGGTTCTGACACCCCGGCGCCTGTCCCGTGGTACCCGGCCGGGGTGCTCCGGGGCAGGCGCTGTGACGTCCGATATCGGCGGCCTGGTGGCGGCGCGAACAGCCATGACTGCGTGCGAGACTAGGTAACCATGAGCGACCCACGGACCACTCCGTCGATCTTCACCCGCGGCGCGGTCGATCTCAGCGCGTTGCGGCCCACGGCGCCGGCCAAACCTGCCGCGCCGAGCACCTCCGCCCCGAGTACTTCCGCACCGAGCACCTCCGCCGCGAGCCCGAGCGGCCCCGGCGGCGCCCCCGGAGGCGGCGGCCCGGCAGCCGGTATCCCGGGTGTCACCCCGGACACCGTCATCGAGGTCAACGAGGCCAATTTCCAGTCCGTCCTGGAGCGGTCGTTGACGACGCCGATCCTGCTGGACTTCTGGGCCGACTGGTGTGAGCCGTGCAAGCAGCTCTCCCCGGTGTTGGAGAAACTGGCGGGTGAATACGCCGGGTCCTGGCTGCTCGGCAAGGTCGATGTGGACGCGAACCCCCGGCTCGCTCAGGTCTTCCGGGTGCAGGGCATCCCGATGGTGACCGCGGTGATCGGGGGGCAGCCGGTCGAGGGCTTCACTGGTGTCCTGCCCGAGTCCCAGATCCGGCAGTACATCGACGCGGTGCTGAAGGCAGCCGGCGTCAGCGTCGCCGCACCGGAGGACCCGCGCCTGGACGAGGCCGACGACGCCCTGATGACCGGCGACCTGGACGCGGCCGAGGCGGCGTACAAGAAGATCCTCGCCGAGTCGCCCGCCGACGCTGCCGCCGAGTCGGGGCTGGCGCAGGTCGAGCTCTACCGGCGGATCAGCGGGGCCGACGCGGAGACCGCCCTGGCCAAGGCCGAGGCGGACCCCGACGATGTCGAGGCGCAGCGGCTCGCCGCCGACGTCGAGGTGATCGGCGGGCAGGCCGAGCAGGCGTACGCGCGACTGGTCTCCCTGATCAAGCGGACCAGCGGTGACGACCGCGACGCCGTACGCAAGCACCTGCTGTCGCTCTTCAGCGTGGCCGGCCCGGACGATCCCGCGGTGGCCGGCGCGCGTCGCGCCCTGGCCAGCGCACTCTTCTAGGCAGGGGAGGGCGTCGTGCGCCGCATCGCCGTTCTGGACGCGCCGTCCAATCTCGGCCTGCGCCCGCCGACCGCGACGTCGGTCCCGGGCTGCGCCAAGGCGCCCGGCGCCCTCCGCGACCAGGGCCTGCTGACCCGGCTCGCCGCCCGCGACGCCGGTTGCCTCACCCCGCCCCGCTACGACCCGGGCGACTGGCGTCCCGGTGACGGCGTGGCACACGCCGCCGAGATCGCCGCCTATTCGCGGGCCCTCGCCGACCGGATCGGCGCGATCATCGATGGCGGCGAGTTTCCCGTGGTGCTCGGCGGGGACTGTTCCATCCTGATCGGCTCCGGCGTCGCCATGCACCGCCTGGGCGATGCGGTCGGCGGCCGGATCGGCCTGGTCTTCGTGGACGGTCACTCCGACTTCCGCCATCCCGGCAACGCCTCCTACGTCGGTGCCGCCGCCGGCGAGGACCTTGCCCTGGTCACCGGCCGCGGTCAGGCCGACCTGGCCGCGATCGAGAGCCGCCGGCCCTACTTCCGCGACGTCGACGTGGTGGTCCTTGGCATCCGCGCGCAGGACGAATACCGTCTCGACCTGCAGGCCGCCGGGATAGTGACCCGTCCCGTGCCGGCCCTGCGCGCCGAGGGTGCCGCCCGCAGCGCCCAGTGGGCCCGCGACCAACTGGTCGACTGCGCGGGATATTGGGTGCACGTCGACGTGGACGTCCTGGACCCGGCGGTGATGCCCGCTGTCGACGCACCGGACCCGGGCGGCATCGCCTTCCCCGAGCTGGAGCTGCTCCTCGCCGGCCTGGTGGAGTCACCACACTGCCTGGGCGTCGAGATCACCGTCTTCGACCCGGACTACGACCCCGACGGCCGGTACGCCGAGGAGATAACGTCCGCGGTGGTCGCCGGCCTGGCCCCGGTCCGCGCCACGGCACCCCGCCCCGACCTCGTCGCAGCCCGCCGTGACCTGGCCGCCTCCGCCGGCGGCACCGCAGCCACCTCCACCCTGCTCGACCCCGTGCTCCCCGAGCCAACCGAGTCCGTTGAGCCGGCCGTGCTCGCCGAGTCAACCGAGTCCGTTGAGCCGGCCGTGCTCGCCGAGTCAACCGAGTCCGTTGAGCCGGCCGCGCTCGCCGAGCCGACCGAGTCGCTTGAGTCGACCACGTTCTCCGAGGTCACCGAGCCGAGTGAGTTGGCCGAGACGACCGCGTCAGCTGAGTTCGCCGAGCCGACGGAGCCGACCGAGCTGGCCGAGGCCACTGAGGCGAGGGAGTTCGCCGAGCCGGCCGAGCTCGCTGAGTCGCCGGAGCCGGCCGCGTTCTCCGAGTTCACGGTGTCGACCGAGGCCGCCGAGCTTTCGCAGCCCGCCCAGCCCGAGTCGGATGACATGGGGGAGCCCGCCGCCGAAGAGGCGCTGGCTGCCGCGGCGGACGAGGTCGATGACCAGATCGATGACGAGGTCGCCGAGGAGGAAGTGCCGGCTGTCGAGTCAGCGGCGGACGAGATCGAGCCGATCGACGACGAGGTGTCTGTCTTCGAGCCGGTGGTGTCGGAGGACGTGACCGAATCGGATCACGACCAGCCGGGCTCGGAGTTGCTGAACGGCCTGCATCCCGTCGGGGAACCGGCGGGCGATGACGAGCGTCACGACTTCCGGTTGCCGCCGCGACCTCTGGGTTCTGCGCCGCTGCTCGACTCCGAGCCGTTGCCCGCCACCCGGCCCGGCATGCTGCGTCCTCGTCCACCGCTCGACCCGCCCGTGGCGGGGGCGCTCTATCGTCCCGGCTTTCCCGACGGCGCCGCCTGACTTCAGTCGCCCGCTCCGTGCTGTCCGCCGAGCGCCGGCGGACGAGGGGCGGGGACGGCGGACGAGCGGGGGCAACGGCGACGAGAGGTGGAGGCGGAGGGCGGCGGCCCCCGAGATGGTTGACGCCGAGGTGCACGACGGCCGAGGTGGACGACGGCCGAGGTGGGTGGCAGCCGGGGCGGGCGGCGGGTTACTTGTTCAAGGTGGTGAGGAAGCGCTTGGCGATCGGCACGGCGGCGTCGGAGCCCGCGCCGCCCTTCTGGACCATGGCGGCGAAGGCCACGTCGTCCTGGTAGCCGATGAACCACGAGTGGGTCTCCTCCGACCCCGTTTCGAATTCCGCGGTGCCGGTCTTGCCGTACACCGGGCCGCCCGGCACCGCGCGCAGGGCCGTGCCGGTGCCCGCTGTCACCACTTCGCGCATCATGTCGCGCAGTGCGGTGACGGCGGCCTGGTCGAGTTGCGGGCCGGGGGTGGCCGCGGTGGCCGGTGCCGGGTCGAGGAGCAGCTTGGGTGTCTGGAACTGGCCCTTGGCGATGGCCGCGGTGGCCGCTGCCATCGCGATCGGGCTGACGATCGTGCTGCCCTGGCCGAAAGTGGCCGCCGCGAGTTCGGTGGCGGTGCCGCCGTCGGAGATCTGGCCGGTGAACGCGTCGGCGCCGAGGTCCCAAGTGGTGCCGAGGCCGAGGGCCTTGGACGCGTCCTGCAGCCCGGCGGAGCCCAGTTTCGCCGACAGGGCGGCGAACGCCGTGTTGCAGGACTTGGCGAAGTCCACGTGGAACGGGACCTTGCCGAGGGCCTGGTCGTGGGAGTTCTTGAATTCGCGGCCGTCGACCGAGTACGTCTTGGGGCAGTCGACCACCGTGTCCGGCTTCACGGCGCCGCCGGCGAGTAGCCCGTACGCGGAAATGGCCTTGAAGGTTGAACCGGGTGGCACCTGGCCGGTCATGGCGGTGTTGACGCCGCCCGCGTCGGGGCCGTTGGCGACCGCGAGGACGGCGCCGTCGCTGACCCGGATCGCGACCATGGAGCTGGGCTGTTTCTCGGCGGCGAGGGCCTGGTCGGCGGCGTTCTGTGTGGCGGTGTCCAGGGTGACCTTGACCGGTTTGCCGTTCACCGGTTCGGAGGTGAAGATCGGCGAGTCCTCGACCTCACCGTCGGCGGCCTCGCGGGAGATCACCACGGAGAGTCCGGCGGTGCCTCGCAGCGTCGCGTCGTACTTCTGCTGCAGCCCGCCGTGCCCGACCTGATCGCCGACGCCGAGTGTCTCGGGGTTGTTGTCGATGTCCTCTTTGGTGGCCGGGTCGACAGTGCCGAGCAGTGCCCGCGCGAAGACCCGGGTGGGTGCGAGCTGCCGCGTCTCGGTACGGAAGACGGTGCCCTTCAGCGGCCGGATCTCGTCCC
The DNA here is from genome assembly GCF_042666575.1 of Actinoplanes sp. GCM10030250. Classification (NCBI taxonomy): domain Bacteria; kingdom Bacillati; phylum Actinomycetota; class Actinomycetes; order Micromonosporales; family Micromonosporaceae; genus Actinoplanes; species Actinoplanes sp. GCM10030250. Next base: position 69,869 of record NZ_JBHTDO010000043.1, on the reverse strand, counting down.
TGATCTTGCTGTAGTCCGCCCATCGCAGGGTGACCAGGTCGATGAACGCACCCTCGTCGGACTGGTCGACGCGGTCCTTGAGCCCGGCGAAGTCCACCTCGACATTGATCTTGCGGAACGACGTGTCGAGGTCCTTCTGCAGCTGGGGCAGGTTCTGGATCTTCACCGGGCTGACGCCGACGACGGCCACCTTCTGCGGTCCGATCAGCGGCTTGCCGGCGGCGTCCTGGATGGCGGCGCGCTGGGAGGCGACGCGGCGCAGCCGGAGCTTGTCGCCGGGTGCCAGCTCGGGCTGCAGCAGGGTGGGTTCCCAGATCACCTGCCAGCCGTCGCTGTTCGCCTTGGTGGCCCGCACCGTGCTCTGGTACGCCCAGTTGACGCCGCCGGGCAGCGTCCACTTCACGTTGATCGGCTGGCTGGACGCGTCGCCCTCGGTCTTCGGCTCGCCGGCCGTGGTGACTTCGAGGGGTGCCTGGTCGAGGTCGCCGTAGAGCTCGCGGAGGCGGCTCAGGACGTCGTCGGCGGCGAGCCGTGCGCCGTCCGCCCCGACGAAACCGACGTCCTTCAGCTCGCCCTTCTGCCAGCCGGTCAGGAACGTCTTGACGGCGTCCTCCGGCGGGTCCTCGGAGCATCCGGCGAGGCCGCCCGCGGCCAACAGGAGCAACGCGGCCAAACCGGTGGTGGTGCGGCGCATGACGGTCCTTTCCCTGGGTAGCAGATCGAACCGTAGTAGGGATACGCCCGTCGTGGGTGCCCGCAGTGGGTGATAATTCCGCAAACCCGCACATCAGCGCGCTGGCACACCCGGGGTGTGAGGAGTGCCGAGTCATTCGTTCTAGGCTGTGCTCGACACGTTCGACCCACAGTGCCGTGGGTGAGGGGAGCGCCACGCCATGGCTGTCGCCGATGAGGCAGCGACCGAATCTGATCAGACCGTGCCCGATGATCTCGGAGCGCGGCCCGGACTCGCCCTCACCGGGCGACTCGGGGCTTCCATCGACTCAGGAGAGCTCGACGAGCCCCTGCCCGACGCCGAGAGGCTTGTCGCGCAGGCGGTGCAGCGAGCGGGTGACGACCACACGACCGCGTTGCTCGTCGACCGGTTCTGGCGGTTCGCGCCGGACGAGGAGCTGGTCGGGTACACGCCGGAGGAGATGTACACGGCCGCGGTCGAGCACCGCGAGCTGGCCCGTAACCGGCTGCCCGGCGAGCTGAAACTCGCCATAACGCCGCCGAACGGCTCGCAGGGCCACACGATCCTGCAGATCGTCACCGACGACATGCCCTTCCTCGTCGACTCGGTGATCGCCCTGCTGACCGCGCACAACCTGCAGGTCTCGCTGCTGGTGCACCCGCTGATCGTGGTGCGCCGCGAGCCGCTGGGCGCGCTCGCCCAGCTCGAGGCCGAGGTGGAGCCGGACGACGCCATCGAGGGCGACCTCGTGGAGAGCTGGATAAGGATCGAGATCGACCCGGTCCGCCGGGCCGAGGCGCGGGAACAGCTGCTCAACGAGGTGCGGCGGGTGCTCACCGACGTCCGGGACGCGGTCGAGGACTGGCCCCGGATGAAGCAGCGCGCCCTGGTCATCTCCGACGAGCTGGCCGCCGCGCGCGGTTCGGACCACCACCTGCCGGTGCCGGACAAGGACGTCACCGACTCGATCGAGCTGCTCAAGTGGCTGGCCCACGATCACTTCACCTTCCTGGGGTACCGGGAGTACCGGCTGGACGACGGCGTCCTGATCGCGGTTCCGGGCACCGGGCTGGGCATCCTGCGCGGTGCGAGCAAGCCGCGCCGGCTGGCGTCGGAGATGGCCCAGGAGGCATACGAGCGGGCGCTGGAGAAGCGGCTCCTCGTGATCACCAAGGCGAACTCGCGGGCCACCGTGCACCGCTCCGCCTACCTCGACTACATCGGCGTGAAGGTCTTCGACAGCGAGGGCAACGTCACCGGGGAGCGCCGGTTCCTCGGCCTCTTCTCGAGCTCCGCGTATCGGACCAGCGTCCGGCAGCTGCCCGTGGTCAAGCGCAAGGTCCAGGAGGTGATGGACCGCTCGGGCCTGTCGCCGCGCGGGCACTCCGGCAAGGACCTGCTGCAGATCCTGGAGACCTATCCCCGGGACGAGCTTTTCCAGATCAAGACCGATGATCTGTACGAGGCCGTGATCGGCGTGCTCCGGATGGCCGGCCGCCGGCAGCTGCGCCTGTTCCTGCGCCGTGACGGCTACGGGCGGTTCATAAGCTGCCTGATCTACCTGCCCCGTGACCGGTTCACCACCGGCAACCGGCTGCGCATGCAGGAGATCCTGCTGCGTGAGCTGAACGGCATCGGGGTGGACTACACCACCCGGGTGACCGAGCGGATGCTGGCGCGGGTGCACTTCATCGTGCGTACCGACCCGGCGGCGCCGCCCGGGCCGGTCGACCCGAACGAGCTGGCCGAGCTGCTCGCCGACGCGACCCGGATGTGGGACGACGACTTCTCCCTGGTCCTGGAGCGCAAGCTGGGCGACGAGCCGGCGAAGACGCTCTTCGGGCGCTATTCGACGGCCTATCCGGAGAGCTACAAGAACAGCCACACCCCGTACGAGGGAATGCAGGACCTGGCCAAGCTGGAGCTGCTCGAGGAGCCGGGCCAGCTGGCGATGCACCTGTTCCGGCGGCGCCGGCTGGGCGCTGACGGCACGCCCGAGCCGGACGAGCGGGACATAAGGTTCAAGGTCTATCGGTACGGCGAACCGATGATGCTCTCCGCTGTCCTCCCGGTCCTGCACTCGCTCGGCGTCCGGGTCACCGACGAGCGGCCGTACGAGATCCGCCGCCCCGACGGTGTCATCTACCTCTACGACTTCGGCCTGCTCCCGCCCTCCGGGCACCGTGAGCTCGCCGAGGTGCGACCACAGGTGGAGAACGCGTTCGCGGCTGCCTGGCGTGGCGAGGCGGAGGTCGACGGCTTCAACGAGCTGGTCCTGCGGGCCGGTTTCACCTGGCGGCAGGTGGTGGTGCTCCGGGCGTACGCGAAATATCTCCGCCAGGCCGGAAACGTCTTCTCCCAGCGTTACCTGGAGTCGACCTTCACCGCGTACCCGGAGATCGCCGGGCTGCTGCTCCAGCTCTTCGAGACCAGGTTCTCGCCGGCCCTGCAGGTGGACGCGACCGAGCGCTCCCGCCGGGCCACCGAGATCCGCGACGAGATCACCGACCTGCTCGACCAGGTGGAGAGCCTGGACCAGGACCGGATCCTGCGCGCCTATCTCACGCTCATCGAGGCGACCCTGCGGACCAGCTTCTTCCAGCGGGGCCCGGACGGGCGGCCCAAGTCCTACGTGGCGTTCAAGCTGGACCCGCAGGCCATCCCCGACCTGCCCCAGCCGCGCCCGAAGTACGAGATCTTCGTCTACTCGCCCCGCTTCGAGGGTGTCCACCTGCGGTTCGGCGCCGTCGCCCGTGGTGGGTTGCGCTGGTCGGACCGGCGCGAGGACTTCCGTACCGAAGTCCTGGGTCTGGTCAAGGCCCAGATGGTGAAGAACTCGGTGATCGTGCCGGTCGGCGCCAAGGGTGGCTTCGTGCTCAAGCAGAAGCCGGGCGACCGCGACGAGGCGGTCGACTGCTACAAGCAGTTCATCACCGCCCTGATGGACGTCACCGACAACATCCTCAGCGGCAAGATCGTGCCGCCGCGTGACGTGGTCCGTCACGACTCCGACGACCCCTACCTGGTGGTCGCCGCGGACAAGGGCACCGCGACGTTCAGCGACATCGCCAACGAGATCTCGGTCGGCCGGGACTTCTGGATGGGTGACGCCTTCGCCAGCGGCGGATCCGCCGGCTACGACCACAAGAAGATGGGCATCACCGCCCGCGGCGCCTGGGAATCGGTCAAGAAGCACTTCCGCGACCTCGGCACCGACACGCAGACCCAGGACTTCACCGTGGTCGGCGTCGGCGACATGTCCGGCGACGTCTTCGGCAACGGCATGCTGCTGTCGCGGCACATCAGGCTGATCGCCGCCTTCGACCACCGCCACATCTTCCTGGACCCCGATCCGGACCCACAGATCTCGTACGACGAACGACAGCGCCTCTTCGACCTGCCACGCTCGTCGTGGGCCGACTACGACAAGTCCCTGATCAGCGAGGGCGGCGGGATTTTCCCCCGCGGTGCCAAGTCGATCCCGGTCAGCGCACAGATCCGGGAAGCCCTCGACCTGGGCGAGGCCACCGCGATCAGCCCGCCCGACCTGATGCGGGCCATCCTCCGAGCGCCCGTCGACCTGCTCTTCAACGGCGGCATCGGCACCTATGTCAAAGCCGCCTCCGAGTCGCACGCCGACGTCGGCGACAAGGGCAACGACGCCATCCGGGTCAACGGCGCCGACCTGCGCGTCAAGGTGGTCGGCGAAGGCGGCAACCTCGGCCTCACCCAGCGCGGGCGCATCGAGTTCGCCCGCGCCGGCGGCCGGGTCTTCACCGACTTCATCGACAACTCCGCGGGTGTCGACTGCTCCGACCACGAGGTCAACATCAAGATCCTGCTCGGCGGCGCGGTCGTCGACGGCGAGCTGACCATGCCGGAACGTGACGAACTGCTCGCCACGATGACCGACGAGGTCGCCGCGCTGGTGCTGCGCGACAACTACGAGCAGGCGACGGCCCTCGGCAACGCCCGGGCGCAGGCACACTCGCTGCTCCCGGTGCACCGGCGCATGCTCACGGCCATGGAGAACCGCGGCGTGCTCAACCGGGAGCTGGAGGCCCTCCCCACCGACAAGGAACTCCAGGCCCGCTCGGAGGCCGGCGAGGGACTGACACCGCCCGAGTTCGCGGTGCTCCTTGCGTACGTCAAAATCAGTTTGGAGCGCGAGATCCTCGCCGACGAACTGGTCGACGAAACCTGGACCACCGACGTGCTCACCAGGTATTTCCCCACCCCGTTGCGGGAGCGGTTCGCCGGCCGGATGGCCGGACACCGGCTGCGCCGGGAGATCATCTCGACCTCGCTGGTCAACGAGGTGGTCAACCGCGGGGGTACGTCGTTCGTGCACCGGGCGATGGAGGAGAGTGGCGCCTCCGCGGCCGATGTCGTGCGGGCTTATGTGGTGGTGCGTGACGTCTACGGGCTGCCGGGCATCTGGGCGGCCGCGGAAGCCCTGGACAACCAGGTGCCGACGCCCGCGCAGACCATGGTGCTGCTGGAGACCCGGCGGCTGCTCGACCGGGCCGTGCGGTGGCTGGTCAGCACCCGGCGCTCGCCGATCGACGTGGTCGGTGAGATCTCCAAACTGCGTCCCGGAGTCTCCACCCTCCTGCCCGAGTTGCCCCGCCTGGTGGTCGGCGGCGAGAGCCGTGCCCTCGAAGCGCGGGCGGAGACACTCGTCGGCAAGGGCGTCCCGGAGGAACTGTCGGCCACGGTGAGCCGGGTCTTCTACGGGTTCGGCCTGCTGGACATCCTGGAGACGGCTGCGGCCATCGGCCGGGAGCCCAGAGAGGTGGCGGAGGTGTACTTCGTGCTCTCGGAGCGGTTCGGGGTGGATGCGCTGCTGTCGCACATCTCCCGGCTGCCGCGGGGGGATCGGTGGCAGACGCTGGCGCGGATGGCTCTGCGGTACGACCTCTATGCGGCTCTTGCGGCGCTCACTGCTGAGGTTCTGCAGTCGACGCCGGCTTCTGCCGGGCCGGAGGATCGGGTTTCGGAGTGGGAGCAGGTCAATGCGGCTTCCATCGCCCGTGCCTCGAACGCCATGGGTGATGTGGATGATTCGCCGGCGGATCTGGCGGCTCTCTCGGTTTTGCTGAGGCAGATTCGTACGTTGGTCAAGACGTCTTCTGCTGCTTGAGTTGGTGGCTGCCCGGCGCGTTTGCGCCGGGCAGCCGTTTGCGCCTTGGGCATTTGCGCCTTGCGCTTTTGCGCCTTGCGCTTTTGCGCCTTGCGCTTTTGCGCCTTGCGCTTTTGCGCCTTGCGCTTTGCGCCTTGCGCCTTGCGCCTTGCGCCTTGCGCGGTTTTGGGGCTTTTGTCGTTTCGGTGGTCGGCCAGTTGTGTTGCCGATCTTGGAATGCGGAAACGTGTGGCGGTCAGGGCAGCGCGAGGTTTCCGCATTACCGGATATCCACAATTTCCGGCTGTCCACAGGGGTGGTCGCCGAGGGCCGGCGGGAACGGCATCGTGTCCGGCATGACGCAGTTGGACGAGATCAGCCGCAGGCAACGCGGAGTGGTGACCCGATCCCAGGCTCTGCGCACCGGACTGAGCGTTGCCGCCGTGCGACATCGACTCGAGTCCGGGCGGTGGCAGCGGCTGTCCGGTGGCACCTACGCGACGTTCACCGGTGAGGTGCCGCGCTCAGCCCTGCGCTGGGCGGCGGTGTTACGGGCCGGTGCCGGCGCGGTCCTCTCGCACGGGTCCGCGGCGGAGGAGGTCGGGCTCGTCGAGGAGCCGAAATGCCGGATCCACATCACCATCCCCGAGGCGCGCCGGATCCGGGCGCCGTCGGGGCTGGTGGTGCACCGGTCCCGTCAGATCAGGAAGCGACGACATCCGACCCGCCGACCACCACAGACCCGTGTCGAGGAAACCGTGTTGGATCTCGCCCTGACCGCCACCTCCGACGAGACAGCGATGGCCTGGATCGCTGCCGCCTGCGGCCGGCGCCTGACGACACCTGAGCGGGTGGCCAAGGCCCTCGCCGGCCGGCTTCGCGTGCCGCGCCGCCGCGACGTGACGGCCCTGCTCGACGATGCCGAGACCGGCTGCCGCTCCGTCCTGGAGTGGCGCTACCTGCGCGACGTCGAACGAGCCCACGACCTGCCCGTCGGCGAACGTCAGCGGCGTCGCTCCCGGGAGGGCGTCCTCTGGTATGACGACGTGCACTATGTCGCTTTCGGCGTGCTGGTCGAACTCGACGGCCGGGCGGCTCACCCCACTGACCAGCGCTGGCGTGACTTCCGCCGGGACAACGCCGCGGTGCAGGGCGGCGAGGTCGTCCTGCGGTACGGGGCCGCCGACATCAGCGAACGCGGCTGCGCGGTGGCCGGCCAGGTCGCCAAGGTGCTTCGATCACGCGGCTGGCGTGGTCTGGCCGCACCGTGCTCGCCGGGCTGCGACACAGCCGACGCCATCCGATGATCCGTGCCTTCGCTCGATGATCCGCGCCGTCGCCTGATGATCTGCGCCGTCGCAGCGGTGGCGAGTGGGGCGTTGACGGTGGCGCGTGGGGCGTTGACGGTGGTGAGCCGGGCCTCGGCGGGCTGCTCCCGAAGCCTTGCCGTGCCCGGCTCACCGTCTGCGTCGCGGTTCGACTGGTCCCGAGTCGAGTTCCGCGACGTCCCCAGACCCACCTGCGGACATGACGCTACGTGATGACGAGCGGGAGGTGGAAGCGCTGAGTGAGCGGATTGGCCGTTCGGTTGGTCCGGTTCGGGCGGAAGATTCGCCCTTTACCGACACGGGAGGCAAAAGTCGCGAATCCCATTACGGTGGGTGATGTTGTTAGTCGTCACGCCGTACGGTGTCCAGCAGCTCCAGGACCTGGCGGAGGGCCGGCCGGAGCACCCGCAGGCGGGAGAGGCTGACCAGGCGGTCGATCAGCGGCACGACGCCGTCGATCAGGCGGCGGGTGCGCCGCTGCTCCGGGGAGTTGTCGTAGACCCAGAACAGGGTGACGCCCATCCACGACAGCCAGAGCAGTTCCGGCAGGTGCTCCCGTAACTCTGGGTCGATCTTCGCCGTGGAGCCGTCGAGGACCTCACGGAAGATGCCGATCGAGGCGTCCCGGGCCGGTGACGACTGGCTGGAGAAGGGGCTCAGCGGGGAGGAGGGCTCAGCCGCGGTCTTGAAGAAGGTGGCCGCGAACGAGTGGTACGGCGCGTTCACATCGATGCCGGCGTGCAGCACACCGCGCAGCCGGGCGGCGAAGTCCCGGTGTTCGGCGAGGACCGGGGTGGCGGCGGCCCGGTGTGCGCCCTGGAGGTGGTCGTAGAACCCCTGGATCAGGTGTTCCTTGGAGTCGAAGTAGTAGTACGCGTTCCCGACGGCTACCCCGGCCTCCTTGGCGATGGCGCGCATCGTCGTGTCCGCGTACCCCCGCTCGCGGAACAGCCGCAACGCCGTCTCGAGGATCACCTGCCGGGTCTGCTCACCCCGAGCCCGCCGCGGCTTCTCCCCACCGCCAGCCGGCGGGGCGGGCGGCTTCTCCCCACCGCCAGCCGGCGGGGCGGGCGGCTTCTCCCCACCGCCAGCCGGCGGGGCGGGCGGCTTGGTTTCTGCGGTGGAGTCGCCTGCCTGTTCGGGTGGGCCGGCGTCTTCAGCGGCAGGTTTCGTCACAGACGTCACCGTATCCGGGGGTGCGGGTCGACAGGCGGACGGCCGACGCCGTTGCGATCACGCGGCGGGCGACGGGGAGCAGCGCCGGTGTGCTGAGGCGTTCGGCGAGGGCCCGGTAGTCGGCGAGAGCCCAGAGGCAGGCGAGCCAGGCGCCGTCGCCCGCGTACACCTCGCCGGTGTCGGCGATCAGGGTGAGGTCGCGCAGGGTGGCGGCGTGGTCGAGGCCGGGGAATCGGAGCCGGGCCTCGGGGGAGGCGGCCGGGACGAACGTCAGCGGTACGAGCTGGAGGCGTCCTGCCAGCCATCGGTGTGCTGCGCGGCAGAGGGGGCATGCGGCGTCGTACAGGACGGTGAAGGAGCCGATCCGGCCGGCCCCGTGCCCGGCCGGATCGGTGTGCTCGGTCATCTCCGGTGCCTCTAGGCGTGAGCCTGCGGCGGCGGCATGTGCGGCGGCATGGTGGGTGGGGGCATGTGGTGCGGGGGCACCTGGAGTCGCGAGGCGGGCGGCAGCGGCGGGGTGCCCTGGGCCTGGCGGAGGCGTCCGCGGCGGTAGCGGTTGAGGAAGTAGACGTTGCAGAAGTGGAGGACGCCGAGGACCAGCAGGACCAGGCCGATCTTCAGAGAGAGGGTCTCCAGGGCCTCGCTGGTGCTGGTGACGATCTCCTCGGAACGCATCGCCACCGTCGTGTAGCCCAGGTTCAGCAGGTAGAAGCCCATGGTGAGGAGCTGGTTGACGGCGCGGGCGAGCTTGGAGTCGGCGAAGACCTCCTCCAGGAAGATCTGCCCGTTGCGGGAGAGCGTGGTCGCCACCCACACGGTCAGCCCGATGCTGACCAGCAGGTAGACCAGGTACATCACGGCCTTGTGATCCATGACGAGCCTTTCTTGAACGTGTTCAACTACCTTCGTGCTCAAGTTACGCCAGTTCTTGAACGCGTTCAAGAAAACCGGGGCGGAAGATCTGAGCGATCTGGATCACGTCCGAGGGGGCCGGACTGAGACGGGGAGGAGCCGAGGCCCCTCCCCGCAGCGTCAGTGAGCGGCCAGCCCCAGCACCTCAGCCGCCGCGCGGCCGTTGGCCAGGCTGGCGCCGTGGGTGACCACGAAGGCGCGTACCCCTTCCGGCCGCCACGACGACGGCCAGCCCATCTCCACCACTCCGACAGCCCGTTCCGCGGCGAGCTTCTCCACGATCGAGCGCGCCGCCGGTGAGTTGTGCAGGCGGCGGCCGACGATCACCACGGGGCGGGAGCCGGCTCGGGACGCGAGGCTCTCCGGGGAGGCTTCTCCGGCTTCCACCTCGAGGATCTCGGTTCCGTTGAGGTGCGGGCGCAGGCCCCACGGCACCCGGCCCTCCGCGATCGAGTGCCCGGCGACGAACTGGACCACCAGCGGCGATGCGAGCTCGGCGGGGGAACCTTCGACCAGGACGGCGCGGCGGGCCGCGGCGACGCCGAGGTCCGCGTCGCGGCTGCCGGCTGTGCGGGGGGTCGAGCTCCAGGCGGCCAGGGCAGCGGTACGGGCGGCCGCGTTCTCAAGGCGGTCCAGCGGGAGGCGCCCGTCGGTGGCCGCCGCCGCGATCTCCGCCGCCACGGCCTCGACGAGGGGACGGTCGACGTCGGCGCCGATGCAGAGCAGGTCGGCGCCGGCGGTCAGGGCTGCCACGGCGGCCAGCGGGATGCTGCCCGCGGCGCCGGCCGCTCCGTGCATCTCGAGGGCGTCGGTGACGATCACGCCGCGGAAGCCGTACTCGCCGCGGAGCAGGCCGGTCAGCGCGGCCCGGCTGAACGTGGCGGGGCTGTCGCCGGTGAGCGAGGGCACGCGGATGTGCGCGCTCATCACGGCCTGCGCGCCGGCGGCGACGGCGGCCGCGAAGGGTGGGAGGTCGCGGTCGCGGAGGACGGGCAGCGGGACGTCGACGGTGGGCAGTTCGAGGTGCGAGTCGCTGACGGTGGCGCCGTGGCCGGGGAAGTGCTTGGCGCACGCGGCCACGCCCGTCGACTCCAGGCCGGTGATCGCGGCGCCGGCGTGGCGGGCGACTAGGGCCGGGTCGGAGCCGAACGAGCGGGTCCCGATGATCGGGTTGTCGTCGGCGGTGTTGACGTCGACGGTGGGTGCCAGGTTCAGGTTGATGCCGGCGGCGGCCAGGTCGGTGCCGATGGCGGCGTAGACCAGGCGGGTGAGCTCGGGGTCGTCGACCGCGCCGAGCGCGGCATTGCCGGGGTACGGGCTACCCGTCCGATGCCCGAGCCGGGTGACGTCCCCGCCCTCCTCGTCGATGGCGAGCAGCGCGTCCGGCCGTGCCGTACGCAGGTCCGCGGTCAGCGCGGCCAGCTGCACCGGGTCGGCGACGTTGGTGCCGAACAGGGTGTGCCCGGCGAGTCCGTCGGCCAGCAGTTCCAGGGCCCAGCCAGGGGCGGTATGTCCTGGAAACGCGGCAAGCAGGGTGTGCAGGGCGAGTCGGCGAAGGCCGGGGTCGGTCGACATCTTGTCCTTCCGATGACGCAAATCTGGTCGAGGTGGCCCCCGAGCTGCCATGATCGCTCGGGGTCGATGAGCCACCCTGCGGTTCGGCGGCGTTGCCGACCGTTACGCTGCGGTCGCATGTCGTGCGCCGACACTGTAACAGGAAAGAAACTTTAGTATTAGGGGACGAACGCTTATGGCCGCCACCCGCCTACCGGGCACGCCCCGGCTGCTGCGCGCACTCAACGATCGTGCAGCGCTGGACCTGCTGCTCACGCGCGGTCCACTCACCCGGGCGCAGCTCGGGGAGATGACCGGGCTGAGCAAGGTCACCGCTTCCCAGCTCGTCGAGCGGCTGGAGGAGCGCGGCCTGGTGCGGCGGGTGGGTGAGCAGGCCGGCGGGCGCGGCCCCAACGCCCAGCTCTACGCGGTCACCCCGGGCAGCGCCCACGTGATCGGCGTCGATGTCGGACCGGACTGCGTGGTCGCCGCGTGCGCCGACATCACCGGCAACATCACCAGCCGGGTGGAGCAGAGCACCAAGGACACCGACGACCCGGTCGGCGTGGTGCACAACGCCGTGGTCCAGGCGGCGGGCGAGGCCGGCACCGACATGTCCTCGGTACGCCGGGTCGTCCTCGGCACGCCCGGCCTGGTGGACCCGGAGTCCGGCGAGATCTCGTTCGCCCACGACCTGCCGCGCTGGCACCGGGGCCTGCTGGCCGAGCTGCGCCGCGACCTGAGCACGCCTGTCGTCTTCGGCAACGACGTGAACATGGCGGCCGTCGCCGAGTCCAGCACCGGCGCGGCGACCGGCGTGAACGACTTCGCCCTGATCTGGATCGGCCGTGGTGTCGGTCTGGCCACCGTGATCGCCGGCCGCCTGCACCAGGGCGCCACCGGTGCCGCCGGTGAGATCGGCTACCTGCCGGTGGCGGGCGCCGAGGTGCCGCACAACGCTTCGCGCCGCGGCGTGAAGGGCGCGTTCCAGGCGATCGCCGGCGCGGACGCGGTCAAGGCGATCGGCAAGCAGTTCGGCTTCCGCGGTGCCGAGGCGGCCGACGTGGTCCGTGCCGCGGTGGCCGCCGGGCCGCCCGGTGAGCCGGTGCTCGACGAGTTGGCCCGCCGCCTGGCGCTCGGTGTCGCCGCCACCTGCGTGGTGCTCGACCCGCCGCTCGTGGTGCTCGCCGGTGAGGTCGGCCGGGCCGGCGGCCCCGCGCTCGCCGAGCGGGTGGAGCGCGAGGTCTCGGCGATCACGCTGGTCTCGCCCAAGGTCGTGGTCACCGGAGTGGCCTCCGAGCCGGTGCTGCACGGCGCCCTCCGCACCGCCCTGGACGCCGTCCGCGACGAGGTCTTCGGCTCGACGACGGACTGATGGCACACGCCGCCGGCGACAACCGGCGGACTGATGGCACACGCCGCCGGCGACAACCGGCGGACTGACGTCACACGCCGCCGGCGACAACCGGCGGACTGACGTCACACGCCGCCGGCGACAACCGGCGGACCGGCGTCGGGCGCCGGCGGTGACGACCGGCGGGCGGACTTGGTCACCCTGGGGTGTGGCACTGGCACGCCGTCTCGGAGCGGAGACGGCACATGATTGGATGGACGCGTGCCTGAGGTTGCCGTACCCATTCCGCCCGACGGGGACACCGTCATCGCCTTCGACCGTGTGAGCGTGGTCCGCGGCGGAAATCACCTGGTCCGTGACCTGTCCTGGCAGGTCGAGCTGGACGAGCGGTGGGTGGTGCTTGGCCCGAACGGTGCCGGCAAGACGACCCTGCTGAACCTCGCGTCCGCCCGCCTGCACCCCACCCGTGGTGTGGCGTACGTGCTGGGCGAGCGGCTCGGGCGTACCGACGTCAACGAGCTGCGGACCCGGGTGGGCATCACCACCGGCCGTTTCGCCGATCAGGTCCCGCCCACCGAACGGGTGATCGACGTCGTGGTCACCGCCGCGTGGTCGGTGGTGGGCCGCTGGCGGGAGAGCTACGACCCGCAGGACGAGGTGCGCGCCCGCCAGCTGCTGGACCAGCTGGGCATGACCGGTTTCGCGGAGCGCGAGTTCGGCACCCTCTCCGAGGGCGAGCGCAAGCGCACCCAGATCGCGCGGGCCCTGATGACCGATCCCGAGCTGATGCTGCTCGACGAGCCGACCGCGGGCCTCGACCTGGGCGGCCGGGAGACGCTGATCGGGCACCTGACCGAGCTGGCCCTCGACCCGGACGCGCCGGCGATGGTGCTGGTGACGCACCACGTCGAGGAGATCCCGCCGGGCTTCACCCACGGCCTGCTGCTGCGCGAGGGTGTCACGGTCGCGGCCGGGCTGCTCGGCGAGGTGATGACCGCGGAGAACCTGACGAAGACGTTCGGCCTGCCGCTGGTCGTGGACCGGTTCGGCGACCGCTACACCGCACGGGCCGGCTAGATGCCGACCCGGGTCGTCGTCGCGGGCAGCGCGAACATGGACCTGGTCGGGCTGGCCGAGCGCCTGCCGCGGCCCGGCGAGACGGTGCTCGGCGACGACTTCGTGATGGCGCCCGGCGGCAAGGGGTCGAACCAGGCCATCGCGGCCGCCCGGGCCGGCGGTACGACCACGTTCCTCGGTGCGATCGGCTCCGACGCCTTCGGGGTCACCCTGGGCTCGCGGCTGACGGCCGCGGGTGTGGACACGAGCCGCGTGCGTACGAGCTACGGCACCTCCGGCGTGGCTGTGATCATGGTCGACCGGGACGGCGAGAACTCGATCCTGGTCAGCCCCGGCGCGAACCGTACGTTCACCGAGCTCACCGACGCCGAGCGGGCCGCGATCGCCGACGCCGACGTCCTGCTCTGCCAGCAGGAGATCCCGATGAGCACGGTGCACACCGCCCTGCGTACCGGCCGTGCCGCGGGCACCCGCACGATCCTGAACGCCGCACCCGCCCGGGACCTGCCGGCCGCGATGCTCGACGAGGTCGACCTGCTCGTGGTCAACGAGATCGAGGCCCGGGCCATCACCGGTGCCGCCGAGCCGGACATCGCCGCCCTGCTGGCCCTGGTGCCCCGGGTGGTGCTCACGCTCAGCGGCGCCGGCTCGCGCTACGCCGACCGGGACGGCCGTGACGAGCACGTCCCCGCCTACCGGGTGGAGGTGGCCGACACCACGGCCGCCGGTGACGCGTTCACCGGTGCGCTCGCTGTCGCCTGGGGCGAGGGCCGGGACCTGGTCGAGGCGGTGCGCTGGGCCAATGCCGCCGGCGCCGTGTGCGTGCAGAAGGTGGGCGCCAGCGGGGCGCTGCCCGACCGGTCCGAGATCGAAGCTCTCTACAACCGGTCCTGAGACGACAGGGCCCTCGCCTCCAGCGCGGCGATCCGGGAATCAGCGCGCCACGCGCCACGCCCAGACGATGAGCGGGACCTGCATCGGCAGGCGTCCGTAGGCGATGGCCCGGCGTGCCGGGGAGGCACGGCGCCAGTCGGCGGCCATCTTGACGTTGGCCGGGAACACCGCGGCGAAGAGTGCCGCGGCGGCGAGACCGCCGGTCCGCCGGGTGCGGGGATGTGCGACGGCGGCGGCCACCGCCAATTCGGCCACACCGCTGAGGTACGTCCATGTGCGCGGACTTCCGGGTAGTGACCGCGGCACGATGCTGTCGAACGGCTTCGGCGCGGCGAAGTGCAGCACCCCCGTCGTGGCCAGCAGGGCGGCCAGGCCGAGCGCCTCCCGATCGCCGCTCGTCCGTTCCCCGATCGTCCGTTTCCCGATCCGTTTGCGGCTTGTCCGTTTCCCGCTCGTCCGGTCGCGGCTTGTCAACGGCGGACGGCGGGTTCGAGGGCGCGCTGCAGGGCCCGGTAGATGCGGCCGAAGCGCTGGGCGTTGTCGGTCCGCAGGAGCAGCACCTCACCGCCATGCACCCGGCCCCAGATCTCCAGGCTGCGGCTTCCCCTGTCATACGACAGGTCCATCCGCTCGAGCAGCAGGTCGGCGACCGGCACGACGGCGAGCCCGACCAGGATGCCGCCGATCAGCACGGCCACCACCGTCATCACCGCGGCCTGCATCAGCAGGGCGACCGTGATGGCGAGGCCACCGACGAGCACCGGCAGGAGGATGGTCAGGCCGAGCGCGCCGCGCCAGGCGATCACGCCCCACGAGCGGGAACCGCGCGTGTACCAGACCTGGAGAAGCTCGGGCAGCCGGAAATCGCGCCCGTTCATCCGCACGCCGGACGACGTGATGAGCACTTCCGGATCCCGGTAATAGGTGGTCATCTTCCCTCCCCAGGCGTCCCAATGTATCCCTTACCCGTCGTAGGCTGACGGCGAAACGGCTCGATGCGAGGAGGTACAGGGTGAGCGAGTTCGTGCGGCTCGAGGTCGCGGACGGTATCGGCACGATCCGGCTCGAGCGACCGCCGATGAACGCGCTGAACACCCAGGTCCAAGAGGAGCTGCGAGCGGCGGCGCAGGCGGCGTCCGGCGACGAGCAGGTGCGCGCGGTCGTGGTGTACGGCGGCGAGAAGGTGTTCGCCGCGGGTGCCGACATCACCGAGTTCACCACGGTGTCGTACCAGGAGATGGTCTCCCGGTCCGCGGCGCTCTCCAGCGCCTTCGACGCGGTGGCCAAGATTCCGAAGCCGGTCGTGGCGGCGATCACCGGCTATGCGCTGGGCGGCGGCTGCGAGCTGGCGCTGGCCTGCGACTGGCGGGTGGTGGCCGAGGACGCCAAACTCGGCCAGCCGGAGATCAAGCTGGGCATCATCCCGGGCGCCGGCGGTACCCAGCGGCTGGCCCGCCTGGTCGGCCCGGCGCGCGCCAAGGACCTGATCTTCTCGGGTCGGATGGTGGACAGCGAGGAGGCTCTGCGGATCGGTCTCGCCGACCGGGTCGCCCCGGCCGCGGAGGTGTATGCGACGGCCGTCGAGCTGGTCCGGGCGTACACGACCGGGCCGGCGCTGGCCCTGCGAGCAGCCAAGCAGGCCATCGACGGCGGTCTGAGCGTCGACCTCGCCAACGGCCTCGCGCTCGAATCGCACCTCTTCGCGGCCCTTTTCGCCACGGACGACCGGGTGGAAGGAACCACCGCTTTCGTCGAGAAGCGCAAGCCCAAGTTCACCGGTAGGTAGTGGATCAACCGGTCGCGGCCGGTCATTGCCTAGACTGCGGTCATGTCCATCGACCAGGGTGGTCCGAAGCGGTACGCCCTCGGCATCGACTTCGGCACCTCGAACACCGTCGCCGTGGCGCGATGGCCGGACGGCCGCGCCCGGCCGATCCTGGTCGACGGTTCTCCGTTGCTGCCGTCCGCCGTCTACGCCGACGCCGAGGGGAACGTGCTCGTCGGGCGGGACGCGGTGCACAGCGCCCGGCTCGACCCGGCCCGCTTCGAGCCGAACCCCAAGCGCCGCGTCGACGACGAGCTCGTGCTGCTCGGCGAGCGGGAGTTCGAGATCGTCGAGCTGATCGCGGCGGTGCTGGCCCGGGTGACCGAGGAGTGGCATCGCGCGGTCGGGCCGTACCGGCCGCAGACCACGCTGACCTGTCCGGCGTCGTGGGGCGCGACCCGCCGTACCCTTCTCGCCGAGGCCGCCGCACGCGCCGGCCTGGAGGGTGCCCGCCTGGTCGCCGAGCCGGTCGCCGCGGCGACCTACTTCGCCGAGGTGCTCGGCCGCGACGTACCGATCGGCTCGGTCGTGATGGTGCACGACTTCGGCGCCGGCACCTTCGACGCCAGCGTGGTGGCCCGGACCAGCACCGGATTCGAGGTGCTGGCCGTCGACGGCCGTGACGACCTCGGCGGCCTCGACGTGGACGCGGCGATCGTGGAGCACCTGCGCACCGACGAGTGGTCCCGGCTGATGGAGCCGGCCACCGTCGAGGAGCGCCGGGCCCGCCGCCAGCTCTGGGACGACGTGCGGATCGCCAAGGAACGCCTCTCCCGGGCCCAGTCGGCGGACTTCATGGTGCCGCTGCTCGACGTCGAGGCGCACCTGACCCGCGAGGAACTGGAGACGGTGGCCCGCCCGGTGCTGGACCAGACCGTGCAGGTCACCAAGAACCTGCTGCGCTGGGCCGACCTGCCGGAGGGGCGGCTGGCCGGTGTCTTCCTGGTCGGTGGCGCGAGCCGGATCCCGCTGGTGGCCACGCTGCTGCACCGGGAGCTGGGCGATCCGCCGGTGGTGATCGAGCAGCCCGAGCTGGTGGTCGCCGAGGGCAGCATTCTGGCCGGAGCGGCCCTGCTGTCCACCGAGCCCGCCGCGCCCGGCCCGACCGAGGAGATGCGGCTGCCCTCGAAATACCTGCCGAGTGCGACCGGCCTGATCTCCGTCAACGGTGCGGCGCCGGCCACGATGGTGCGCCCGGCGGCCGATACCCGGGCCGTTCCGAACGTGGACCAGGGCCCCACGGTGGAGACCGAGAAGATCGCCCGGCCCGATCTGGAGACGGTGGTTGCCGACCGCCTGCTCCCGGCCGACCAGGCCGGGGCGGAGCGGGCCGGGGCGGAGTGGGCCGGGGACGAGCGGTCCGACGGCGGTGCGGCAGAGGTCTCGGGCGGGCCGCTGGCGACCGAGCGGCTGGGCGATGGTGAGAAGCCGCCTGCCGACGACACCGCCCGGGAAGCCGCGGGAGTCAACGTCCGCTCGGCGGAGAGTGCCGCTGCGCCGCTGCCGAAACGACCAGTGGCCACCGAGGTTCCGCCCGGCCCGCCGGAACCGCCGGACGACGACCGGCCTCCACACCTGCGCCCGCCGGTCGATCCGTGGCCGCACGCCGACCCGTCGACCTGGCGCACCGACCCGGACGCGACCGCCGCGGCCCCACCGCCCCCGAGCGAGGGCTGGTCACCCGTACGGCAGAGAAAAGCCGGACCACCGCAGCGCGCGAACCGGCCGACGACGCCGGTGGTGGCACATGCCCGGCCGATCGCCCCGGTGTCGGCGCAGCCGCATCCGGTCTCGCCCGCGGTGGGCTCGGCCCGGCCCATTCCGCCGGGACGCGCGGCCGCACCCCGGTCGGCGCCGCAGCAGGCCCACCAGCCGCAGAAGCCCGCGAAGAGGCCGAAACGCCGTCGCGGCCGCTTCCTCCGGGCGCTGCAGATCCTGCTCAGCCTCATCACGATGGTGCTGGTCCCGCTCGTCGCGCTGGTGCTCGCCTACGGGTACGCGAACGGCGCCCCGATCGAGCAGGACGCGATAGACGTCTTCCAGGACCTCGCGGAGTTGCTGGGCCTGAGCGCCGGATAGGGGTCCGATGGGCGGAACGATCGAGGGGCACGGCGGAGAGCTCGCACTGGCAGCGTTGCGGGCGTTCGGGGTGACCGAGATGTTCACGCTCTCCGGCGGGCACGTCTTCCCGCTCTACACCGCCGCCCACGAGTCCGGTTTCCCGGTCTACGACGTTCGCCACGAGCAGTCGGCGGTCTTCGCCGCCGAGGCAGTGGCCAAACTGCGGCGCCGGCCGGGCCTGGCCGTGCTCACCGCCGGACCCGGTGTGACGAACGGCATCTCCGGCCTGACCAGCGCACACTTCAACGCCTCGCCGGTGCTGGTGCTCGGCGGCCGGGCGCCCGCGTTCCGCTGGGGCTCGGGCAGCCTTCAAGAACTCGACCACGTGCCGCTCGTCGCCCCGATCACCAGGTACGCGGGAACGGTCACCGCCACCGCATCCATCCCGGGCGAGATCAGCGCCGCGCTGACCGCCGCGCTCACCCCGCACCGGGGCCCGGCCTTCCTCGACCTGCCGCTGGAAGTGCTCTACTCCACCGGCGAAGCGGCCCGGCCCGGGGAACCCGCTGTTCCGGTCCTCGAAGCCGACCCCGGCGAGGTGCGCCGCGCCGCCGAGCTGCTGGCCCGAGCCGAGCGCCCGGTGATCGTGGCGGGCTCGGACGTGTGGAGTGGGGACGCGGTCGCCGAGTTGCGGGCCGCGGCGGAGGCCCTGCGCGTGCCGGTCTTCGCCAACGGGATGGGCCGGGGCGCGCTGCCGCCGGGACACCCGCTGGGCTTCGCGCGGGCCCGGCGGGTCGCGCTCGGCGAGGCGGACGTGGTCGCGGTCGTCGGCACTCCGCTCGACTTCCGGCTCGGGTTCGGGGAGTTCGGTGCGGCGAGGGTGGTGCACATCGTGGACGCGCCCGGGCAGCGGGCCGGGCATGTGACCCCGGCTGTGTCGCCGGCGGGAGATCTGCGGCGGATCCTGGCGGCGCTGGCCGAGTACTCCGGTGACCGGGCGGATCACGAGGAATGGGTGGCTGGTCTGCGTACCGCCGAGGCCGCCGGGAAGGTCCGGGACGAGGAGGCGATGGCGGCCGACACCGACCCGATCAAGCCGGCCCGGATCTACGGCGAGCTGCGCAAGGTGCTCGCCGCGGATGCGGTGACGATCGGGGACGGTGGCGATTTCGTCTCGTACGCGGGGCGCTTCCTCGAGCCCGCCCAGCCGGGGACGTGGCTCGACCCGGGCCCGTACGGCTGTCTCGGCACCGGGCTCGGATATGCGATGGGTGCCCGGGTCACCTATCCCGGGCGGCAGATCTGTGTGCTGATGGGTGACGGTGCGGCCGGCTTCTCGCTGATGGACGCCGAGTCGCTGGTCCGGCAGAACCTGCCCGCGGTGATCGTCATCGGCAACAACGGCATCTGGGGCCTGGAGAAGCACCCGATGCGCGCCATGTACGGATACGACGTCGCGGCCGATCTCCAGCCTGGGCTCCGTTACGACGAGGTGGTGCGTGCGCTCGGCGGGGCCGGTGAGACGGTGGAGAAAGCGGGCGCGATCGGGTCCGCCCTGCGCCGGGCCTTCGACGCGGGCGTGCCCTACGTGGTGAACGTGCTCACCGACCCGTCCGACGCATATCCCCGCAGCTCGAACCTCGCCTGACGACTCAGGACTGCTGCTCGTCGTCCTTGTGCAGCTCGCGCTCCCACTTGTCGAGCTGCTCGCGGTCACGGCGGGACTGCTCGCTGTCCATCGACCGCAGGAAGTCCGGATCGTCGTCCGGTGAGCTGGGGCGTCGCGGGGGACGGCGAACCGTCCGGTTGACCGGACGGCCCCACGCGAAGTAGGCGACCGGACCGGCGATCGGAATGAAAAGGATCACGAGGATCCAGACCGTCCGCGGCATGTTACGGACTCGTTCCGCCGCCAGGCCGCTGATGAGCGCCAGGATGAGCAGGACGAGTGCCGCCGCGGCCAAGAAGATGAGCAACCGGACCATGCCCGCAATGATGCCCCGCTTATGCCAGGACGGCGACGATCAGAGCATGACAACCCATCCGCCGAGGACCGCGAGGGCCGCCGTGATCAGGGCATAGGCTCGGATCGAGGACGGAACGGGCACCGGAAAACGGTTACGCAGGCCACGGGCCCGATGGAGGGCGAGGGCCACCATGGCCGCCCAGCCCGCCATCGCGGCGGCGGCGCTCAGCCACTCCGCCGGTCCGGCGCCGGGTGCGAAGGCGGGGCGCATGGTGAGCAGGGCGACCACTGCGGCGGACAGGCCGGTACGCCGCCAGGCGAGCCGGGTGCGCTCGGCGGAGGCTCCCGGATCTCGCTGCTGTTCCGGCGGCAGTCGCTTACGTTCCGGTGGCTGTTCCGGCGGCATTCGCTTACGTTCCGGTGGCTGTTCCGGTGGCATCAGAAGACCTGGACGAGCACCGCGATCACCAGGGCGGCGGCGCCGATCGCGACCACGATGGCGAGCACGGCCGGGAAGCGGGACCGGGGCAGGGCGGTGCCGAGGCGCATGGCGCGCTCGGTGCGGGCCCAGTGGTCGACCGCGCGCAGCGCCACCACGCCGCCGAGCACCAGCAGCAGGATCGAGATGATCTCGCGGAGGTGGGCGACCGGCAGCGGCGGCAGGAACTGCGCGCAGGCCAGGCCGCCGGCGATCAGCGCCAGGCCGGTGCGGATCCAGGCGAGGAACGTCCGCTCGTTGGCCAGCGAGAAGCGGTAGTCGGGAGTGGTTCCCCGCTCTGTTCCCCGATCCGGGTCGAACCATTGAGCCAGGCCACCGAGCACCCGTCGATTATTGACCTATCGGGTCAAGAAGGGGGGCACCAGAGGATGCGGACTTCGTCACTGACGCAGGCTTCCCGCGGGCGCCCGCAGAGACACCACGGCGAGTCCGGGCCGGCGCGACCATGGGACTGCGGCTCGACGACTCCCGGGTGTGGGGGAATATGGGACGCGGGCGAACGGACTCCGTCCACCAGCGAAGAATTTTGGCCGGACATGTCTGACACCTCCTCATCGCCACTGTAGCGATCACGATCGTCCCGTGGGTGAGGTGTGTCACTCTGGGTGGCCGGCAACGATAAAGCTACTGGCGGGTAACCTGGCTGACATGTCTGCCGCCCCAAGCACGCCCCGGGCCGGCACACAGGGCCGGCCGCAACGGTGCGTTCAAAACAGGAGGGTCGTAGGAGCGCGATGAACATCGTCGTACTGGTGAAGCAGGTGCCCGACTCCGGTGCCGAGCGCACCCTGTCCGCTGATTTCTCGGTGGATCGGGCGTCGTCGAGCAACGTCATCAACGAGATGGACGAATACGCCATCGAGGAAGCGCTGAAGATCAAGGAAGCGCACGGTGGCGAGGTGACCGTGCTGACGGTGGGCCCCGGTGGCGCGACCGACTCGATCCGCAAGGCGCTCTCGATGGGCCCCGACAAGGCGGTGCACGTCCAGGACGACGCGCTGCACGGCTCGTGCGCCGTCGCCACCTCCAAGGTGCTGGCCGCCGCGCTCGGCACCCTGAACGCGGACCTGATCATCTGCGGCGCCGAGTCCACCGACGGCCGCGTTCAGGTTGTGCCGCACATGCTGGCCGAGCGTCTCGGCGTGGCCGCCCTCACCGGCGCCCGCAAGCTGACCGTCGACGGTTCCCAGCTGACCATCGAGCGGCAGACCGACGAGGGCTACGAGGTCGTCACGGCCGCCACCCCGGCGATCGTCAGCGTCTGGGACACCATCAACGAGCCGCGTTACCCCTCCTTCAAGGGCATCATGGCCGCCAAGAAGAAGCCGGTGCAGAGCCTCACCCTCGGTGACCTCGGCGTCGCCGCGGACGAGGTCGGCTTCGCCGGTGCCACCAGCATCGTGCTCGAGTTCTCGAAGCGGCCGGCCCGGTCCGGCGGCACCAAGGTCACCGACGAGGGCAACGGCGGCGAGCAGCTCGTCGCGTACCTCGCCACCGAGAAGTTCGTCTGAGAGGGATCATCGTCATGGCTGAAGTACTGGTCGTCGTCGAGGCCTCACAGGCTGCCGGCGTCAAGAAGGTCACGCTCGAGATGCTGACCATCGCCCGCGGGCTGGGCTCGCCCTCCGCGGTCGTGTTCGGCGACGTGGCGCAGGTGAGCGACAAGCTCGCCGAGTACGGCGCCGAGAAGATCTACGCCGCGTCCGGTGAGGACGTCGAGGGTTACCTGGTGGCCCCGAAGGCCACGGTGGTCGCCGAGCTGGTGAAGCGGGTGCAGCCGGCCGCCGTGCTGCTCGGCTCCACCCAGGAGGGCAAGGAGATCGCCGGTCGCCTGGCGGTCAAGCTGGACAACGGCCTGCTCACCGACGCGGTCGCGGTCGAAGCCGACGGCACCGCCACCCAGGTGGTCTTCGCCGGCTCCACGATCGTCAAGTCCAAGGTGACCCGCGGCCTGCCGATCGTCACCATCCGCCCGAACTCGGTGACGCCGGTCGCGGCCGCGGCCAGCCCCGCGGTCGAGGAACTGACCGTCGCGGTGTCCGACACCGACAAGCTGACCAAGGTGGTCGAGCGGGTCGCCGAGCAGAAGGGCTCGCGCCCGGAGCTCACCGAGGCGTCGATCGTCGTCTCCGGTGGCCGCGGTGTCGCCAGCGCCGACAACTTCAAGCTGGTCGAGGAGCTTGCTGACCTGCTCGGTGGTGCTGTCGGTGCCTCCCGTGCGGCTGTCGACTCCGGTTACTACCCGCACCAGTTCCAGGTCGGTCAGACCGGCAAGACGGTGTCGCCGCAGCTCTACGTGGCGCTCGGCATCTCCGGCGCGATCCAGCACCGGGCCGGCATGCAGACCTCGAAGACGATCGTCGCGGTCAACAAGGACGCCGAGGCGCCGATCTTCGAGCTCGCCGATTTCGGCGTGGTGGGCGACCTCAACAAGGTCGTACCGCAGGCTGCCGACGAAATCCGCAAGCGCAAGTAACCACCGCACCCCTCACGCAACGGCCCGGCGTCCCCTCGCCGGGCCGTTCCGCGTCCCCACCCCTTTCCCCACCCTCCCGCCCCCCACTCACGCCCAGCCGGCCGCCCCAGCTGGGCGTGAGCGGGCCTTTTCGGCCCTGGAGACCCCGCTAAGCGCCAGCCGGCCCGTCCAGCTGGGCGTGAGCGGGCCTTTTCGGGCCTAGAGGCCCCGCTCAGCGCCAGCCGGCCCGTCCAGCTGGGCGTGAGCGGGCCTTTTCGGCCCTGGAGGCCCCCCTGGGCGCCAGCCGGCCCGTTGAGCTGGGCGTGGGCGGGGTCTTTCGGGCCTGGAGGCCCCGCTGGGCGCCAGCTGGTCGGTTCGGCTGGGCTGTGGAGGGGTGGATGGGGTTGTGATCTTGGTGGGAGGGCGGGGAGCGTTTCTGGGGGGACGACATAAGCTTGGGGACGATGGCCTATCTCGATCATGCGGCGACTACGCCGATGCTTCCCGCTGCGCTTGATGCCTATGTGGCTGCGGCGAGGGAGGTCGGCAATCCGTCGTCGCTGCATGCGGCTGGCCGGGGTGCTCGGCGCCTGGTTGAGGAGTCGCGGGAGCGGATCGCGGCGGCGGTCGGTGCGCGGCCGTCTGAGGTGATCTTCACCAGTGGTGGGACCGAGAGCGACAATCTGGCAGTCAAGGGGATCTTCTGGGCGCGGCGTTCGGCGGAGTCGGCGCGTGTTCGGGTGGTGGCTTCGGCGGTGGAGCATCACGCTGTGCTGGACGCGGTGGACTGGCTGGGGCGGCAGGAGGGTGCCGCGGTGACCTCGCTGGAGGTCGACGGCAATGGCCTGGTCGCGCCGGAGACGCTCGCTGAGTTGATCGAGGCGCGCGGTGGCGAGATCGCGGTGGTCAGCGTTCAGTGGGCGAACAACGAGGTCGGCACGGTGCAGCCGATCGCTGAGCTGGCCGGGATCGCCGCGGCCGCCGGCATTCCGTTCCACACCGACGCGGTGCAGGCGGTCGGTCAGGTTCCGGTGGATTTCGCGGCGAGTGGTGCCGCGGCGCTGACGCTGACCGGGCACAAGGTGGGCGGGCCGGTCGGGGTGGGTGCGTTGCTGCTGGGCCGTGATGTGGCCTGCACACCCCTGCTGCACGGTGGGGGCCAGGAGCGCGACGTGCGGTCCGGGACCCTGGACACCCCGGGGGTGGTCGCTTTCGCGACGGCGGTCGAGGCCGCGATCAAGAACCGTGAGGAGTACGCGGCGCGCGTCGCCACTCTTCGTGATGACCTGGTTGATCGGGTACGGGCAATCGTGCCGGACGCGATCTACAACGGTGCCGTGTCGGATCGCCTCCCCGGTAACGCGCACTTCTCCTTCCCGGGTTGCGAGGGCGACGCGCTGCTGATGCTGCTGGACGCGCAGGGTGTGTACTGCTCGACCGGTTCGGCCTGCTCGGCGGGGGTGGCCCAGCCGAGCCACGTGCTGCTCGCGATGGACGCCGACGAGGACCGTGCCCGGTCGTCGCTGCGGTTCACCCTCGGGCACGACAGCACCCGCGAGGACGTCGACGCGTTGCTGTCGGCGCTGCCGGGCGCGGTGGAACGTGCCTGCCGGGCGGGGGCCTGGAAGACGCCCAGATAGGCTTGCGGTATGCGAGTTCTTGCGGCCATGTCGGGCGGTGTCGATTCCGCGGTCGCCGCCGCGCGCGCCCGTGACGCCGGTCACGACGTCACCGGTGTGCATCTGGCGCTGGCGCGTAATCCTCAGACGTTCCGGACCGGAGCGCGTGGCTGCTGCACCCTGGAGGACTCCCGGGACGCGCGCCGTGCCGCCGACGTGATCGGCATCCCGTTCTACGTGTGGGACATGGCGGAGGAGTTCCACGACAGTGTCGTGGACGATTTCGTGAGCGAGTATGCGGCGGGCCGGACACCCAACCCGTGCCTGCGCTGCAACGAGAAGATCAAGTTCACGGCGGTGCTGGATCGGGCGGTGGCGCTGGGATTCGATGCCGTGGTGACCGGTCACCACGCCCGGCTGGGGCCGGACGGGCTGCTGCGCCGCAGCGTCGACCTGCCCAAGGACCAGTCCTACGTGCTGGCCGTGCTGACCCGTGCCCAGCTGGACCGGTCCGTCTTCCCGCTGGGCGACTCGACCAAGGAGCAGGTCCGGGCCGAGGCGGCCGCGCGCGGGCTGGCCGTGGCGGACAAGCCCGACTCGCACGACATCTGCTTCATCTCCGACGGGGACACCAGGGGATTCCTGGAGAAGCGGCTCGGTGCGGCACCCGGTGACATCGTCGACGGGCGGACCGGTGAGCGGATCGGCAGTCACAACGGGGCGTACGGGTTCACGGTGGGGCAGCGCAAGGGGCTCGACCTGCGGGTTCCGGCTGCTGACGGCCGGCCGCGGTATGTCCTCTCGATCACTCCGGTTTCCAACACGGTGACGGTGGGGCCCCGGGAGGATCTGGAGGTGGACGTGGTCACCGCGTCCCGTCCGATCTGGCACGACGAGTCGTCGGCGGTCTCCTGCGAGGTGCAGCTGCGCGCACACGGTGAGGTCGTGCCGGCCTCGGTGTCGGTGAACTCGGACGAGCTGGTCGCCTCTCTGGGGTCGCCGGCTCGGGGGGTGGCCGCGGGGCAGGCGATCGTGGCGTACCGGCCGGATCCCGGGGGCGACATCGTGCTCGGCTCGGCGACGATCACTGCCGGTTCGCGGGCGTCCGCTCATGCCTGACTTCCCGTGGCCGGTGGGTGCGGCGACGGGGATCGGCTCACTGCCCGGTTCGGACGTCGCTGAGGCGCAGCGGATCATCTTCGGCGAGCTGCCGGATCTGCCGCATCTCGCCGAGCTGCCGGCACGCGGTCCCGGAGCGGACATCATCGGCCGCAGTGCGGGGTTCCTGGTGGAGTTGCCGGTGCAGCTCTACGCCGGTCGGTGGCAGGTCGCCTCGCGGCCCGGCAAGGACCTTCGCCGGACCGCTGACCTGCTGGAACGGGACCTGGACCAGCTCACCGAGCAGGGTGAGGGGTTCACCGGCACGGTGAAGGTGCAGGCCACCGGGCCGTGGACGCTCGCGGCCGGACTCGACCTGCCGATCGGCGGGCGGATGCTGCGGGACCCGGGCGCGGTGCGCGACCTGACGGACTCGCTCGCCGAGGGGCTCCGGCGGCACGTCGCCGACGTGCGCAGGCGGCTGCCGGGTGCCACGGTGCTGCTGCAGCTCGATGAGCCGTCGCTGCCGGCGGTACTGGCCGGGCACGTGCCCACCGAGAGTGGGCTCTCGGCCTATCGGAGTGTGGACGGGCCGGACGCGGCTACGCGGTTGCGGACGATCGTGGAGGTCGTCGAGGCGCCGGTCGTGGTGCACTGCTGTGCTCCCGGGGTTCCGTTGCAGGTGGTTCGGGATTCCGGGGCTGTGGCGTTGGCGCTTGATCTGTCGCTGGTCAAGGACCTTGATCCGCTGGGGGAGGCGATCGAGGCGGGGTTGGGGATCTTCGCGGGTGCGGCTCCTTCGCTGCCTTCGGAGCCTTCGGGATCCGGGTCCTCGAACTCCGGGCCTTCGAACTCCGGGCCTTCGGGGTCTGGGCCTTCGAGGTCTGGGCCTTCGGGATCCGGGCCTGACGCTAAGCGGATCGCGGAGCGGGTGCGGACGCTGTGGCAGCGGCTGGGTTTTCCGGCCGCGCGGCTGCCTCAGCAAGTGGTGATCACTCCGGCGTGCGGGTTGGCCGGCGCACCGCCGGCGTACGCCCGCGCGTTGCTCAAAGCGTGCACGGAAGCCGGCCGCCGGATCTCCGAGGTGTGACCCCGAAATTGTCAGGGGGTGGGACTACCGTGCTTGCTAGGTATCCCTGACACGGAGGTTCCGGTGCCCGAGAATTCCACTCCTGAGCTGGAGGTTCCCGCCCCCACCGCGGCGCAGGAGGCGGCCGCGGGAGCGGATCCGACGCCACAGGCCAGCGCGCGCCACGCCGAGCTGTCCGACGAGATCCGCGGTCACCAGTATCGCTATTACGTGCTCGACTCGCCGACCATCTCCGACCACGACTTCGACGTGCTGCTGCGCGAGCTCGAGGCGCTGGAGACCGAGTTTCCGGCACTGCGCACCCCCGACTCCCCGACGCAGAACGTGGGCGGCACCTTCTCGACGCTGTTCACCGCGGTCGAGCACGCCGAGCGGATGATGTCGCTGGACAACGTCTTCAGCAACGACGAGCTGGCGGCCTGGGCCGAGCGGACGGTGCGTGACGCGGGCGGGCCGGTGCAGTTCCTCTGCGAGCTCAAGGTCGACGGGCTGGCCATCAACCTCACCTACGAGAAGGGCCGCCTGGTCCGCGGTGCCACCCGCGGCGACGGGCACACCGGTGAGGACGTGACGCCCAACGTGCGGACCATCCGGGCGATTCCGGAGCGGCTGACCGGCGACGACGTCCCCGACCTGCTCGAGGTCCGCGGCGAGATCTACTTCCCGGCCGAGGCCTTCGCCGACCTCAACGCGAGCCTCGTCGAGCAGGGCAAGGACCCGTTCGCCAACCCGCGCAACGCGGCCGCCGGCAGCCTGCGGCAGAAGGACCCGCGGATCACCGCCTCCCGCGGCCTGCGGATGGTGGTGCACGGCATCGGCGCGCGCGACGGGTTCACGCCGTCCTCGCAGTCGCACGCCTATGCGGCGCTCAAAGCCTGGGGCCTGCCCACCAGCGAGCGGTGGAAGCTCGTCGACGACATGGCCGGCGTCCACGACTACATCGCCTATTACGCCGAGCATCGCCACGACGTCGAGCACGAGATCGATGGCGTCGTCATCAAGGTGGACTCGGTCGCCATCCAGGGCCGGCTCGGCTCGACCAGCCGGGCACCGCGGTGGGCGATCGCCTTCAAATATCCGCCCGAGGAGGTCAACACCAAGCTCCTCGACATCGCGGTGAACGTGGGCCGCACCGGCCGGGTCACGCCCTACGCGGTTCTCGAGCCGGTCAAGGTGGCCGGGTCGACGGTCGCCCAGGCCACCCTGCACAACGCTCAGGAGGTCGTCCGCAAGGGCGTGCTGATCGGCGACACAGTGGTCCTGCGCAAGGCCGGCGACGTGATCCCCGAGGTCCTCGGCCCGGTGGTCGACCTGCGGCCCGACGACGCCCGGGCGTTCGTGATGCCGACCGAGTGCCCGGCCTGCGGCACCCCGCTGGCGCCGGCCAAGGAGAGCGACGTCGACATCCGGTGCCCCAACTCCCGCTCCTGCCCGTCGCAGCTGCGCGAGCGGGTGTTCCACCTGGCCTCCCGCAACTCCCTCGACATCGAGGTGCTGGGCTGGAAAGCGGCACAGGCACTGCTCGACTCGGGCGTCATCACCGACGAGGGCGACCTGTTCGCGCTGACCGAGGACGATCTGCGCCGTTCCCCGTTCTTCGTCAACCAGGACGGCAGCCTCGGCACCAACGCCGTCAAGCTCCTGGAAAACCTCGACGGTGTGAAAGACCGCCCGCTGTGGCGGGTCCTCGTCGCCCTTTCGATCCGCCACGTCGGCCCGACCGCGGCGCAGGCGCTGGCCCGCGAGTTCCTCACCATCGAGGCGATCGAGGAGATCGTCACGGTCGTGCCGGCAGCACCCGAGCCGGTCGAGGGGGAGAAACGCAAGCCCAAGGCGGTCGACCCGCTGGCCGCTGTGGAGGGTGTCGGCCCGACGATCGCCGACAGCCTGCGCGAGTGGTTCGCGGTCGACTGGCACCGCGAGATCGTGCGCAAGTGGCGCGAGGCCGGCGTGCGGATGGCCGACGAGCGGGTCGACACCGGTCCGCGCCCGCTGGAGGGGCTGACCGTGGTGGTCACCGGGACGCTCGGGAGCCACACCCGCGACCAGGCAGCCGAGGCGATCACGTCCCGCGGCGGCAAGGTGAGCGGCTCGGTGTCGAAGAAGACCGGGTTCGTGGTGGTGGGTGAGAACCCCGGCAGTAAATACGAGAAGGCGCTCGCGTTGAAGGTGCCGGTGCTGGATGAGGCGGGGTTCGGGGTGTTGCTGGGTGAGGGTCCGGAGGCGGCTCGCGAGGTGGCTGAGGTCACGCCCTAGGTGTTGCGTGGGCGATACCCCTGAGTGGCCGGTGAACGCGGGAATGTGTGGCGTGGGCGTTGGGTGTGGGGGAGCGACTCAACTGGCTGACCGCTGGCTGCCACGGGTTCACTCGGGAGAGGGAATTAGGACGGTTTTCACGTCTAAGGACGTATGTCGGTTTAGTAACGCATAGGTGCTTAAGCACAAAAAAGAGGATATGGATCTATGGTGTAGGCGATTGGTGATCGAGGCCATCGTGGAGGTCGCATGGATGCCGCTCGCCCGCGTATGGCCGGCTTTCGTGCCCGCCTCAAGGCGACCCGAGCCGACTCAGGCCGGGACCCGCGCCCGGCTGACTACGGCTCACACCCGGCCACGCCGGGCCACGGCCCGCACCCGGCCGGCTCTAGCCACGGCCCGCACCCGGCCGGCTCTAGCCACGGCCCGCACCCGGCCGGCTCTAGCCACGGCCCGCACCCGGCGCGTCGTGGCTCAGACCCGGCGGCTCATGGCTCGTATCCGGGGGATCGTGGCTCAGACCCGGCGGGTCATGGCTTGCATCCGGCGGGCCGTGGCTCAGATCCGGCGGGTGACGGGAGTGGCCCGCGCCGCATGGATGCGGGCCGGGACCCGCGTCCGGCCGGCGCCGGCAGAGGCTCGCGCCTGACGAATGCCGGGAACGGCTCGGGCTCGAAGGACGCCGCGGGCTCGACGGGTGCCGGGAACGGGCCGGGGCAGCGGAACCACCGCCGGACCATTCTGGTCACCTCGCTCGGTTCGCTGGCGGGAGGCCTGACGCTCTGGGCCACCGACCCAGGCTCCTTCGCCGGTCTACCCACCGGGTTCTGGGCGATGGCGGTCCTGGCGCTCGTCGTCGACGCCCGCCCCTATCTGATCCCCGGGCGCCGGGCCAGTGCCGTCATCCTCCCCTCGATCTGCTTCACCTTCGCGATCCTGCTGGCCTGGGGCAGTCCACCCGCACTGGCGGTGCAGTTGCTGGCAGTGACAGTCGCGGGCGTACGCATGCACCATTCTTTGCGCCGCACCCTGCACCTGGCCCTGCAGCACACCGTCGCCCTGGGCGCCGCCGCCGCGGTGGCCGCGATCGCCGATCTCCGGATCGGCCCGAACCCGGGCTGGCAGGACGCCGCCCTCACCTGCGCAGCGGCGGCCGCCTGGATCGCCGCCCGGTACGCGATCGCCGCCCTCGTCCACCGCTGGACGGCCGACGCCCCCAAGCGGCCGAGGCGCAGGCGGGGCCACGCCGACCTGCTGGCGACCGCTTCCCTGCTCCTGCTCAGCCCGGTCATGCTGGTGGCCGCCCAGGTCAGCCCCGCACTCCTGCCGCTCGCCCTGCTGGCGTTGCACGCCGTGCACCGGATGGTCCGCTGGGCCGGCGAGTCCGAGCGGGCGGCCCGGTTCGACCCGCTGACCGGGCTGGCGAACCGGCGGTCGTTGCAGGCGGCGATGGCGGAGCGGGCCGGCGACCGGCGGCGGGCGTTGCTGCTGCTCGATCTGGACCGGTTCCGCACGGTGAACGACGCCCTCGGCCACGGGGCCGGCGACCGACTGCTGATCCGGGTGGCGGACCGGCTCACCGCTGCCGTTCCCGGGCACGACCTGGTCGTACGCCTCGGCGGCGACGAGTTCGCCGTGCTCGCCACCCGGGTGGACGGCCCGGCCTGCGCCCGCCGGATCGCGCAGCACCTGGCCGAGGCGCTGAGCCGCCCGTTCCCCCTCGACGGCACCCCGGTCGAGCTGAGCGCCTCGATCGGGATCGCGCTGCAGGCCGGCCGGCGCGACGGGAGCACCCTGTTGCGTGAGGCCGAAGCCGCCATGTACGAGGCCAAACAGCGCGGTGACCAGATCGCCGTGCACGGGCCGGACGCCGCGCACCACTCGCCGGAGCGGCTGGCCCTGCTCGCCGACCTGCGGACCGCCCTGCGCCAGGACTCGCCCGACGACGGGATCGTCCTGTACTACCAGCCGCAGATCGCCATCGCGACCGGCGAGGTGGTCGGCGTGGAGGCGCTGCTGCGGTGGCGCCACCCGGAGCGGGGCACGGTCGGCCCGGAGGAGCTGTTGCGGGCCGCCGAGCCGACGCCGGTGATGAGGTTGCTGACCGCCCGGGTTCTCGAGGAGGTCATCGCCCAGCTGGCGAAGTGGCGGGAGCAGGGCCGGCCGTTGCGAGCGGCGGTCAACGTCAGCGCCCGGGATCTGCACGCCGGTGACATCGCCGACCGGGTCGCCGCTCTGCTGCACCGCTACAACGTTCCGTCGGACCTGCTCCAGCTGGAGATCACCGAGAGCGCGCTGATGGCGGATCCGCATCGGGTGCTGGACACCACCACGCGGCTGAACCGGATGGGCGTGGCGATCTCGCTCGACGACTTCGGCACCGGGTACTCGTCGTTGCAGCACCTGCGGCGGCTCCCGCTCTCCGAGGTGAAGATCGACCGCTCGTTCGTCCTCGGGATGGCATCGGATCGGGGCGACGCGGCGATCGTACGGTCGGTGGTCGGTCTTGCCGAAGCACTCGGCCTGCGCGCGGTCGCCGAGGGTGTTGAGGACGAAGCCACGTGGCGGCTGCTCGCAGCCGCCGGATGCCACACCGCGCAGGGCTGGTTCCACGCGCGGCCGATGCCCGCCGCTGAACTGGCCGAGTGGCTGGGCCGGTACCGTCCTTTCCGTCCCCGGAAAATAGACTCTGGGCAAGCAGACAAACCGTCGAACAACGAGGGGGCAGGATGGCCGCCATCTCCCGCGAAGAGGTAGCGCATCTGGCGCGCCTGTCGCGGCTCGCCGTGACCGAGGAAGAGCTTGATCGATTCGCGGGTCAGCTCGACGTGATCCTCCAGTCGGTCGCGCGGGTCGGTGAGGTGGCCGCGGAGGACATCCCGCCGACCTCGCACTCGGTGCCGCTGACAAACGTGTACCGCGACGACGTCCCCACGCCGAGCCTGACGCAGTCCGAGGCGCTCTCCGGCGCTCCGGACGCGTACGAGGGCCGGTTCCGGGTGCCGCGCATCCTGGACGAGGAGGACTGATCGTGAGCGACCTGACCAGGCTCTCCGCCGCCGAACTCAGTAAGTTGATCAAGGAGAGGTCCGTCTCCGCCGTCGAGGTCGCCACCGCGCACCTCGATCGGATCGCGGCCGTGGACGAGCGGGTGCACGCCTTCCTGCACGTGGACCGTGAGGGCGCGCTGGCCGCGGCCAAAAAGGTCGACGACGGTGAGATCACCGGGCCGCTGGCCGGTGTGCCGATCGCGGTCAAGGACGTGGTGACCACCAAGGGCGTCCCGACCACCGCCGCCTCGAAGATCCTCGAGGGCTGGAAGCCGCCCTACGACGCGACGATCGTCGAACGGCTGAAGCAGGCCGGCATGCCGATCCTCGGCAAGACCAACATGGACGAGTTCGCGATGGGCTCCTCCACCGAGTACTCCGCCTACGGCCCGACGAACAACCCGTGGGACCTGGGCCGGATCCCGGGTGGTTCGGGTGGTGGCTCGGCTGCCGCGATCGCGGCGTACGAGGCCCCGCTCGCGATCGGCACCGACACCGGTGGCTCGATCCGTCAGCCGGGCGCGGTCACCGGCACCGTCGGCGCGAAGCCGACCTACGGCGGTACCTCGCGTTACGGCCTGATCGCCTTCTCCTCCTCGCTCGACACTCCCGGCCCGTGCGGCCGCACCGTCGAGGACACGGCGCTGCTGCACGCGGTGATCGCCGGTCACGACCCGCGCGACTCGACGTCGATCCAGCAGGCAGTGCCCGACGTGGTCGCCGCCGCCCAGCTGGGCAAGAACGGTGATCTGACCGGCGTCAAGCTCGGCCTCGTCAAGGAGTTCGCCACTGACGGCTCCGAGCCCGGCGTGACCGCGGCGTTCCAGGAAGCACTCCAAAAGCTGGTCAAGCTGGGCGCCGAGGTCATCGAGATCTCCTGCCCGAACTTCCAGTACGCCCTCCCGGCCTACTACCTGATCGCCCCGAGTGAGTGCTCCTCCAACCTCGCCCGCTTCGACGGCGTCCGCTACGGGCTCCGCGAGGGCGACGACGGCAACCGCTCGCTCGAAGAGGTCATGTCGCTGACCCGGGAGGCCGGTTTCGGTCCCGAGGTCAAGCGCCGCATCATCCTCGGCACCTACGCGCTGTCCAGCGGGTACTACGACGCCTACTACGGCCAGGCGCAGAAGGTCCGCACGCTCATCACCCGGGACTTCCAGTCCGCCTTCGAGCAGGTCGACGTGCTGGTCTCGCCGACCACCCCGTTCGTGGCGTTCCCGTTCGGCTCCCGGACGAGCGACCCGTACCAGATGTACCTCGCCGACCTCTTCACCATCCCGACGAACCTGTACGGCGGACCGGCCATCTCGGTGCCGTGCGGTCTCTCCGAGGGCCTGCCGGTCGGCTTCCAGATCATGGCCCCGACGATGGCTGACGACCGGATGTACCGGGTCGCGGCAGCGCTGGAGTCCGCCGTCGGCACGTTCCCTCCTCCGGAGCTGTGAGATGACATACGACGAGATCCTCACCAAGTACGAGCCGGTGATCGGCCTGGAGACCCACGTCGAGCTGGGCACCCGGACCAAGATGTTCTGCGGCTGCAAGACCGACTTCGGTGCCGAGCCGAACACCCAGGTCTGCCCGGTCTGCCTGGCCCTGCCGGGTGCGCTGCCGGTCGCGAACCGGGCGGGCATCGAGGCGACGATCCGGATCGGTCTCGCGCTGAACTGTGACATCGCCGAGTGGTGCCGGATGGCCCGGAAGAACTACTTCTACCCGGACATGCCGAAGAACTTCCAGACCTCGCAGTACGACGAGCCGCTCTGCACCGAGGGCTACGTCGACGTGACGGTGGACGGCAAGGAGTACCGGATCGGCATCGAGCGGGTGCACCTCGAGGAGGACACCGGCAAGACGCTGCACGTCGGTGGTGCGACCGGCCGGATCCACGGCGCCACCGAGTCGCTCGTCGACTACAACCGGGCCGGCATCCCGCTCGTCGAGATCGTCACCAAGCCGGTCCCCGGGCTCGGCACGCTCGCACCCGAGATCGCCAAGGCGTACGTCGCCGAGCTGCGCGACATCGTCCGCTCGCTGGGCGTCTCCGACGTGCGCATGGAGCAGGGCTCGATGCGCTGCGACGTGAACACCTCGCTGAACCTGCCGGGGGAGGAGTGGGGCACGCGTACCGAGACGAAGAACGTCAACTCGCTGCGCTCCGTCGAACGGGCCGTTCGCTCCGAGATCATCCGCCAGGCCGGCATCCTCGACGAGGGCGGCAAGATCTTCCAGGAGACGCGGCACTTCCAGGAGACCACCGGCGACACCCGCCCGGGCCGCTCCAAGGAGACCGCGACCGACTACCGCTACTTCCCCGAGCCGGACCTGGTGCCGATCGCCCCGGACCCGGCCTGGGTGGCCACGTTGCGCGACTCCCTGCCGGAGAAGCCCAGCTCGAAGCGGGCCCGCCTCCGCCTCGACTGGGGCATCTCCGAGATCGACATGCAGTCGGTGGCGAACGCCGGCGCGGTCGAGCTGATCGAGGAGACCATCGCCGCCGGCGCGTCCCCCGCAGGCGCCCGCAAGTGGTGGATGGGCGAGCTGGCCCGCCGCGCCAACGAGCAGGACGTCGACCTGGCCGCGGTGGGTGCGACGCCGGCGCAGGTCGCCGCCCTCCAGAAACTCGTCGACGCCGGCAAGCTCAACGACAAACTCGCCCGCAACGTCCTCGAGGGCGTCGTCGCGGGCGAGGGCGACCCGGCCGACGTAATGATCAAACGCGGTCTCGAGGTGGTCAACGACACCGGTGCGCTCACGGCCGCTGTCGACGAGGCCATCGCCGCCAACCCCGACATCGCGGCCAAGATCCGTGACGGCAAGGTGGCGGCGGCGGGCGCCCTGGTCGGTGCGGTCATGAAGACCACGCGCGGCCAGGCGGACGCCAAGACCGTCCGCGACCTGATCCTTTCGCGGCTCGGCGTCTCTTAAAGGCTATTTCGTACGGTCCTCGCCCGGCTCCCTTCCCTACGGGAGCCGGGCGGTGCCGTTCCCGGCCCTTTGCCGCCCCTTCCGGGCTGAGCTGCCAGGCCGCTCACCCCCACCCCGCTGCCCCTCTCACCCCGCTGCCCCCTCTCACCCCGCTGCCCCCTCTCACCGCGCCGCCCGCCGCCCGCGCCCGCCGCCTGGCCGCCCGCGCCGCCCGCCGCCCGCGCCCGCCGCCTGGCCGCCCGCGCCGCCCGTGCCCGCGGCCGCCGCCTCGCCGCCCGCGCCGCCCCGCTGTCTCCCCGCACCCCAGCTGGCTCTCAGCGCTGCCTCAAGCCGCTCGACACATCTCCCAGGGCCAGCCGGGCTCCCGCTCTCAGTCCCGGCTGGCTGTCAGGGGTGCTTCTTGGGGCGAGAGGCCCCGCTCACGCCCAGCCGGTCGAGCCAGCTGGCTGTCAGGGGTGCTTTTGGGGGTGGGAGGCCCCGCTCACGGCCAGCTGATTAGGCCGGCTGGCTGTCAGGGGTGCCAGTGGACGGCTTCGGGGTAGCGGTTCGAGGGGCCGTTCAGCAGGCGTTCCGGTGTGTGCCGCAGATGACGGTCGGCGAAGGCCCCGACGTACGCCCGGGTGATCTCCACAGCCCGCTCACCCGGCAGCGGCTGCACCGGCAGACCGACCTGATCGCCGAGGACCGCGTAGTCGGTGAAGGAGCTGTGCGTCGTGTCCGTGACCGTGATCCACCGGCGCCATCCGGTCAGGTGCTGCCAGGTCTCGTCCCAGCTCGCGTCGGTTCCCGGCCGGCCGTGCTCGTCACCGGCGCCCAGCAGCAGAACTGGGCGGTCCACAGCGCTGGTGATCGCCGGGTGGAAGCTGCCGTCCATGTTGATGCCCGCGTCGAA
Organism: Actinoplanes sp. GCM10030250; assembly: GCF_042666575.1. NCBI lineage: Bacteria > Bacillati > Actinomycetota > Actinomycetes > Micromonosporales > Micromonosporaceae > Actinoplanes > Actinoplanes sp. GCM10030250. Next base: position 34,019 of record NZ_JBHTDO010000043.1, on the reverse strand, counting down.
GCGCCTGTCGCTCAGCACCGTCCACCCCGCGGCGTCCCCACCCAGGGAGTGCCCCGCGACGATCACCCGTCCGGTGTCGATCGGGATGCCCTTCACCCGGTTCTCCTTCGCCCGGCTTTCCCCCACCGGGTCGTCCTTCGCCCGGGGCCCGGTCAACTCGTCCAGGACGAAGGACAGGTCCTTCACCCGCCCAGCGGTGACCTGTGCCGGCTCCACCTGATCGGCGTCCACCAGATCACACACGACACAGGTGGTGACCCGGCCGTCGGGGAAGGTCACCGCGGCCGCCTCGTACGTGTGGTCCACGCCCGCCACCACGTACCCCCGGCTCGCCAGGTCCTCCGCCAGCGAGGTCAGCGAACTGCGCGGAAAGCTGAAGCCCGGCGACAGCACCACGAGTGGCCACCCCCGGTGCTGGGGAAGAGCGTCAAGGCCGGTACGCGCGTGGGTGCGGACACTGCTGAGCACGGCGGGCGGCAGCTCCGAAGCCCCGAGCCGTTCGAGGATCAGCCGCGACTCCTCCGCGCTGACGTACTGGTCGGGTCTCCCGTGCCGGCCCGCCGCCGGATACCAGAGCGACACCATCAGCTCCCGCCGCCGCTCCGGCGCCCAGAGATCTGCCCGACTCCGGTCCACCAGGTGAAGATCGGTGACTCCCACCCGAAACGGCCCGGTCGGCGCGGGTAACTCCAGCCGGCCACCGGGATCCGCCGCGGGCTCACTCAGGGCGGTCCCATTCAGGGCGGCCGCCGCGGGCGCGCTCAAGGCCGCAGCAGCGGTGACCCCCACCGCGGCGCAAGCCATCAGTCGTACTCCCCATCGAGCTCTCCCCGTTCTGCCGTCCACGTCGGCCACTCCCATTCCGTAGATGCCACCGTCGGTCGATGTCTGAAAAGACTGCCGTGCACCCAGCCTCAGACACCTCCGGGATGCCACCCATCTCCCACGGATTCACCCCTTTCATTCCGGCGACGACTGGAAGCAGCCTGAAAGTAGACTGGGAGCGTTCTCATACGGATGGGTGTATTTCGTTAACACAGTCCTCCGAGGCCCCGAAGTTGCAGCAAATCGCTGCAACAAAATGCAAACGCCGACATCCTTGACGGCCTCATTTGTGAACGTCAACATCGATGGACATCTGTTCGGTGATGAGTCGGTCACGGGTCCGAAGCGAGCGCTTGGCTGTTCCCCATCCGCAGGCGGAGAGGAAACCATGCGAGAGACCAGGAGACGACGGTTCGCGACCGTGGCGATCACGGTGCTGGACATCACTTACTCCTGAGGGAGGCGCAAGCCTCGAGGAGGCGCAAGCCTCGAGGTGGCGCAAACCCTGAGGGAGGGGCAGGCCTTGAGGGAACGGGGCCTGGAGAGGGAACGGAACCGGTGCGGCCAGGAAGGGATCTCCCGGCCGCACCGGTTCTCCTTTTCACGCGTGAGCGGTGATCACCGGCTGGCGGACGGCGTCGGCACCGGAATCTCCTCGTCACCGACACCGACCACGTTGCGCTGCATCTCCACGTTGGACTGTCCGGTGCCGCCGAGCTGGATGTCGTCGTACGCCTTGAGCTCGTTGTTCTCGTCGAAGTAGAGAACCGACAGGCTCAGAGGCGTCGGATCCTCACCCTCCAGCCCGCGCAGCCCCGCACCACCCGTCGACCCCTCGATCATGAGCCGGGTCGTCATCAGCGGCTGCCCGTCAGCGGGACGCAAGGAGGCGGAGCGGGAGGATGAGGCGGGGGAGGGCAGGGCCGAAGTCGAAAGGGCCTGCGGGGCGGGCAGCAGGCTCACCTCGCGCTGATGCCGGTGCCCCGAAAGCACCAGCGGCACCACACCGGAGAGCGGCTGGGCCATGCCCGGGTCGTGCACCAGGGCGATGTCGACCTTCTTGCCCGACTCGCGGATCGTGCCGGCCAGCCGAACGCCTGCCGCGGCGAGCAGCTCGGGACCGGACTCGTCCCCGGCCGCGTTGGTCTCGCTCTTGTCCGGGGTGAACTGCGGGTCCCCGATCCCGGCGATGGTCAGCCCGTCGACGGTGGTCAGGCCGTCGTCCAGGACGACCGCGTTGCGCTGGGCGTCGACGGCGGCCTGGATGGCGACCGAGTCGTGGTTGCCGCGCACGTAGATGTACGGCACCTGGACCGACGGGATCGACGCTACGTAGCCGACCTCGGCGCTGCTGCCCCAGTCCACGATGTCGCCCGTGTCGATCACCGCGTCGATCTCGAAGGTCTCCACCACGGTCCGGATCAGGCCGAACGAGGCGGGATTGAGGTGCAGGTCGGAGACATGCAGAAGGCGGGTCGTGTTGCCGGCCGGCTCGTACACCGGCAGTGCGGAGATCGTCGAGTAGACCCGGCTGACGTTGCCGAGGATCGCCTGGAGCTGCTCCGCGTACCGGCCGTAGTTGTCGGCGATCCGGCGGGCGTCGCCGACCACGGCGGGCGCGTTGACCAGGAGACCCTCATACCTCGGCTCGCTGATCGCGTCGGGCCGCAGCGTGGCGGCCGCCACGCCGAAGCTGCCGGCGGTGACCACCAGCGCGGTGACTCCGGCCGCGGCCGTCCGGCGGACGCTCCGGAAGATCAGGGCGGCGAAGATCAAAGCGCTCAGGACAGCAACCCCTAGCGTACGCAGACCGAGTCGCGACACCCCGACGACCACCTCGTCGACGGCCCGGTCACCCGCCGAGCTGATGGCCGACGGGTTGTCGATGAGCGCCTCGGTGCGGCTCTGATCCAGCGAGCCGAGCGCGACCTTGAGGTGCAGCGGCCCGCGATGGGTGTCCAGGTGCAGCGAGCCGAGCGGCGGGATGTTCACCTCGGTGCCGCCGTCCACCGACGGCGTCACGGACATCTCGGCCCCGAACGGCCCCACGTTGATGTCCGCCTGCGCGAACAGCATCACGCCGATCATCGCGCCGACGACGCTGACCAGGCCCACCTTGGCGGCGACCCCGGCACGGCGGGTCCAGCGGTGCCGCCCCACCCGGCCCGCCACCCGCAGAGCCCGGCGCCCGAACTGGAGAACCCGGCTCGCGAACTGGAGCGCCCATCTCGCGAACTGGAGAACCGGGGCTGCCAGGTGGGGTAGATCGCGCGGCTTCATCGGCGGCTCACCTGCCCGGCCGAGCCTTGATCGAAACGGTGCCCCTCGCCGATCCGCCTGTGGGCCGTCCGCCGGCGCGAGGCGCGGCCGGCCACGATGGGAAGGGTTCAGTCATGCCCAGTCAGCTCCGGCCGGCGCCGCCGTCGGAGAAGACCAGGCGGATGATGCGGTCGTCCTCGGGTTGGGGCTCGCCGGCGTCCTCGTGGTTGGAGGTGCTGACCCAGAACGAGCCGTCCGGTGCGGCGACGATCGCCCGGAGACGCCCGAACTCGTCGGTGAGCAGCTCCTGCGGGTTGCCGAGCACCGTACCGTTGCCCGTGACGTTCAGCAGGTAGATCCGCTTGCCGAGAAGGCAGGCGGTGGCGACCAGGCTCTCCAGCGTGGCGACGCCGCCGCACGACGAGCTCTCGGCCGGCCAGGCGGCGAGCGGGTTCGCGAGCTTCGCGTTCGTACTCGCGCCGTCGGCCTTGGGCCAGCCGAAATTGCCACCCTTGGTGACCACGTTCAGCTCGCCGAAACGGGGCTGGCCGCTCTCCGTCGCGTACATCCGCTTGGTCTTGTCCCAAGCCAGACCCTGCACGTTGCGGTGGCCGGACGACCAGACCGGTGAGTTCTTGACCGGGTTGCCGGAGGCGGGCTTGCCCGCGGTGGTGATCCGCAGGATCTTGCCGCCCAGGTTTTTCGGGTTGCCCGCCTGGGTGCCGCCCGGCGTGCCGTCACCGGTGCCCGCGTAGAGGAAGCCGTCGGGGCCGAAGGCGAGCGCGCCGCCGTTCTGGTTCACCGAGCGGGGGATGCCGGTGAGGATCGGCTGCAGCTTGCCGCCGACCACCAGCTTGCCGATCCGGTTGTCGCGCTCGGTGGAGTAGAAGAGGTAGAGCGTCTTGTCCGTCGCGTATTTCGGGGAGACGGCGATGCCGAGCAGGCCGCCGTCGCCGGAGGGGCGCACCTCGTCGAGGCGCTGCAACTCGGTGACCTTCAGGCCGTCGGCGTCGGAATCGGGCCCGACCTTCAGGATGCGTGCGGTGTCCCGCTCGGTGACGACAGCCGAGCCGTCCGGCAGGAAACTCATGCCCCAGGGCACCTCGAGGCTCTTGGCCAGCACGGTGACCGCCAGCTCGCGCTCCTCGGAGTCCTCACCGGAGGTCGGTGCGACGGATGGGCGGGGCAGGTTGGGCGGGGATCCGGCCTCGTCCGGGCCGGGTGGCCCGAAACTGCACCCCGCGGTCAGCACCAGCACGGCACCGACCGTCGCGACCGCGGCGCGGCCCCGGCGGAAACGCACGACCAAACCACCCCCTCAGGCTCTGCGGACCAGGGTAGCGGCGCTGCCTGAGAGTTTCGGGGCGCTCATTGATCGGTGCCGGCCGGTGCGCTCAGCGGGTGGCCGCTCGCCGCCAGGACCAGCGGAAGGTTGTCACGGTCGACCGCGGTCAGCCGGATGACGTTGCCGTTGTCGAGCAGGGCGGAGACCCGGCCGCGCTCGTCGGGGGCCAGTTCGGTGATCCGGCTCCACGGGACCCGGCTGCCGCCGAAGAGGGCGCGCACCCGGAGCTCGTCGGCGTAGACGTCGGTGCCGGCACGCCAGGCCCAGACCAGGACGGCGAGCGGGATCAGCAGGAGCGGGGCCAGTGCCCACGTGGCGCCGGCCAGCGGGACCGCGCCGAACAGCGCGATCAGCGCCGCGACCAGGACGGCGCCGGACTTGCGTACGCGAAGGACGGGACGTTTGCTCACCTCTGCATCCTCCCACTCACGGAGCGCGGTGACAGCGCCGGACCCGGCGGGCGAGGCCAGGAGTTGACCGTTGTCGCTGAATGGCCCACGATCCGTCTTGGGGAGAGTGCCCGAACGGTCCCGTAACCCGATCCGGGGAAACTCGTTGACCGGGTGCAGATCCCATCCGCTCATGACCTACCCTGCTCGCCCGATCCTGCTCCGCCCCGATCCGCCCGGGGACCCGTCGCCCGGGAACAACGCAGAGGACACATCGTGGCTGTGCCGCCCGCCGTGCCGGCTCCGCCCCGCGACTCCGGCCGGGCGGCGCTGATCGCTGTCCCGGTGCTGTCGGCGCTGGTCCTGCTCGCGGGTGCCACGGGTCTGCTGCCCGGCGCCGCAGCTCTCGCCGTGGCGCTCGGCGTCTGCGGCCTGTGGTCGGGCGCCGTCCTGATCCGTGCCGCGCTGGCGATCCACCACACCGAGGGTGTTTTCGCTGCCTGCCGCGGCGCCGGCTTCGTCGGCCTCGGTGCGCTGGCCACCGCCGTGACCGGCCTGCTGCCCTGGTGGAGCCCGGCCGGCATGATCGGCTGGCTGACCATCGGGCTCGCGGTGACCGCCGGTTGTTTCGTGGTGGGCACATCGTTGCTGCCCGGTGCGGCGCGCAACTGGCCGATCCGGCTCCGGCGGGCCTTCGACGGGCTCGGGCTGGGCGTGAGCCTCGGCTTCGCCGCCTACCTGGTGCCGGGTGCGGCCACCGGGCCGACAGCGGTTCCGGCGATGCTCATCGCCGCGGGTGGCGTCGCCATCGTCACGGTCATCGTGCTGAGAGCCAGGCCGCGACCGGTTCCGGCCCTGTGGTGCGGCGCCGGGTCCGTCCTGGTCATGCTCTCCTTGGGTACGGTCACCGAACTGCTCGCCTTCGGCGTGACAGGTCCCGCCGTACCCCTGACTGGTCTGTTGATCGTGGCCGGTCTGGCCGCCTCCGCCGTCGGTGGCGCCCGCCGCGACCTGCCGGCGCCCCCGCTGGAACCACGCCACCCGGACCAGTACCTGGCGAGTTACCCGCTGCTGGCGGTGCCCGCGGCGGTCGGCGTGATCGCCGCGCTCTGGCACCTGATCACCGTCCGGGAGTTCAGCACCAACGCGATCATTTTCGGACTCGTGATGGTGAGCGTCCTCGTCGTGCGGGAACTGCTCGTGGTCCGCGACATCCGCCGGTACGCGGGCCGTCTCCGGGTCGCCGAGGCGCACTTCCGCTCCCTGGTCGCCGGCGCCACCGACCTGACCCTGGTGCTCGACGAGCAGCTCACCATCCAGTGGCAGTCACCCGCCGCCGCCCGCCTCTTCGGGCTGCGCGACGACGCGGTGATCGGCAGGGAGTTTCGCGACCTGATCCACCCCGACGACGCGCCCTCGGCCCAGGCGGTGATCGAGTCGGTGCTCGCCGGCGAGCACGAGGGCGGTCCTCCGGTGCTGGTCAGCGCCCGCCTGCGGGACGGCGCCCGGCTCTGGCGCGACACCGAGTCGACGATCTCCGACCAGCGCTCGGTGCCCGAGGTGGCAGCCCTCGTGGTCCACGTGCGCGATGTCGGTGAGCGGGTGCACCTGGAACGTACGCTGCATCGCCTCTCCCACCTCGACCAGCTCACCGGCCTGGCCAACCGGCCGGCGCTGATGCGTGACCTGCTCGCCGCCCGCCGGCGGGCCGGGCAGCGCGGCACCCTGCTCGTGATCGACCTGCACGGGCTGGCGGAGATCAACGACAGCAGGGGCCGGGAGATCGGCGACGCGGTGCTGGTCGAGGTGGGCCGGCGGATCCGGGGCCTGCTCGGCGCCGAGGACATCCCGGCACGGCTCGGCGGCGACGAGTTCGCGGTGCTGACCACCGAGTCGGCGGTACCCGCCTACGCGCTCGCCACCCGGATCGTGACCACCCTGGGCGAGCTGTACCCGCTGCCCGGCGCCACCGTCGAACTGCACACCAGCGTGGGCCTGGCCGAACTGTCCGGCGGCGCCGACTCCGACGAGGTGCTGCGCCACGCCGACCTGGCCCGGCAGCGGGCCCGCCAGCTGGGCCGGGACCGGGTCGAGTGGTACGACCCGGATGTCGAGATCCAGCTGCACCGCCGGATGGAGCTGGAGAAGGAGTTGCTCGGCGCCGCCGGCCGCGGTGAGCTGGACCTGGTCTTCCAGCCGGTGTCCGCCCTGCGCGACGGCCGGCCCGCGGGCGTCGAGGCGCTGCTGCGCTGGCGCCACCCCGAACTGGGCACCCTCCTGCCTGAGGAGTTCCTGCCGATCGCCGCGTCGCTCGGCATCACGGCGGAACTCGACGAGTGGGTGCTCGACGAGGCGTGCCGGCATTTGAGCACCTGGGGCGGGGCGGACGACTTCTGGCTCTCGGTCAACGTCGGGCCGCGTGAGCTGCTCACCGCCCGCTTCCCGGAGCGGGTGACGGAAACTTTGAAACGTCACCGGCTGGCACCGGAGCGCCTGATCGTCGAGGTCGCCGAGACCTGGATCGCCGAGGACGTGCCGGTGATCGTGGCGGCCCTGACCGGGCTGCGGAAGCTCGGGGTACGCGCCGCGCTCGACGACTTCGGATCGGGGCAGACCTCGCTGTCCCACCTGCGGCGGCTCCCTGTCGACATGCTCAAGCTGAGCGCGTCCCTGATCACCGACCCGTCCGAGCCGGTGGTCGGCGGTGGTCCGGCGGTGCTCGACGTGGTGGTCAGCCTGGGTCGCCGGCTCGGCATGGAGATCGTCGCCAAAGGGCTGGAGACACAGGAGCGCATCGATCGGGCCACTGCCGCCGGGTGCCGGTACGGGCAGGGGCACGCGCTCGGCTACCCGGCACCGGCGGAACGCATGGAGGCCTTCCTGGAGTCCCACCGCGCCTAGCCCTCCGCCGGGTTCGGTCGGCTGGCCGTGAGCGGGCCTTTTCGGGCCCGAAGGCCCCCCTGAGCGCCAGCTGGTTTGTCCAGCTGGGCGTGAGCGGGGCTTTTCGGGCTTGGAGGCCCCGCTGAGCGCCAGCTGGTCTGTTCGGCTGGGCGTGAGTGGGCAGGGGGCAGGGGGTCAGCGGGGTGGGGCTGTGCTGCCGCGGGGGGTGAGGTGGACGCGGCCGGCCTCGACGTTGCCGACACGTTTGCCGTCGATGGCGTTGAGGAGTTCCTGGGCGGCCTGGGCGCCGTACGCCGAGATGTCCCGGCTCAGCGCGGTCAGCGGCGGGTGCACCAGGCTGCACAGTGGAGAGTCGTCCCAGGCCACGATGGACAGGTCGCCGGGCACCGCGAGGCCCATCTCCTGCGCCACGGCCAGACCGGCGACCGCCATCACGTCGTTGTCGTAGATGATCGCGGTGGGGCGGTCGCCGCCGATCAGGAGCCGGCGGGTGGCGCGGCTGCCCTCCTCGCCGGTGTAGTCGGCGGGGACGGTGATCACGTTGTCGAGCCCGAGTGACGCGCAGACCTCGTTGAACGCCTTGGTGCGGACCTGGGTGTGCAGCAGGTCGGAGACGCCGCTGACCCGGGCGATCCGGTGGTGGCCGAGGGCGACCAGGTAGCGGACCGCCTCGGTGATCGCGCCGGCGTCGTCGGACCAGATCTGGGCGATCGAGCCGGTGTCGCCGGGGCCGCCGATCACCACGGCCGGCAGCTGGAGTTGCTGGAGCACCGGGATGCGGACGTCGTCCTCGCGGATGTCGGTGACGATCACGCCGTCGATGCGGCGCTCGCCCCACCAGCGGCGGTAGACCTCGATCTCCTGCTCGGGCGTGGCCACCACCTGGAGGGTCAGCGCATAGGACCGGGCGCCGAGCTCGGCTTCGAAACCGCTGATCAGGCCCATGAACCAGGGCTCGATGCCGAGGATGCGGGCGGGACGGCACAGGGTCAGCCCGACGGCACGGGCCCGGGCGCCGGAGAGCGCGCGAGCGGCGCTGTTGGCGTTGAAGCCGATCTCCTGTGCGATCGCGAGGATGCGTTTGCGGGTCGCTTCGGAGACGCCGGGCTGGCCGTTCAGCGCGTAGGACACGGCGCCCTTGGACACACCCGCACGCCTGGCTATATCGGCGATCGTGGGCCGCTTCACTCAGTCTCCTCTGGTCCCCACTGATGCCGAGCTTAACCGGCGCTGAACAGCCGTTGGCGGCGTCCCTTGACGCTCCGGAAGCGCTTGAGCGGTTAAGTGTTACGGCACACATCGATGGATGTAAAGCATGGGAGCGCGCCCATGTCCGTTGAATCCCGCTTATCCCTACTTATCGGCCAGCGAAGATCACGACTGTAACCAGCTATTGACAGATGCCGAGGCCGCACATAGCGTCGGCGCAACTTACCCGGTTCAGTGACTTACCTCTCCGCATAGGTGGAAAACTATGAAGACTTTCGGACGTCGTGCCCTGCACGCGGCCGTCGCGGGTGCCGCGGCAACCGTGTTGATCGCCGGTTGTAGCGGCCAGAGCCTCGAAGGCGGCGGCGGCGACAGCAGCAGCGGCGAGGGCCAGATCACCCTGAAGGTCAACTTCTTCGGTGACATGGGCCAGGAGATGCTCAAGGAGCGCTTCGAGAAGGCCAACCCGAACATCAAGATCGCGTTGAACTCCGCCGAGTTCAACGCGCACCACGAGGACCTGCAGAAGAAGCTGGTGGCCGGCTCCGGCGCCCCGGACGTCGCGGCCGTCGACGAGGGCTTCATGGTCCAGTTCAAGAACCAGGCCGACAAGTTCGTCAACCTGCTCGACCAGGGTCTCGGCAGCGCCGAGTCGCGGTACCTGCCCTGGAAGTGGAAGGGCTCGATGTCCGCCGACGGCAAGCAGATCGGTCTCGGCACCGACGTCGGCGGCCTGGCCATGTGCTACCGCACCGACCTGTTCAAGGCGGCCGGCCTGCCCACCGAGCGCGACCAGGTCTCGGCCCTGTGGCCGACGTGGGACGCGTTCATCGAGACCGGCAAGAAGTACACCGACGCCTCGAAGAAGAAGTTCATCGACTCCGGCACCAACCTGTTCAACCCGGTGCTGGCCCAGCAGCCGGTGGGCTTCTACAGCGAGCAGGAGCAGCTGCAGATGGAGGGCGGGCCGAAGGTCGCGTTCGACGTCAGCATGAAGGCGATCGACGCCGGCATCTCGGCCAACCTGGTCAGCTTCCAGCCCGGCTGGAACCAGGGCTTCACCGGTGACAAGTTCGCCGTCCTCGCCTGCCCGGCGTGGATGCTCGGCCACATCCAGCAGACCGCGCCCGGCACCAAGGGCAAGTGGGACATCGCCGCGATCCCGGGTGGCGGCGGCAACTGGGGCGGCTCCTGGTGGACCGTCCCGGCGCAGACCAAGAACGCCGAGGCCGCGGCCAAGTTCGTCGACTTCGCGACGCAGCCCGAGCAGCAGATCGAGGTCTTCAAGACCGTCGGCAACCTGCCCTCGCAGCCCGCGCTCTACAAGGACCCGGCAGTGCTGGACTTTAAGCACGAGTTCATGAGCAACGCGCCGACCGGCCAGATCTTCGCCAAGACCGCGGAGAGCCTGCAGCCGCAGTACCTCGGCAAGAAGAACGGCAAGACCCGGGAGAGCGTGGAGCGGGTCATCACCCAGGTGCAGGAGGGCAAGCTCAAGACCTCCGAGGCCTGGCCGAAGGCGGTCGAGGAAGCCGAGAAGGTCGCCTCTTCCTGACCCCCCCCGTGCCGCAGGCGGGGCGACGCGAGTCGCCCCGCCTGAAGCCTTAGGAGTGCCTAGTGTCCCTGACCCAGCTCCGCCCGGCGCCACCCTCGCCGCAGCGTCCTACGGCATCCGCCGGCAAGGCGACGCTGTGGTGGCACCGCTTCGACACCCGCACCGTCCCGTACTTCTTGATCTCGCCGTTCTTCCTGCTTTTCGCGATCTTCGGACTGTTCCCGCTGATCTTCAACGCCGTGGTGTCCCTGCGTCACTGGCGGCTGGACGACGCGGACAAGACCGGCTGGGCCGGTCTGGAGAACTACAGCCGGCTGCTCAGCGACGAGGACTTCTGGAACGCGCTGTTCAACACGTTCGGCATCTTCATCCTGTCGACCGTGCCGCAGCTGATCCTCGCTCTGCTGATCGCCAACCTGCTCAACCACCGGCTGCGCGGCACCACGTTCTGGCGGGTCGCCGTCCTGCTGCCGTACGTCACGCCGGTCGCCGCCTCCACGCTGCTGTTCGCGATGTTCTTCCAGACCGACAGCGGCATGGCCAACTGGTTCCTGTCGCTGGTCGGCTTCGGCGAGGAGACCCCGCTGAACTGGCGGGCCGAGAAGTGGAGCTCGTGGATCGCGATCGCCACGATGGTCAACTGGAAGTGGATCGGCTACAACGCGCTGCTCTACCTGTCGGCGATGCAGGCCATCCCGCGTGACGTCTACGAGGCGGCAGCGGTGGACGGCGCCGGCCCGCAGCGGCAGCTCTGGCAGATCACCGTACCGATGATTCAGCCCGTGGTGATCTTCACGGTGGTCCTGTCGACCATCGGTGGCCTTCAGCTGTTCAACGAGCCGATGCTCTTCGACGAGAACCCGGCATTGGCCAACGGTGGCTCGGACCATCAGTGGCAGACCATCGCCCAGCTCATCTATCAGGTCGGCTGGCGTGACCTGAACCTCGGATACGCGGCCGCGATGTCCTGGGCCCTGTTCCTCATCATCATGGTGGTGGCAGCGATCAACGCCCTGCTCACCCGGCGTCTCGGAGGTGGCCGGTGAGCGTCGTGACCTCTCGGGCTCCGCAGGACACCCGCGGCAGCTGGAAGACCTACCTCAGCCTCTCCGTGGCGCTGCTGCTCTCGGCCTTCCCGCTGTACTGGATGTTCGTCATCGCCACCAGCACCGACGAGGCGCTGGGCAAGTATCCGCCGGTGCTGATCCCGTCGGACCAGTTCATGGTCAACCTGGAGGAGGTCTTCACCCTCCAGAACGTGTACTTCGCCGCCTCGCTGATCAACAGTGTCATCGTCGCGACGGTGGTCACCGCCTCGACGCTGTTCTTCTGCTCGCTGGCCGGGTTCGCGTTCGCGAAGCTGCGGTTCAAGGGCCGCAACCCGCTGATGTTCGTGGTGATCCTGACCCTGACCGTGCCGAACCAGCTCGGTGTGGTGGCGCTCTACATCCTGATGGGCAAGCTGGAGTGGAACGGCACCCTGCTCGCGGTCATCGCCCCGGGCCTGGTCAGCGCGTTCGGCGTCTTCTACATGCGGCAGTTCATCGACCACGCCGTTCCCGGTGAGCTGGTCGAGGCGTCGCGGATCGACGGCGCCTCCACGATGCGGGTCTACTGGAGCATCGTGCTGCCGGCCATCCGGCCCGCGCTCGCGGTGCTCGGCCTGCTCACCTTCGTGGCGACGTGGAACGAGTTCCAGTGGCCGCTGATCACGCTCGGCGGCACCGAGTACCCGACGTCGATGGTGGCGCTCTCCGACCTGGCGAGCGGCAACTTCGTGATCTTCCGCCGGGTGCTGGCGGGCGCCTTCGTGGCCACCGTGCCGCTGCTCCTGCTGCTGCTCATCGGCGGCCGCCAGATCGTCCGCGGCATCATGGAGGGCGCCGTCAAGTAGGGAACTTTCAGGAAAGACTCAGCTAGCACTGAGGCCGGCCTCAGCCGGACGACCGGTCACCCCACCAGGGTGACCGGTCGAGTCGTCTTCCGGGCACCGGTGGCGACTTCCCGGAGCGACTGAGGAGTCCGATGAAGAACACGTTGAGCCGCTGGGGGATCACCGCGGGGGTGATCGTCGCGGTGGTCGCGCCGCTCGCGAGCACGGCCGCCGCGGTCGTGATCCAGCCCCCGACGGGCCGGACCGGCACGCTGACCCAGGTCGGCCCGATCGCCGAGCACGGTTTCCCGGCCTGGTACCGGGACAGCAACGGGATCCGGCTGGAGGCGTGCACCACGCTCGACGACCCGCTGTGCGCCACGCTGCCGGACGAGGTTCCGGACCCGGACGCGCCGGTCTCGTACCCGGACAACTTCCCCGGTGAGTTCTTCTACCAGCTCGCCGGTGCCGAGCTGACCCTCACCAACGGCGCCGACGCCTCGGTCGGCATGGACCTGGAGGGTGCCTGGGCGGCCGAGGAGGTCCGTCCCGGCGATCAGATGGTGTTCGGCCGGATCCGGGTCCGATTCGACGCGCCGACCGGTCAGCGTTTCCGGATCACCCACCCGTACGGCATCGACGACCTGGTCTCCGACGACCGGGGACGGATCCGGATGACCGAGGACATCGGCACCACGCCGGGCGCCTTCGGGCAGGCCATGAGCAGCCGGGTCGGCCCGTTCCTGAAGTGGGATCCGGCCGTCGCGCCGGCCGCACCGGCGGGCTACACCGGTGACCCCGGCGTCGACCACCGGATCGTGGGTAGCCCGTACCAGACGAACTTCGTCCGGATCGAGCAGCTCGACCCGGTCAGCGGCGCGGTGCTCGGCCAGGTCGGCTTCACCGACCTGTTCAGCATCCAGGGCCGGTACGCGACGAACTCCGGCGTCGACATCGAGCAGGCGACCTACACGACCGGCCCGGGCGGGGGTGCGATCGAGGTGTACGCGACGAGCGAGCTCGGCCAGTCCCTCGAGGTGACCGGCAACGCGGCGCTCGGCTTCCGCACCACCCGCCTGCGCGGCAGCGGTGGCCGCTACTACGCCCGGCTGCCGCTCACCGGGCCGCTGCCGGCGGACGCCTCGATCGAGGTGGTCAACGCGGGGGACCGGCCGGTCACCCGGAAGAACCGCAAGCTCGCCGACGTCGTACGGATCACCTCGGCGTCCTATGACTCCCAGGCCCGTACGCTCGCCGTCTCGGCAGTTTCCAGCGACGGCGACTCCACCCCGCCGGCCCTGACCGTCACCGGGTTCGGCCCGCTCAACGGCTCGGCTTTCACCGGCGTCGACGCACCGCCGGCCACCGTCACGGTCACCTCGTCGTCAGGCGGTTCGGTGACCGCGCCGATCCTCGGCAGCGGACCGGCGTTCACGCCGGACCTCCCGGTCGCCGCCGCGGTGGCGGATTCCAGCGCTGTGGTCGGGCAGACCGTCCGGCTCAGCGCCACCGGCTCGACCGGCGTGATCGACTCGTACGCCTGGACCCAGACCGCGGGCCCCGCGGTGGCGCTCACCGGTGCGGCCACGGCGGTCGCGACGTTCGTCCCCGCGCAGACCGGCAACTACACGTTCCGGCTGGCCGTTGCCGGTCCGGGCGGTGCCGGTGAGCCGGTGACGGTGACCGTCGCGGTGACCGGTGCGGCACCAGGCCGGGCGAACGCCGGCCCGGACCAGACCGTCGTCCGGGGGCGGACCGTCACCATGGACGGCTCCGGGTCGCAGGGCGCCGAGACGTACGCCTGGCGTCAGGTCTCCGGCCCGGCGGTGACGATGACCGGCGCGACCACCGCCCGGCCCACGTTCACCTACCCGGCGCTGACGCTGCCCGCCGTGCCCGGTCCCAACGCCGCGTACGCCTACAACAACGACCCGGTGGTGCTCGAACTGACCGTCCGCAACCCGTCCGGTGCCCAGTCCGCGCGGGTCACCGCCCGTCCGCAGGCCGAGAGCCTGACCGGGCTCGCGGTCCGCTACCGCACCGGCAACAACGAGTGGCGGATCTCCGGCACCAGCAGCCTGCTCGCCGGCCAGCGGGTCGTCGCGGTGCTCGGCAGCACGCTGACCGGCCGGGTCATCGGCACCGCGGTCACCGTGGACGCCGCCGGCGCGTTCAGCATCCGGGTCACCGGGCCGAACCCCGGTACGGTCCGCACCATCAGCCTGGTCACCACGACCGGCGGGCAGTCGCTCGCCGTACCGGTCACCGTGACCAACTGATCCTTCGGTGAAATCTGGTGGCGGTCTCCCTCAGGAGGCCGCCGCCAGCTGTTTGCGCAGGTAGTGAGCGGAGGCGGAGGAGACCTGCCCGGCCACCGCGGCGCGGATCAGGGAGCTGCGGTGACCCACCCGGCCGTCGCCGGTCTCGGTCAGCAGGTGCGCGTGCACCAGGCGGTCGACACAACCCAGAAGCTCCGGTACGGCGTATCCGGTGAGTTTGCCCAGCTCGACCGGGCCCAGTTCGCCCAGGATCGCGCAGAGCCGGAGGATCTCCCAGGCGGGTTCCGGCATCCACCGGGTGCGCTGCCGGGCGATCTGCATGGCGACCGCGTGTGTCACCTGGTCCGGCCGGTGCGAGACGGCGACCAGCGCCGGAATGCCGCCGGTCCGATCGAGTACGGTGTCGTCCCCCAGCGGCGCCAGCTCGTCGGCGCGCAGCGGTTCCAGGCGCAGCACCACCGGGGAGCCCAGTCCGGAGAGCGGCCGGTCGGCGATCTCCGACGGGTAGCAGTAGGTGAGCACGATCCGCAGCAGCGGGCAGTGCCGGCTCAGCCAGGAGAGTTCGGCCACGCTCGCCGCGTCCAGGTCGGCCGCGTCGTCGACGGCCAGGCAGGACGGTTCCGGCCCGGCGAACGCGGTGCTGATCAGCTCCAGCTCGGAGCGGCGCAGCGGCCCGTCCAGCCCCGCCGAGTCGATCACGGCCAGGATCTCGGGCGACGCACCGAGCCCGGTGAGGGCGGTGCCCAGCCAGGCATGCCGCAGCACGCCGACCGACGAGGCGCCGTGCCCGATGCCGACCTGTCCCGGCCCGTGCCGCCCCAGCTCGGCGAGGAAGGCGGACTTGCCGGAGCCGGCCGGGCCGACGATGTGCACGATCGGTGGGGCCGGCTCCACCATGACCCTCAGCTCGGTGAGGCGGCCGAGGAACCGCTCGCGAGGCGGCTCGGCCGCAACGGCTCGTGCCGGCGGAACAACGGGAGCGGGTGGCGCGACGTCCCCACGGCCGGCCAGCACACTGCGCTGAAGCCGCACCAGCTCGGCGGACGGCGCCACGCCGAGCTCCTCGTCGAGCAGGTGACGGCAGCGTTCGAAGATGCGCAGCGCGTCGTCCTGCCGGTCCAGCGCGATCGCCGCGGTCATCGCGACCCGGTGACCGGACTCCAGGAACGGGTTGAGCTCGATCACCTCCTGTGCCAGGCGCAGCGAGCGGGCGGCGTCCACTTCCAGCACCGCCACGGAGTGTTTGAGCAGCGCGTTCACCGCCGCCTCCTGGACCTCCACGCGGACCGGTTCGGCCCATTCGGCGTACGGGTCCTCGGGGAAGGGACGCTGCCGGGCCAGGGCGAGGATGCTCTCGTGGGCGGCCAGGTGCTCCGGGCAGTCCGGGCTGAACGAGTCCAGGCCGCGGATCAGCTTGCGCAGCTGGGCCAGGTCCAGCTCGGCCCGGCTGGTGTCGAAGAGGTAGCCGCCGCTGCGGGTGACGATGAACCAGGTGGCCGGCGAGCCCTGCGGCTCAAGCCGGCGCCGGACCACCGAGACGTAGTGCTCGAGCGCGGCGACGTGGTTGCCGGGCAGGTCGTTGCCCCACACCGCGTCGGCGAGCGAGTCCTTCGACTGGATCCGGTCGTGTTTCGCGGCGAGGACGGCGAGCACCTGACGCGCCCGCCGGGGCAGCTCACCGGCGGGCAGGACGTTGCCATCCGCGTCGGTGACGGTCAGCTGCCCGAGCACGCTGACTCGCATCTGGCCTCCTCGTGGGTCTTCTCGTTTCGGATCGGTAGCGGAGGTGGGTGACTTGAGGCGTTTTTTCAGCTTTCCCAACGGCCGTCCTCAGGGCCGGTCCCTAACTTCGGCGCCGGCCTGACGTACGGAAACTAGGGAGTTCGATGTCACGCGGGAGTCTGAACCGGCGCGATCTGCTCAAGGGTGCGCTTGCGCTCGGCGGTGGTGGCCTGATCGTGGCGGCCGCCGGTGGCGCTGTCGTCGCGAAGTCGAGCAAGCTGAGCTCGAAGAACACACCGGCGCCGTACACGAACATGTTCCGACGACCACCGGTGCTCACGCCGGTCGAGGAGGGCGTCGACGAGAAGGGCCCGTTCCAGAAGTACCGGCTCACCCAGAAGGCCGGCAAGGCCAGCATCCTGCCCGGCCTGACCACGATGATCGCCGGTTACAACGGGATCTTCCCGGGACCGACCATCCGGGTGCCGCGGGGTACCCGCTCCGAGGTCCGGATCGCCAACGCGCTCACCGTGAACCGGCTCAACGGGCAGCCGTTCCACACCGTCACGCACCTGCACGGTTCGGCGTCGCTGCCGCAGTACGACGGTTACGCGAACGACCACACCGGTCCCGCGCAGTGCAAGGTCTACCGCTACCCGAACTGGCAGCAGGCCCGCACGCTCTGGTACCACGACCACAACCACCGGACCACGGCGGAGAACGCGTACGTCGGCCTGGCGGGCATGTACCACCTGACCGACGAGTACGAGCAGGCCCAGCTGCCGCAGGGCGAGTACGACGTCCCGATCGTCGTCAACGACGTGGCCTTCAAGTCCGACGGGTCGGTCGACTTCGACGACGACTCGCACGAGGGCTTCATGGGCGACGTGATCCTGGTGAACGGCGTGCCGTGGCCGAAGATGCGGGTCAAGCCGCGGGTCTACCGGTTCCGGATACTGGTCTCGTCGGTCTCCCGCTCGTACCGGTGGCAGCTGAGCACCGGCGACCCGTTCCACGTGGTCGCCACCGACGGGGGCATGACGCCGAAGGTCGCCGCGGTGACCACCTTCCGGCACAGCCCCGCCGAGCGGTACGAGGTGCTGATCGACTTCCGGAAGTACAGAGCCGGCCAGAAGGTCGAGCTGCGGAACCTGAGCAACAAGAACAACGAGGACTTCAAGAACACCGACAAGGTGATGCAGTTCGAGGTGGTCGCGGACTCGGGAGCACCGGACACCTACCAGATCCCGTCGACGCTCGACGCCGGGCCGGTGCCGTGGGCCAACCGGGGGGCGATCGACGTGATGAAGCTCAAGCCCGAGATGGCGAAGGCCCGGCGCACCGTACGCGTGGAGCGCAAACACGGCCTCTGGACGGTCAACGGCGAGACCTGGGACGACGTCGAGCGCACCGGTTTCCGCCGGGTCCTGGGCAACCCGAAGCCGTACGACGTGGAGATCTGGGACCTGGTCAACGAGTCGGGCGGCTGGTTCCACCCGGTGCACATCCACCTGATCGACGGCATGGTGCTCTCCCGGAACAACACCTCCGGCAACAAGCCGTACGCCTGGGAGAACGGCCCGAAGGACGTGTTCTACCTCGGCGAGAACGAGACCGCCTCGGTGATCATGCAGTTCAACACCGGCGACGGCAACGACGGCGGCCGGTACATGGTGCACTGCCACAACCTGGTGCACGAGGACAACGACATGATGATCCAGTTCGCGGTCGGCGACTCGGCCGTCAACGACCCGATCACCTCGGACCCCGCCTACGCCGACGACCAGCCGGAAGAGCCGGTGGCCTACGGCCCGAGCCGCCCGCTGGGCACCTGATGCGGGTTCAGCGCCCGGCCCTGCTGGCGCTCGCCCTGCTGCTGATCGTCACCGGGTCGGTGGCCCGGCTCGGCGGCTGGTTCGACACCCCGGTGCTCGCCGCCGAGGCGGTGACCGGTGACGCCGGTGACGAACTGGCCACCACCTCGTTCGACGGCCCACTGGTGCGCAAGCGCACCGCGATCGCGGTCCACCCGGTCACCGGCGCCGACCGCGTGCGGATCGCCCGTGACCTGCGCGCCGCCGCGGTGCGGGAGAACGTCGGCGAGCTGACCGACGCGACGTTCGCGGTGTTCAGCGGGGCGCTGCTGGAGTATCTGGTGCCGGAGCTGACGCTGGTGCTGCCGGAGGGCGTCTCGGCCCGCCACGGTGAGGCTTTCATGCGCGACCACCGCCCGGACAGCGTCGGGTTCTACGTGGTGGAGCCGGTGCTGGTGCACGACCTCACCTTCGCGGTGCTGCCCGCCGCCGGGATCAGCCCGGCGACCGTTCAGGAACGGGTGGACGCCGAGGGTGTGCTGGCGGACTCGCTGAACCGGTACCGGACCACGGTGCAGCCGGCCGGCCTGACGATCCAATACTTCGGTGCGGTGCTCAGCGACGGGCAGATCGGCGCGGTGCGGGCGTCGATCGGGCGAGCCGCCGGGGTGGCAGCGGACCGTGTGCTGGTGGAGGCGACCCAGCCAGGTCCGGGCGTCGATCTCTCGAACGGCGTACCCGATCTGGTGGAGAGGCCGCACGGCCACTGACCGCAACTCTTTCTCAAGGCCCGGCCGGGATATCCGGCCGGGCCTCCGCGTTTCTCCAGGTCGGCGCGGGCCGGCCTTCAGGAAGCTTTCAGCCGGACCAAACCCATGGATCCCAACATGTACGGAATACCCGCCCTATTCGGGCAACCCGACTCCGTTGGTGAGGTCCCCTTGCGCAGACCCTGGCTGTTCGCCGCGCTGCTCGCGACCGCGGCTTTCGCCGTGCCGGCACCCGCCCAAGCCGCTCCCATCGGCCAGGGTTTCACCATCACCCAGGCCGACCTGTCCTACATCCTCAAGCAGATCAAGATCGCCGAGGCGCACACGGCCGCGACGACGAGCGAGACCGGCCCCTGCGGTGCGCTGCTCGGCACCGGACCGGACCAGCTCGCCAGCCCGCTGCTCTCGATGGGCCTGCGCACGGTCGACGGGACCTGCAACCACCTGACTCCGGGCGAGGAGAGGTACGGCGCGGCCGACCAGCTCTTCCCGCGCCTCGTCCCGGCCCAGCTCCCCGCCGCCTACGCCGGCGACAGCCCGATGGTCCGCGACGACGAGCCCCGGCTGATCAGCAACCTGATCACCGACCAGACCGCTGCCAACCCGGCGGCGGTCGCGGCGTCCACCGGCCGCACCGACGGCGGCACGCTGTTCATCCCGAACGTGACCACCGACTTCGGCCTCTCGGCGCCCTACAACTCGTGGTTCACGCTCTTCGGGCAGTTCTTCGACCACGGCATCGACCAGACGGTCAAGGGCAACACCATGGTCGTCGTGCCGCTGCGCGCCGACGACCCGCTGGTGGCCGGCCCGGACCGGACCCCGGGCAACGCCGACGACCCCCGCCCCGGCGACACCGAGTACGTGCCGCCGTCGATGCGGTTCATGGCTCTGACCCGGGCGGCGACGACCGCGAACGGCGGGCGGGAGGCCACCAACACCGACACGCCGTACGCCGACAACTCACAGACCTACACCTCGCACGCCGCACACCAGGTCTTCCTCCGGGAGTACGACGAGCAGGCACACACCACCGGCCGGCTCCTCGACGCGCCCGCCGGTGGCCTGCCCACCTGGGCCGACGTGCAGCGGCAGGCGAGCGGTGTGCTCGGGCTGAAGCTCACCGACCTCGACGCGCTGAACGTGCCGATGGTGCTGGCCGACGCGTACGGTGCCTTCGTACCCGGACCCGCCCGCGGGCTGCCCCAGTACGTGACGGCGACCGGCCTCGTCGAGGGCGACCGCGCCAACCCGGTGCCGGTGCCCGCGAACGTGGTCCACTTCGACACCCCGTTCCTCACCGACATCGCGCACCACGCCAACCCGCTCGACTCCCGGGGCGCCCCGCTGCTCCCCGACGCCGACGCTGCCGCCAGTGCCGACTTCGCGGCGCAGCCGGCCGGCACCTACGACGACGAGATGCTCGCCGCCCACTACATCGCCGGTGACGGCCGGGCCAACGAGAACATCGGCCTGACCGCCGTGCACCACGTGTTCCACTCCGAGCACAACCGGCTGATCTCCGACATCTCGCTCAAGGTGGGCATCGATCCGGAGTGGACGGGCGAGCGGCTCTTCCAGGCCGCCAAGTTCATCAACGAGATGGAGTACCAGCACCTGGTCTTCGAGGAGTTCGCCCGCAAGATCTCGCCGGCGATCAACCCGTTCCAGCCGTTCGCGTTCACCCAGACCGAGCTGAACCCGGCCGTCTACGCCGAGTTCGCGCACGCCGTCTACCGGTTCGGGCACTCGATGCTGACCGAATCCATCACCCGGACCGCCGCCGACGGCACCACCGAGACGGTGCCGCTGCTCGACGGCTTCCTGAACCCGCCGGCCTTCACCAAGGGCGGCACCCTCTCGCCGGAGGAGGCCGCCGGATCGGTCGTCCGGGGCATGTCCGAGCAGGTCGGCAACGAGATCGACGAGTTCATGACGGACACCCTGCGCAACAATTTGCTCGGTTTGCCGATGGACCTCGCGGCGGTCAACATCGCGCGGGGGAGGTCGGAGGGCGTACCGACGCTCAACAACTTCCGCCGGGCGCTGTACGAGCGGACGAACGACGGGCGGCTTCAGCCGTACGTCAGCTGGATCGACTTCGGGGAGCACCTGAAGCATCCGGAATCGCTGGTGAACTTCGTGGCGGCGTACGGCAAGCACCCGTCCCTCGTGGCCGCCCCGACTGTTGCCGCGAAGCGCACCGCCGCCGCTGAGCTGCTGGAATCGCCCGCGGCCGCGGACTTCCTCAACGCCACCGGCACCTGGACCACGGCGACGTCCGGCCTGGACGGGATCGACCTCTGGATCGGTGGCCTCGCCGAGACCACCGACCCGTTCGGCGGCCTGCTCGGCACCACCTTCGACTACGTCTTCGAGAGCCAGCTGACCAGCCTCCAGAACGGGGACCGGTTCTACTACCTGGCGCGTACCACCGGCATGAACCTGCGCAGCCAGCTCGAGGGCAACTCGTTCGCCGAGCTGATCGGGCGCAACACCAGCGCCGACGGCCTGCGCGCCGACACGTTCGCCACCTCCGACTGCAAGTTCAACCTGGCGGCGCTGAACGGCACCGAGGCCGGCTACGACAGGTACGGCAACCGCGTCGACGACGACCCGGCCACCGAGTGCGACGAGACGCTGCTCCTGCTGCGCCGGCCGGACGGCACTATCGCCTACCGGGCCCGCAACAGCGTCGACCAGCCCGGCATGAACGCCCAGTCCGTCTACGCCGGAACCGAGGACCGCGACCTGCTCGTCGCCGGCAACGACAACGACACGGTCTGGGGCGCCGAGGGCGACGACGTGCTCGAGGGCGGCGCCGGCGACGACGTCACCATCGGCGGCGAGGGCGACGACATCCTCACCGACTCCGGCGGCGCCGACTTCCTCAAGGGTGGCCCCGGCCACGACGCGCTCGACGGCGGCCCCGGCCTGGACGTCGTCCTCGGCGGCGACGGCGACGACTTCACCGGCGGCGGCGCCAACGCCGGCGACACGTTCGGCGGCGAGGGCGACGACAAGATCTTCGCCGGTGACGGTGAGGACGCCGCGTGGGGCGACTCCGGCGACGACTGGATGGAGGGCGGCGACTCGCCCGACCTGCTCCAGGGCGACAGCGGCAACCTCTTCTTCCTCGACGACTCCAACAAGCCCGGCCACGACGTGCTGATCGGGCAGGGCGGCGACGACGACTACGACATGGAGGGCGGCGACGACATCGGCGTCCAGGGCCCCGGCATCGAGAAGAACGCCGGCGGCTCCGGATACGACTGGTCGATCGCGGGCGACTCCGGTGCGATCGACGCCGACCTGGACCTGCCGCTTCTCCCGCTCGACCAGCTCCAGATCGGCGTCCGCGACCGGTACAACGAGGTGGAGGCCCTGTCCGGCGGCGACTCCGACGACAAGCTCCACGGCGACGACCTGACCCCGTCCACCGGCGGTGCCCTCGGGTGTGACGCGCTGGACGCCGCGGGCATCGCCCGGATCCAGGGCCTCGATCAGGTGGTCACCGAGCTGCCCACGCCGGTCGGCGCGGTCGCCAACCAGACCGGGCGCGCGTGTGACCTCGCCGGCAACGTCTGGGGCGAGGGCAACATCCTGCTGGGTGGCGGCGGCAGCGACCTGCTCCAGGGCCGCGGCGGCAACGACATCCTCGACGGCGACCGTTACCTCACCGTGCGCCTGGCGGTTCGTGACGGGCGCTTCGCCGGGACCATGGCTGAGCTGCGCGCGGACGTTTTCGCCGGCAAGATCAAGCCCGGAGACATCTTTCTTGTACGGGAGATCCGAACGTCGACGTCGGCTGCTACGGACAGCGCTGTCTTCAGTGGACTGCGCAGTGCGTACGCCGTCACGCCGATCACCGGCGGAGTGCTGGTCTCCGGACCGGACGGCAACGACGTCGTCCGCAACGTGGAGCTGCTCCAGTTCGACGACGAGACGGTGGACGTCAGCGGGTTGCAGGCGTTCCTCGGGGTGACCGCGTTCGCCGGTGACGGCCAGGCGACGGTGCTGCTCACCGTGCCCGAGGCGACCGGGGGAGACCCGATCACCGGGTTCACGCTGGAGCGGACCGGCGGTGCGGCGGCGGTGACGACGGAACTGCCGGCGGACAGCCGCAGTGTGGTGGTGTCCGGGCTGGTCAACGGCACGGGCTACACGTTCCGGGTGCGGGCGAACACGGCCGCGGGCGCGGGGATGTTCACGGCGCCGTTCGGGCCGGTCACGCCGGTCGCGCCGGTGCCGGGCGACGACGACCCGGCCGAGCCGGACGACGATCCCGTTCCCGGCCCGGTTCCCACTACGCCGGTTCCCACTCCTACCACGCCTGTTCCGACTACGCCTGCTCCGACTACGCCCGTTCCCACCCCTCCGGTGCCCACTGTGGAGCCGACTCGGCCTGTGACGCCAGTTGCGCCGGATGCGCCGGTGATCGGGCTGGCGACGGCTGGTGATGAGAGTGCCGTGGTGCGGTGGGCGGCGCCCGGATACAACGGGGGCAGCGCGGTTTACGGCTATGAGGTGCAGGTACTCGACGATGAGACGGGCATCGTGGTCGGCGTTGACGTGGCAGCACCTGAGGCCACCGAGATGACGATGACGGGTCTGACGAACGGGTTGCCCTACGCGTTCTGGGTCCGTGCGGTCAACGCGGCCGGTGCGAGCGAGTATTCGGCGATCTCGAACACGATCACTCCCGCCCCGGCCAGGAACCCGGGCCCGACCGCATCGCCTACCCTGTCCGCTTCCCCCACGGTTTCCGCCTCGCCCACTGTTTCAAGTGGACCGGGTGGACCGGGTGGACCGGGTGGTCCTGGCGGTGGCCCCACGTCCAGCCCCACGTCCGGACCGACGGGTGGACCGACTGGTGGGCCGACCGCGGGGCCGACGCCGACGCAGCCGGGTAACGGTGGCACGGCTGGGCCGACGCCGCCGGGCGATACCCGTACCGTGCCTGGCTCTGCCCGGATCGGAATGCCGGCGGCGGGCAACGGCCTGGCTGTGGTTCGCTGGACCGCCCCGGCCGGCAACGGGCGATCGCCGATCCTCCGCTACGAGATCCTGGTGATCGACGCCAAGAACCGGCAGGTCGGCGTGGTCCGGACGGCGGGAGCGGCAGCTTCGGTACGCACTGTCACCGGCCTGGCGAACGGAACTCCCTACCGGTTCCGGGTCCGCGCGGTCAACGCCGTCGGCGCCGGAGCCTGGTCCGGGGTGAGCAGCGTGGTGACGCCGCGCACCGTACCCGGTAAGGCCCGCTCCCTGACCGCCAAGCCCGGCCCCACCGGTGGTGCGGTCACCGCCACCGCCCGCTGGACACCCCCGTCGGCAACCGGCGGTACGAAGATCACCGGATACCGCGTCACCTACCAGCGCCTGACCCCCAAGGGCGACGGCCGTGGCGCCCCCATCGTGATCATCGTGTCCGCCTCGGCCCGCGCGGCGACGCTCACAGCACCGCGCGGGGTGACCGCCGGTACCCGCTATCGGATCACCGTCCAACCGGTCAACGCGGCCGGCTCCGGAACCGGGAGCGGGGTGACCACCAGCGTTCGCTGACCGCTTCTGATCGCAGGCGCCGCCATCCTCCACACCGGAGGGTGGCGGCGCTGTTCCCGGTTGCGGTTCCTGCCTACGCTGAAGGCCGGTGGACATCAGGCTCGGAAGGGCTGGCCGACGATGGCGCATCCGAAGAAGCGTTCCCGTCCACACCTCGCTACGACCAGCACACACAGTGAGCCCTCGCGCTCGCCGCAGGTCCCGCCCTCTTCCACCCCTCCCGCTCCGCCCGGCCCCAGTGCCGAGCCCGGCGCTGCCCCTGCTTCGGCTGCTGCGAGCGCACCGGCTGCTGCTGCGAGTGCGCCCGCCCCTGCGAGCGCGCCCGCCGCTGTCACCCGGATCAGCACACGCGAGCTGCTCGCCGTCGGATCCGTGCTGCTCCTGCTGCTGTTCCTCATCAAGATCTACGGCGTGGGCAGGTACTCGCTGACCACCACGACCGCTCTGCTCGCCGCGACCCCGTTCCAGGTGGCCCTCGGCACCGTGACCATCTACGCCTACTACGTGCTGCCGGCAGTGGCGCTCGGCACGGTCTGGTTCGCCATCCGATATCGCGAGCGCGTCCAGCCCGCCCTGTGGCCGCTGATCATCATCGTGGTGGTGGTGACCGCCCTGGCCTCCCCGTACAAATATCTGCTCCGCGGCCTGGCCGTCATCCTGCTGGCCCTCTGCGCCGAACTGGTGATCCGCTGGTTCCGCCGCCGCTGGGAACACTCCCCGTCGGAACTCCACGTCCGCCGCCGCCGAACCCTCGCCGGCTGGCAGGGACTCTCCGTCGTCTACTTCGGCGCCGCCGCCCTGTCGTTCCAGTTCATGCACAGCCTCGACGCACCGTGGGTCTCCGCACAGGCGTTCCTCCTGAACAGCGCCGCGGTCCCCGCCACCCAGCAGATGACCGTCGACGCCAACCGCCTGCGCGTGGTCCCGGAGACCCGCTTCGTCGGCTACCCGATAGCCGAGACCGAGGAGTGGCTGACCGTCCTGCACGCCGACACGCGCTACGTCATGCGGATACCGCAGTCCGCCGTCGACACCCGTTTGACCTGCCACAACGAGGACGACCAGCTGGCCGGCGACCACCCTCTGCTGGAGGCGCTCCAGGGCAACCCGTACAACTCGCCGAACCTGGACTGCCGCAAGGTCCTCACCTACCTCGAACGCAAATCCCCCGGCCAGCCCCTACCCACCCTCAACTGACCACCCACCCGAACCGCTCGGTGCGCACTTACCCACGCTGCGGGGTGAGGGTGACCAGACGCTTCAGCCCGGAAGTGGCGCTGCGGCCTGGAGCGGGCAGCTAGGTCGCTACGCGATGGCAGGACTTTCCGTCGGTCGTACAAGAAAAGGATGAAGGTCCGGCAGGCAAGCCAGCCGGACCTTCAGACGTAGCGATGAAACACCTCGCCGTATGTGAATTGGTGTTACTCCGGGACTCGGCGGTAGGCGCCGTCGCTGGCGCTGGTGGCCATGGAGGCGTAGGCGCGCAGGGCCGCCGAGACCGGGCGCTGGCGGGAGACCGGGGTGTAGGGCTTTGCGCGGCGTTCCTGGTCGTGGCGGCGCTGGGCGAGGACGTCGTCGTGGACGTTGAGGGTGATGGTGCGGCCGGGGATGTCGATGGTGATCTCGTCGCCGGTTTCGACGAGGGCGATCAGGCCGCCGGATCCGGCTTCGGGGGAGACGTGGCCGATGGAGAGGCCGCTGGTGCCGCCGGAGAAGCGGCCGTCGGTGATCAGGGCGCAGGCTTTGCCGAGGCCGCGGCCCTTCAGGAACGAGGTCGGGTAGAGCATTTCCTGCATGCCGGGGCCGCCGCGCGGGCCCTCGTAGCGGATCACCACGACGTCGCCCTCGACGACCTCCTTGCCGAGGATGCCGGTGACGGCGTCGTCCTGCGACTCGTAGACGCGGGCCGGGCCGGTGAACTTCCAGATCGACTCGTCGACGCCGGCGGTCTTGACGACGCAGCCGTCGGGGGCGAGGTTGCCGAAGAGGATGGCCAGGCCGCCGTCGACCGTGTAGGCGTGCTCGACGGAGCGGATGCAGCCGCCCTCGGCGTCGGTGTCGAGCGTGGCCCAGCGGTTCTGCGTGGAGAACGGCTGGGTGGTGCGGACGCCGCCGGGAGCGGCGTGGAACAGCTCCAGCGCCTCCGGTGAGGGCGATCCGCCGCGGATGTCCCACTTGTCGAGCCAGGTGGAAAGTGACGGTGAGTGCACGGAGCGGACGTTCTCCCGGAGGGCGCCGCCGCGGTGCAGCTCGCCCATCAGGGCCGGGATGCCGCCGGCCCGGTGCACGTCCTCCATGTGGTATTTCGGGCTGTTCGGCGCGACCTTCGACAGGCAGGGCACCCGGCGGGAGACGGCGTCGATGTCGGAGACGCTGAAGTCGAGCTCGGCCTCGCGGGCCGCGGCGAGCAGGTGCAGCACCGTGTTGGTGGAGCCGCCCATCGCCACGTCCAGGGCGACGGCGTTCTCGAAGGCGTCGCGGCTGGCGATCGAGCGGGGCAGGACCGACTCGTCGTCCTTCTCGTAGTACTCCTTGGCGATCTCCACGATCAGCCGGCCGGCCTCGGTGAAGAGGGCCTTGCGGGAGGCGTGCGTGGCCAGCGTCGAGCCGTTGCCGGGCAACGACAGGCCGATCGCCTCGGTCAGGCAGTTCATCGAGTTGGCGGTGAACATGCCGGAGCACGAGCCGCAGGTCGGGCACGCCGACCGCTCGATGGTGTCGAGCTGGGCGTCGGTGACGTTGTCGTTGGCCGCGGCGCTCATCGCGTCGACCAGGTCGAGTTTCTCGTGCACGATGCCCTCGATGGCGATCGTCTTGCCGGCCTCCATCGGGCCGCCGGAGACGAAGACCGTCGGGATGTTGAGCCGCAGGGCGGCGATCAGCATGCCAGGAGTGATCTTGTCGCAGTTCGAGATGCAGACTAGGGCGTCGGCGCAGTGGGCGTTGACCATGTACTCCACGGCGTCGGCGATCAGCTCGCGACTGGGCAGGGAGTAGAGCATGCCGCCGTGGCCCATGGCGATGCCGTCGTCGACCGCGATGGTGTTGAACTCGCGCCCGACGCCGCCGGCCTCGGCTATCGACTCGGCGACGAGGCCGCCCATGTCCTTGAGGTGCACGTGCCCCGGTACGAACTGGGTGTAGCTGTTGGCGATCGCGACGATCGGCTTGCCGAAGTCGTCGTCGGTCATGCCGGTGGCGCGCCACAGGGCGCGAGCGCCGGCCATGGTGCGGCCGTGTGTGGAGGTCCGGGAGCGCAGCTCAGGCATGCCACCCATACTGCCACTGCCATCGCCCCGCACCACGGCAGACGTCCACAGCGCGGGACGGCGGGGGGTGCGGAAACGCCGAAGATCCGGCAAAGTGTGTCCGTGCATTCACCGTCCGGATTGGAGCAGGCCGGTCTGGCATGTCTGCTGGCCGCCGTTCCGGCAGTGGCATATCTCGGTCAGTCGGGGCGCCGGCACACCGGACTGGCCCGCCGGGCGCACCTGCTGCTCGCCGCCGGCGGGGCATTGACGACCGCGGCCGCGCTCGCGGCGCTGGCCAGCGCGCTGCTGACCGGTCACCACGCCGCGCCCGGAAGCACCCGGACGCTCGCCACGATGGTGGCGATCGGCATGGGTATCGGCACGCTCACCCTGCTGGCCGGGACCGTGGCGCTGCCCGGCGCCACCCGGGGCCCCGCCGCGGCGGTCCGGCACGTGCTGGACGGCCTGGTGATCGCGGCGGCGATCTGGTTCGTCGGCTGGGTGCTGATCGCCGAGCCGACGAGCATCCTCGGCGACGCCACGCCGTACCCGTGTGCGGCGATCCTGATCCCGGCGGTGCTCGGCGTGCTGGCGCTCGGGCTGACCGCGGTGCTGGCCCTGCACGCGCACCGGCCCCGGCGTAACACCGTCCGGGTGAGCTCCGGGGTGAGCCTCGTCTCGATCTCCGCGGCCCTGCTCTCCACCGGCATCTGCCAGCAGGACAGCAAGTTCGCCCTGCTCAGCGTGTTGCTCCTGACCGCGGGTCTGTTCCTCGTGGCGTATGCGGTACGTGCCGCCGACCGTCCCGTCCGCATCAGCGGCGACGTGCTGGAGCGCGGCGGTGGCTACGTGGTGGTGCCGATGCTCGCCATCCTGGCGGCGCTCGGTTATCACCTGGCCATCGGCGGTCAGATGGACGCGTACGGCTATTTCGGCATCAGCGTCGAGGGACTCGCCCTGGTGGCCCGGCAGTACCTGGCTCTCGACGACGTGCAGCGCTACACGGTGCAGCTTCGCCAGCGCGAGTCGCACTTCCGCGAGCTGGCGCACACCGACCCGCTGACCGGCCTGGCGAACCGGCGCGGCCTGATGCGGGCCCTGCGGGAGTCCACCGAGAACACGGCCGGCGGCGAGTCGGCCGCCCTGCTCGGCATCGACACCGGCAACGCGGCCGGCGGCGGGACCGCAGCGCTCCTCGGCATCGACATGGACGGCTTCAAGGTCGTCAACGACATGCGCGGGCACGACGTCGGTGACGCCGTGCTGGCGGAGGTCGGCTCCCGGCTGCGGCGCAACCTGCTGGCGGGCGACGTGGCGGCCCGGCTCGGCGGTGACGAGTTCGCGGTGCTGATGCGCGGCGACGCGGACGAGGCGGTGCTCGCGGCGCACCGGCTGCTGGCGGTGCTGGGCGAGCCGTACGAGGTGGACGGCGGCCCGATCTTCCTGTCCGCGAGCGTGGGCGTGGCCGACACCGGTGAGCTGCTGCACGACGCCGACCTGGCCCTGCGCTACGCGAAGCAGCGCGGCAAGAACCGGGTGGAGCGCTACCAGGCGGGATACGACGAGTTGCTCCGCCGCCGCGGCACCCTGCAGGGCGAGCTCCGGCACGCGATCGCCCGCGAGCAGCTGCGCCTGGTGTTCCAGCCGGTGGTGGCGCTGCCGTCGATGCGGCCGGTCGGCGCCGAGGCGCTGCTGCGGTGGACCCATCCGGAGCTGGGAGCGGTCCGGCCGGACGAGTTCATCCCGGTCGCCGAGGAGTCCGGCCTGATCAACCGGATCGGCGCGTGGGTTCTGGAGCAGGCGTGCAAGCAGCTCGCGGAATGGCTGGCGAAGGGGCACGACGTCTGGGTCTCGGTGAACCTGTCGCCCAAGGAGCTGCACAACTCCGACTACGCGGGGCAGGTCGCCGACGTGCTCGCGGAGTACGGCGTACCGCCCCAGCGCCTGGTGCTGGAGGTGACCGAGCACGCGGTCGCCACCGACATGGAGGAGCTGGTGCGCCGCCTCGCCGAGCTGCGGGGGACCGGGGTGCGGATCGCGCTCGACGACTTCGGCGCGGGGTACTCCTCCCTGACCCAGCTGCGCACACTTCCGGTGGACATCCTCAAGATCGATCACGCGCTGGTGGCGGAGCCGGAGTCGCGTACCGGTACGGCCGCACCGCTTGTCGACGTGGTGGTCCGGCTGGGTCACCGGCTCGGGCTGGAGGTGCTCGCCGAGGGCATCGGCACACCCGCGCAGCGCGAGATCGTCGAGGAGGCCGGCTGCCGGCTGGGGCAGGGCTCGCTGTTCGGCTGGGGAGTGCCCGCCGAGCACTTCGAGTCGCGCCTGCGGACCCTGCGCCCGGGCGGCCCGCGACCGCTCCCGGCGCCCCGGTCCACCCCGCCGAGTGACGCACCGGCCCGGAGCCAGGTCATCCGCCTCGGACCGGGAATGCGGCAGGTCAGAGCCCTTCTGCCGAGCGATCCTGACTTCGCCGGAGCGCGCGGTGATCAAAATGTGGGATCAGTTGACTCAGGCCGTGAGATGGGGCAAGGTTAGCCGCATGTGCTTCCAGTCCCGAGTACTTATCTGAGCGCACTCTCCTGAGACAAGGAGGGTGCGCTAGGTCCCGTGCTATGCACGAGGGCCTTTTTTGTTGCTCAGAAGTTGCTCATCGACTGGACCGACCAACCCGAAAAGGTCTGAACTGCCATGACTAGACCCACTCCCGAATCTCTCGCCCAACGGGCCACTCCCGCCACCGTCGCCGCGGCCGTGAACACCGGTCCCGTCACGGTGGCCCCGGTAGCCACCACCGGCGCCGGCGCGCTCGTCCGGTCGCTCGAGTCGCTCGGGGTTGAGGTCGCCTTCGGCATTCCGGGCGGGGCGATCCTCCCGGCGTACGACCCGCTCTTCGACTCGAAGGTGCGGCACATCCTGGTCCGCCACGAGCAGGGTGCCGGTCACGCCGCCACCGGGTACGCGCAGGCCACCGGCAATGTCGGTGTCTGCATCGCGACGAGCGGGCCGGGTGCGACGAACCTCGTCACGCCGATCGCCGACGCATACATGGACTCGGTGCCGATCGTCGCGATCACCGGGCAGGTCGGCCGGCCGTACATCGGCACGGACGCCTTCCAGGAGGCGGACATCCAGGGCATCACCCTGCCGATCACGAAGCACAACTTCCTGGTCCAGAGCCCGGAGGAGCTGCCCCGGATCCTGGCCGAGGCGTTCCACCTGGCGGCCACCGGCCGGCCCGGCCCGGTCCTCGTCGACATCCCGAAGGACGTGCTGCAGGCGCAGACCATGTTCTCCTGGCCGCCGACGCTGGACCTGCCCGGTTACCGCCCGACGCTGCACCCGCACGGCAAGCAGATCCGCGAGGCGGCCCGGCTGATCGCCGGCGCCAAGCGCCCGGTGCTCTACGTGGGCGGCGGTGTCCTGAAGGCCGGCGCCACCGACGGGCTGCGCAAGCTCGCCGAGCTGACCGGCATCCCGGTGGTCACCACGCTGATGGGCCTCGGCGCGTTCCCCGACTCGCACCCGCAGCACCTGGGCATGCCCGGCATGCACGGCACCGTTCCCGCGGTGTACGCGATGCAGAAGTCGGACCTGCTGGTCACCCTCGGCGCCCGTTTCGACGACCGGGTCACCGGAAAGCTGGACTCGTTCGCGCCGGACGCCAAGGTGGTGCACGCCGACATCGACCCGGCCGAGATCGGCAAGAACCGGCACGCCGACGTCCCGATCGTCGGTGACGCCCGGCACGTGATCGACGAGCTGATCGCCGCGGTCTCCGCCACATCGGGCGGCACCGAGCAGTACGCGTCCTGGTGGGCGACGCTGAACGACATCCGCGAGCGTTACCCGCTGGGTTACGAGGAGCCGACCGACGGCACCCTGGCACCGCAGTACGTGATCGAGCGGATCGGCGAGCTGGTCGGCCCGGACGCCATCTACGTCGCGGGTGTCGGCCAGCACCAGATGTGGGCGTCCCAGTTCATCAGGTACGAGAAGCCGGGCACCTGGCTGAACTCGGGCGGCGCCGGAACCATGGGCTACGCCGTTCCGGCCGCGATGGGCGCCAAGGTCGCGCAGCCGGACACGCAGGTCTGGGCGATCGACGGTGACGGCTGCTTCCAGATGACCAACCAGGAGCTGGCCACCTGCGCGCTGGAGGGCATCCCGATCAAGGTCGCCGTCATCAACAACGGCAACCTGGGCATGGTCCGGCAGTGGCAGACCCTGTTCTACGAAGGTCGCTACTCCAACACCGAGTTGGGCACGCACAAGCACCGCATCCCGGACTTCGTGAAGCTGGCCGAGGCGCTCGGCTGCATCGGCCTGCGCTGCGAGTCGAAGGACGACGTCGACAAGATCATCAAGCAGGCCATGGAGATCAACGACGCTCCGGTGGTCATCGACTTCACCGTCGGCAAGGACGCGATGGTCTGGCCGATGGTCGCGGCCGGCACCAGCAACGACGAGATCATGTTCGCGCGGGACGTGCGTCCCACCTTCGAAGAGGACGACCTGTAGCCATGACGAACAAGCACACGCTCAGCGTGCTGGTGGAGAACAAGCCCGGTGTCCTGGCCCGGGTGAGCGGCCTGTTCTCCCGCCGCAGCTTCAACATCGACTCCCTGGCGGTGGGCGAGACGGAGAACCCGGACGTCTCCCGCATCACGATCGTGGTCAACGCCGACTCCTCCCCTCTGGAGCAGGTCACCAAGCAGCTCAACAAGCTGGTGAACGTCCTGAAGATCGTGGAGCTGGACCCGACCCAGTCGGTTCAGCGTGAGCTCCTGCTGGTCAAGGTGCGTGCCGATCGGGCGCAGCGCGGCCAGGTGCTCGAGACCGTCGAGCTGTTCCGGGCCCGGGTGATCGACGTCGCCCCGGACACCCTGACGATCGAGGCCACCGGTAATCCCGACAAACTGGATGCGCTACTGCGCGATCTTGAGCCGTACGGCATCAAGGAGATGGTCCAGTCGGGACTCGTGGCCATCGGCCGCGGCTCTCGCTCCATCACCACCGGCCCCGCGCTCCGCGCCGCTTAGTTTTCACCAGACCGAAGAGAAGAAGGAAGTCATGACCGCGGAAGTGTTCTACGACGACGACGCCGACCTGTCCATCATCCAGGGACGCAAGGTCGCCGTCATCGGCTACGGCAGCCAGGGCCACGCGCACTCGCTGTCGCTGCGCGACTCGGGCGTCGACGTGGTGGTCGGCCTGCAGGAGGGCTCGAAGAGCCGCCCCAAGGCCGAGGAGCAGGGCCTCACCGTGAAGACGCCGGCCGAGGCCGCCGCCTGGGCTGACGTGATCATGGTGCTAGCGCCGGACACCGCGCAGCGCAAGATCTACACCGAGTCGATCGCACCGAACCTGACCGCGGGCAAGGCGCTCTTCTTCGGCCACGGCCTGAACATCCGCTTCGAGCTG
Source organism: Actinoplanes sp. GCM10030250 (assembly GCF_042666575.1). Taxonomy (NCBI): domain Bacteria; kingdom Bacillati; phylum Actinomycetota; class Actinomycetes; order Micromonosporales; family Micromonosporaceae; genus Actinoplanes; species Actinoplanes sp. GCM10030250. The sequence continues at coordinate 835 of NZ_JBHTDO010000043.1, read as the reverse complement.
ATCAAGCCGCCGGCGGACGTCGACGTGGCGATGGTCGCCCCGAAGGGCCCGGGCCACCTGGTCCGCCGCCAGTACGTGGACGGCAAGGGCGTGCCCGCCCTGATCGCTGTCGAGCAGGACCCCTCCGGTGGCGCCCAGGCGCTCGCCCTGTCCTACGCGAAGGCGATCGGCGGCACCCGGGCCGGCGTCATCAAGACGACGTTCAAGGAGGAGACCGAAACTGATCTCTTCGGCGAGCAGGCAGTGCTCTGCGGCGGCACCGCGGCGCTGGTGCAGACCGGCTTCGAGGTGCTCACCGAGGCCGGTTACGCCCCGGAGATCGCCTACTTCGAGTGTCTTCACGAGCTCAAGCTGATCGTCGACCTGATGTACGAGGGCGGCATCTCCCGGATGCGCTACAGCGTCTCGGACACCGCCGAGTTCGGCGACTACGTCTCCGGCCCGCGCGTGATCAACGCGTCGGTCAAGGAGGAGATGCAGCGGATCCTCGGCGACATCCAGTCCGGCGAGTTCACCCGCCGCCTGATCGCGGACGACGAGAACGGTGGCGCGGACCTCAAGAAGTACCGCGAGCAGGGCGCCGAGCACCCGATCGAGATCACCGGCAAGAAGCTGCGCGGCATGATGAGCTGGGTCGACCGCCCCATCACCGAAACAGCGTGATTTTTCGTTCTTGGTAAGAAGTGCCCGGCTTTCTGGTCGGGCACTTCTTTTTTCACGAACAAGATCAAGTTCATGTCGTAGCCGGGTGGTGGGTGCGGACCGCTGCTCATTGGTGGAGCCTTGTTGTTGCCCGGCCCGTAGGGTCGGGTGGCATCTGGGCCGTCGGGTCACC
>NZ_JBHTDO010000042.1:49511-92821 GCF_042666575.1 Actinoplanes sp. GCM10030250 | reverse complement strand
GCTGGGCGTGAGAGGGGCCTTTGGGGGCTGGAAGCACCGCTGAGGGCCAGCTGGGTTGGTGGGCTGGGGAGAAGGGTTGGAGGGGTGGGCGGGACCACCGGTTTCAGCCCGGCGGGGGCGTCGCAAGCGGGACCGGGCAGGGAGGTCGCTGCGCGGGGGCAGAGCTCTGCGTCGGTCGTACCGGAAATCGGTTGATCGGAAGGGGAGGGTGAGGGGCGCGCCTGGGATGGGGCACAGTGGAGGGTGGCCGCGGAGGGCGCACCCGGCGGCGGTCAAGGGGTAGGTCAGGGGGTGTAGAGGGAGCGGTAACGGCTGCTGGAGGCGGTGTTGGGGAGGCATTTCGGGTCGGCGGGGCGGAGGATGCTGGATTGGGAGGCGGTGCCGTCGCAGCGCTGGAAGTAGGCCTCGTAGGCGAGGTGGGTGGCGTGTGCGGCGAACCAGTCGTGCATCCAGCTGATGAAGTCGGGGTTGTCGCGGCCGGCGTCGGCGGTGGGCATGATGCCCCATTCGCCGACGGAGAAGAGCTTGCCGTGTTGCTGGGCGAAGGCGAAGAGCCAGTCCAGGCCCTCGGGGCGGGCGGCTGTGCGATCGAAATCGGCCTTGGTGGGTGACCAGGGGTGGTGGTCGTAGTTGTCGATGCCGATGATGTCGGCGTAGGCGTCGCCGGGGTAGCAGTTGGTGCTCAGGCCGCCGCACAGGGCTGCCGGTGAGTTGTGGGCGTTGATGGTCCAGTCGAGGACGACCGCGGGGTTGGTGGAGCGCAGGGCGTCGGCGGCGCGGCGGTAGCAGGCCAGGTAGTCGGCGGTGTTCAGGCCACGCCAGCCCATGGTGGACTCGTTCATCTCCCAGCCGAGGCGGACAACGGAATCGCCGCGACCGTTTTCGACCATGAGGGAGCCGAAGTCGCGCCAGTGTGCGTCGTAGTCGCCGGCGGCGCAGTCGCCGAGAAGGTCCTCGCCGCCGTCGGGTACCAGGCCCTGGGAGACGACCAGCACGCCGTCGAAGTCGGCGAAGAACTCGAACGTCCAGCCGGTGCCGCGGGTCATCGACTCGTAGGTGCTGCGGTCGGTGTAGGTCTGTGCGACGTTGCAGGCGCGACCGCGGCCGGTGCAGAAGGTGCGGACGGATGCGCTGTTCAGGACGGGGTAGCCGTTGACGCCGGAGAGGCCGTTGGTGCCTGGCCAGACGCCGGGTTCGCGTGGCAGGGAGAGCTGGGTGCGTGCGGAGCGCTTTCCCTCGCTCGTTGCCGCCGCGGCGATCGCGTCCGCTGCCGGGATGAAGGCCGGTGCGACCGGCTGCGAGCTCGCTGCGATGGAGGACGGCGGCGGGGTCGGTGACTGGTTGCGGTCAGCGGGGTCCGGCCGGGCGGCGACGGCGGCGCCGATCGCCAGGACGGCGACGGCGAGGGCCGCGAGCCAGGCCCGGGTGGATCGCTCAGCAGGCACGGCGGCGGCTCACTGCGTCGCGGCAATGATCACGGTACGCAGGGCCGAGCTCTCGCCACCCCGGAACAGGTTCACCGTCACCCGCTCCTCACCCGGCAGGCTGAGCCGCCCGGTCCAGTCGCCACCCGTGTCCGGAACAAGGCTCTCCTCCCGCAGCTCCTCACCCGCCGTATCCGTCAGCACGAGCCGGTACGGCCCGTCCGCCGGAGCCAGCCCGGTGGCGCTGACCTGCACCGCCCGGTTGCCCTCAAGATCAAGTGGCCCCGGCGGGGCGGCCGACAGGCTGGTGACCGCGGTGTCATACGTCCGCACCGAGTCCGCGAACGACCACCACCCGATCCCGGCCAGCAGCACCACCGCCAGGGTCAGCGGCACCACATCGCGGACCAGCCGCCGCCGCGTGATCATTTTCGGCCGGGCCGCGGCAGGGGAGTGGGGAACCGACGGCTCGTCCCCGGGCGCTGCCCGGGCCCGGGCCACCGCGGCGCCGATCCCGATCAGCGTCACCGCCACCGCGATCGACAGCCAGCCCGCCTGGGTGAGCGCACCGCCGATGGCCCACAGCCCGAGCCCGCCGAGCACCAGCACGGCCAGGCTCAGTGCCGGTACCAGCACCAGGCGCTCCACCACGCCGATGTCGCGCCGGCCGGGCCGGAACCCCGCCTCGACGAGGGCGAATCCGGGGAGCACGAAGGCCAGCAGCAGCCCGCCCGGTACGGAGAGCGGGAGCGGCCCGAGCAGGACCGCGGCACCGGCGGCGACCGTCACGCCGGCGAGCGAGCCGGCCCGGACCGTGTTCACGAGAGTCCCATCTGGTAGATCCGGACGTGCCCGTTGTCGTAGAGCCGGGAGGCCGCCGGGATAGTGTCGAACTTGCGCAGGCCGGCGACCGGGATCGGCTCGGTGAGGCGGCCGGCCATCGGGTCGCCCTGGAAGTACGCGTCCGGCGGAAGGGCCTCGCTGAGCCGCTCGTCGACGACCAGGTAGGAGACGCCCCGGGAGCGGGCGATCGCCTCCTCCGTACCGGTCCACTGCTCGGCGTGGAAGAGTTCGCCGACCTCGCGTACCGGATCCATCCGCCCGTAGGTCGAGGAGAGCGCCACCGTGGTGATGTCACCGCCGACCCGCGTGCCGGGCGGCAGTGTCGCCTCCTGCCAGCGGGCCGCGTCCACGCCGAACTCGTCGACCGACCGCTCGTACGCGGCGGGCAGGTACGGTCCCGGCAGCAGCGCCGAGACGGGCGGCCAGCCACCGGTCCGCGCGCCGATCATCAGCACGGTGATCAGCGCGGTACCCAGGTAGACCTGGCCCGCCAGCCGGCGCCCGGTGGTCACCGCGAGACCCGGGGGCAGCGAGGAGCGCCAGCGGCGGCCGCGCTCGTCCTTGGGCGGGATGATCTGCACCGCGTACACGATCGCGATCGCCGCGACGATCGACATCGGGATGTAGGTGAAGGTGGAGAGCCGGCCGGCGATCTCCGGGCCGTTCGCGCCGAGGAAGCGGGCACCGTTGCCGGCGAAGAAGACCCCGCCGCCGATCAGCGCGGCCCACCGCCAGGTGTCCCGGTCCCGGCGCAGCAGCATGTCCCGGCCCACCGCGACGAAGAGCACGAACAGACCGAGCAGACCCAGGCCCTGTACGGCGAGCTGCGTCAGCGGTACCGGCTTGGTAGCCGTGGCGTCCTCGGCGGCACCGCCGAACAGCTGGTTCAGCGAGGCGGCGAGCCCCTCGACGGGCGCCTCCAGGTAGGCGATCACGTCCTGCGCCACGAAACCGATCCACGCGGCGACCACGGCCAGCGCGGCGAGCGGGATGCTCAGCGTGATCCACGGCCGCGGCTTCTCCAGCACCAGCTCGGTCACGGCGAGCAGCACCAGCGTCGCGACGAGCGCGAACGCGGTCACGTGGTGGCTCACGGTGGTCATCGCGATGCCCGCCACGGCCAGGACGGCGAACACCGGGTCGCCGGCGGTGCGCCACCGGCGGTACGCCCACACGGTGAGCATGAAGTACGGCAGCGCGGCCGTCTGGTACAGGAACATCGAGTTGAAGAACAGGTAGTGCATGGCCGTCGCGTACGTCACGCAGGCGACGCCCGCCATCGCCGGTGAGTTGCTGGATCGCAGCACCGCGGCGAAGAGCATGCCGACGAAGATGAGATGCGCGACCCCGGCGACGAGGGTGCCGGCGGCCGTCACGGACAGGCCGGTCAGCTGCGACACCGCCGCACCCATCTCGGCCAGGCCGGGGAAATGCACGGCCGGGGGCAGCGCCTGGTTGGGCCGGAACAGCTCGCCGGACTCGGTGATCAGGGTGGTGGCCAGCCAGTGCTGGAGCTCGTCGGGGAACCGGAACTGGTCCGGGCTGTACATCCACTTCAGCATGTACTGGTTCGCGGCCAGGCCGATCACCAGCAGGAACGACTCGGCGACCCCGGCGAGGCGGCTGAGCAGCCGGAACACCACGGGGGAGAAGACGATGACCTGGCCGGTCCAGTAGGCGGTCATGGCCCAGGAGGACTCGTGACGGCCGCCGCCGTACGCGAGCGCGACCAGCACCACGCCGAGGCTGGAGAGGGCGAGGACCCACGGGGCGTACCCGAGGTCGAACGACCCGCCGGGCTTCGGCGCCGGTTCGGGTGCGGTCGGCACCCGGATGACGACGGTCTCCTCGCCGGCGAGGCGGCTCGCGACCCGGGCGCGGCCGGCGGCCTTGGTCTTCGGGGCCTGCGGGAGCCGGATGATGACGGTGTCGTCGGTGGCCGGCTTCTTCTTCGCCGGCTTGGTGGCGGGCAGCCGGATGACCACGGTCTCGTCGCCGACCGGTTTCTTGACCTCCGGGCGCAGGACGACGGTTTCCTCGCCGGGGATCTTGCGCATGACGACGGTGTCGTCCTTGCCCGCAGTCTCTGCGGTTTCCGCTTTCTTGGCCGTCTCCGCCGGGAGCCGGATCACCACGGTGTCCTCGCCGACCGGTCTGGCCTTCGCCTCCTCCGGCTCTGGCGAAGGATTCGGCTCCGGCTCGGCCGGTTTGTCGCCGGCTGGGTCGCTGTCGTCTTTGTTGTCCGGGTTGTCCTGGGTGAGGACGACCGCCTCGTCGGGTCGCGGGCCCGCGGCTTTCGCGGTCGCTTCCTCCGGCGCCCGTTCGGAGTCGGACGTCGGCTGGTCCCCCATGAAAAACAGCCTCCACAGCTCAGGAACTCCGCCTACTACCAAGAGTAGGCGGAGCATTGCTCCTGGTAACGGTATGCCGGAATGATCAGCGGGCGGTTCCCCGCAGCTTCGCCCGGGCGGCCCGCCGTCCCCGCAGGTACGCGCGCGGCCCGGCGATCATTCCGCGGCGGTTCGCGGAGAGCAGCTCACGGGGGAAGTCGGCCTGCAGCGTCGACACCCGCAGGCTGTCCGAGCCGGTCAGGTCGCGCAGGGCGGTGGGTGCCAGCTTGAGGAGCCGCCAGAGCAGGGCGGGCTGCCGCAGGAGCAGGCTGGTGTACGCGGCGGTCAGCCCGGTCCCGTACCCGACCATCTGTTTGTGCAGGCCCTCGAGGTCCGGACGGTGGTAGTGATGGGTGACCGCGGTCGGCTGGTAGACGATGGTTCCGCCGCTGAGCAGCACCTGGGTGAAGGCGAGCGTGTCCTCGGAGCCCATCGCCGGCGTACCGGCGCCGAGCGCGTTGTCCCAGCCGCCGATCCGCTCGATCACGCCGGGCCGGAAGGTCATGTTCGCGCCGGTGCCGAACGGCGGCAGCGGGTAGAGCGGGCTCTGCAGGTGCGCGGTGTGCGGGCCGAACGTGTCCGGCCGGAACCCGCGGCCCTTGCTGTGCCCGCCGAACTGCTCGAACCACAACTGTGCCCGGGTCTCCAGCTCGGCCGGGACGATCACGCCGGAGACCACGTCGGCCTCCGGGTGCGTCACCAGCGCCCGCGCCACCTCGGCCAGCCAGTGCGGGTCGGCCGTCTCGTCGTCGTCGATCCAGGCGACGATCTGTCCCCTGGTGGCGGCGACGGCCGCATTACGGGCGAACGACAGGCCGGCGTTGGGCTCCCGCAGGTACTCGACCGGTCCGCGGCGGGCCGCCGAGCGCGCCACCTCGGCGGTGGCCTCGGTGACCGGGGCGTTGTCCACCACCAGGATCCGGAAGGCCGGGTACTGCTGGGCGAGGAGGCTGTCGAGGCAGCGGGCGAGCGCACCCGGCCGCTCCCGGGTGCAGATCACCACGGTGATCTCCGGCGCCTGGGCCAGGATCGCGCGCCGGCTCGCCAGGAACGCGGGCTCGGTGGCCGGGACGAAACCGTTCACCGGGACCGGGGCGCCGTTCAGCCGGGAACGGACCGCGGGGCCCAGTTCCGCGTCGATCGCCGCCGCGAGCTGCTCGGGGGCGAGCCCGTACTCCGGCACGTCGACCAGGACGGTGCCGAGCGGCTCGGTGAAGAGCCGGACCAGGGCCCAGGCCTGCTGGACCCGGCGGCCGTCCGGCGCCACCGGGGCGATCGCCGGCAGCGGCTCGGAGAGTTCCAGGTCGAGGACGACAGCGGGACGGACCATGCTCTGCTCGTCGATGTTCGGGGCCATGGTCATCGCTTGCCGCCTCGCTTCGAACTGACCGTTTCGACGACCCCGCCCACACCGGCGGCGGTGACACCGGCGATGACGCCGCCGGCCCGCAGCAGATGGTCGGAGCCCTTACCGGTGGCGGCCGCGCCGACGTGGCGGACCACGGCCTTCGGCAGCGACCACAGGTAGCTGCGCTCGGCGCCGAGCGCGTCGTTCTCGTGCAGGCCGGCCATCTGGACCTTGCCGCGGCCCTCGGCGTAACAGCGGCGCACGAAGAACCGGAAACTGGCCCGCTCGGCGGGGACCTCGTGCTGGATGACGGCGCCCGGGACGTACATCCAGCGGCCGCCGTTCACCTGGCTCATCCGCAGGCAGAGGTCGGTGTCCTCGGGGCGGTTGCGGGAGCCCAGCTTGCCGAAGCCGACCCGGAAACCGCCCGCTGCCTCGAACACGTCCTTGCGGACGATCATGTTGGCCGACCACACGTTGCGGATCGGTGCGGTCTCGGTGGGCATGCCGGCGTACGAGCCGCCGACCGCCCAGAGGAACTCGGCGGGCATCCAGCGGGGTGCCGGGCCCTCCCACGCCGGTTCGATCGCGCCACCCGTACCGATGACCGCCGGGTCGGCGAACGGCTCGATCTGCCGTGCCAGCCAGTGGCGGTCGGCGACGATGTCGTCGTCCAGGAACGCCACGAGCGGCGTCCGCGCATGGAAGGCGCCGGTGTTGCGATTTCCGGAGACACCTTGGGCGTACGCGTTCTGCAGCACCGTGACGCCGGGCAGCTCGCGCTTGATCCGCTCGAACATCGCCGGGTTGTGGTCGACGACGACGACGATCTCGTCGGGTGTGCGGGTCTGCGACCGGGCCGAGTCGAGGGTCCGGGTCAGGTAATCCCAGCGGACCTCGGAGTAGGTGGGAATGACGATCGTGGTGGGGAGGGGGGTGTGGTTCACGGGGGAGCGCTCCTGTGGGGCGGTAGGGCTTCCTCAGCCCGGCCTCGGGACGGCGGGCGGTGCGGCCGGCGGGGCCGAGCCGGGCCCTGGGTCCGGCCGGGTCACTGGGGTGCTGCGGCCCGGCTGGGCCCTGGACGCCGCGGTCCGGCCGGGCCGTCGTTCTCGGGAATCCGGCCCTGGCCGGGGCTGACGAGGGTCAGTCGTCGAAGGAGGCTCGGCTGCGCAGCTTGTTGATGTCCTGGGTGGGCAGGGCGCCGATGTCGTCCATCGCCCGCGCCCGCAGGGCACGCAGGTCCTGGGTCGGCCGGACGCCGAGGTCGTCGCGGGCGGCCGGGGTGGTGCGGACCTTGGTCAGGTCGCGCCGCACGTCCGCCGGGTGGCGGGAGCCGGCCGGGCCGGGACCGGCCGGCGCGTTGACGGCCTGCTGGAGGTTGTGCGCCTCGGCAGCCCGCGGAGCCGGTGCGGCCGGGACCTTCAGGCCCTCCACGAACGGGGCGATCCGGGCGCGGCGCCGGCCACGCATCCGGCCGAACTCGCTGAAGATCGTCCGGAGCACCCGGAAACCGTCGCGGAAGGTGTTCAGGTTGCTCTCGCCGAAGATGCGCTCGTGCTCGGTGCTGCCGACCTCGCCGACCTTCAGCTTCTCCGCCACCGCGCGGATGTTGATCATCGTTTCGATCTCGAAGCCGTCACCCCACAGCTTGCTGCCGTCGGCGGGCCGGGGAAGCCTGATGTCGGGCAGGTCGAGGGCCGGCACGACCGAGCGCCAGAAGGCGTTGTATCCGTAGCACAGGTCGGTGAAGTGCGTACGGAACAGCACGTTCACCACCATGTTGAGCCCGTCGTTGCCCAGCTTGCGCAGCTTGGTGATGTCGTGGCTGTGCCCGCCGTGGCTGAACCGGGACCCCTTCACGAAGTGGTCACCGTTGATCAGCTTGTTCACGAAGAGCGGGATCTCGGCCGGGTCGGTCGAGCCGTCGGCGTCGATCATGACGATGATGTCGCCGGTGCAGGCGGCGAAGCCGCAGGCCAGAGCGTTGCCCTTGCCGATCCGGGTCTGCTGCACGATCACCGCGTCCGGACGCAGTTGACGCGCCACCTCCACGGTGCGGTCCACCGACCCGCCATCGACGATGATCACCTCGTCGATCGTCGACGGGAGCTTCGCGAAGACGTGCGGCAGGTTCCGCTCCTCGTTCAGCGTGGGGATCACGACGCTCACGGTCGGTGAGTGCTCGCGGTGACTGTCGGTGCCTGAATTCACGTGCGAAAGCTCCATGTCGGTCCCTTCCGGGGGCGGCAATGCGACTCGTGACGCGAATTCCGGGGAGGGATCGCACGGCCGCTCGCTTCAGAGCAACAAACTAGCAATGGATTACGCAGCGTCAACAGTGCCGGCGGAAGGTTCAGGTCACAGCCGCATCAAACCTGCCTATTCGCGCGGGGATTGGTAAGCCTTTCGGTCGGCAATTGCCGATCAACAGGGCGACGAAGGCCACAGCAACTACGTAGCGTAACGGTCACCGATCAACTCGGGGGACCAGCTGGTAGAGATCATGGCGAATGACCGAGCCGGTGATCGATCATGAGATACCGGGGCGAGGTGGGCATTACGGACTGTGTTCTGCGGAGTCGGGGCGTCACGCAGAGTTCAAGTGCGGACGGTATTGCGCGGCTGACTACCCTCACGCACGTGGGTACGAGTGAAGAGCAGTGCGTCTGTGGCCATCCGCGCCGGGCGCACGAGCACTACCGGGGTGGCACCGAGTGCTCGCTGTGCGAGGGCGCCGCGTGCCCGCGTTTCCGCAGGGCAGGGGGCTGGTGGCGCCGGCTCCTCGGTGGTAGCTGAGGCGCGCGGTTCCGGTTTCCGGGGCGGGATCCGGGGTAACGGTGACGTCCGGCATGTGGGCTGAGGGCTGCTAAATCCTATTGGATCTGTAGGCTAACTCTCCATTGCCGTACCCGAGGGGGGACCATGCCTCTGCCCGACTTCCTGATCGCCGGCGTCCCCAAGGCCGGCACCACGGCGCTGCACGCCGCCCTGGCAGGGCATCCGCAGCTCTTCCTACCGGCGGTGAAGGAGCCGAAGTTCTTCCTCACCGGCGGGCCGCCGCCCACCGCCGGGGGCCCCGGTGACGTGCAGACCTACCAGGAGCACGTCTGGCGCCGGGAGGATTACGAGGCGCTCTTCGAGCCCGCGCCGCCGGGCACCCTGCGCGGTGAGGCAACGCCGTTCTACCTCTACGACCTGCCGGCGCACGACCGTATCCGGGCGCTGGTCCCGGACGTCAAGATGATCATCCTGCTGCGTGACCCGGTGGACCGGGCGCACTCCAACTGGACCCACCTGTGGGTGGCGGGCCTCGAGGAGGAGGCCGAATTCCTGGCCGCCTGCGAGGCCGAGGAGAGGCGCAAGGCCGAAGGCTGGGCCGATTTCTGGCACTACGTCAGCCTCGGGCTCTACGGCGCCCAGCTCGAGCACCTCTATCAGCGTTTCGCCCGTGACCAGGTACTCCTGCTACGCTACCGCGACCTCAAGGACGCACCGGCCGAGACCCTCGACCGGGTCTGCTCCTTCCTGGGCGTCCGCACCGGTGTGCTCACCTCGATCCCGAGGGAGAACGTGAACCGGCACTTCGTCGAGGACAACGCGGTCAACCGGGTGCTGCGTGGCATGCTGCGCGCCGGTGGCACCATCGGGCACCGCTTCCCGGTCCCGCTGCGGCTCGCCGCCCGGGGGCCGCTGCTCACCCTGCTGCACCGCAAGGAGGGCAACCGTCCGGTGACCACGCCGGCGGAGCGGGCCGCCCTCCTGCCGTACTTCGCCGACGACATCGCCCTGCTCCAGGAGGTCACGGGCGAGTCGTACGACGACTGGCTGAGCCTGGACCGACACGCCAGGGTCCGGTAAAGCCCCTAATCCCGATAGATCATGCAAACTTGACGGGTTCCGTCGCCGTAACCCCCGGGGAGCCGCCTTGACCACTGGAATCACGGCACTGCCACTGCCGAACTGGGAAGAGTCCACCGTGGTGGTGGAGCCGCCCGGCACCGAACCCGGAGCCTGGTCCGGCGCGCCCAGCACGGTGGTGGCGGGAGGCTACGTCTACCTCGCCTACCGCCTGCGCCTGCCGATCGGCGCCGGCCGCGGCATCGCCAACGTCGTGGCCCGCTCCGCCGACGGCCTGACCTTCGAGATCGTCGCCGAGGTGGGCAAGGACCAGTTCGGCGCCGAGTCGCTCGAACGGCCCGCGCTGGTGCGCACCCCCGAGGGACGCTGGCGGCTCTACGTCAGCGCCGCCACCCCCGGTACCAAGCACTGGCGGGTCGACCTGCTCGAGGCCGAGACCCCGGAGGAGCTGGCCACCGCGCCGGCCCGGACCGTGCTCGCCGGTGACGAGACGGCCGCCGTCAAGGATCCGGTGCTGCACCACGACGAGTACGGCTGGCACCTGTGGGCGTCCGTCCACCCGCTCGAGAGCTGGGACGACGCCGACCGGATGACCACGCAGTACGCGACCAGCCCCGACGGTGTGGAGTGGACCTGGCAGCGGACCGCGCTGGCCGGCCGCCCCGGCCGGTGGGACGCCCGCGGCGTGCGGGTCTCCTCGATCCGGGTCGACGGCGACTCGATCACCGCCTCCTACGACGGCCGGGCGACGGCCGGGGAGAACTGGGAGGAGCGCACCGGAGTGGCCCGCGGCGTGCGCCTCCCGGACGGCACCTTCGGCGAGCTCACCGCGGAGGACCGGGAGCCGATCGGCAGCCCGCACTCCCCGAACGGGCTGCGGTACCTGAGCCTGGCCGAGCTTCCCGACGGCCGGCAGCGGCTCTACTACGAGGCGACCCGGGCGGACGGCGCCCACGACCTCCGCAGCGAGCTGGCCTGACCGAGCGTAACCGTCGCGGCGGCGCCCTTTCCGGGTGCCGCCGCGATTCTTTGTGCGCCGGGCGTCCCCTTTCCGCCCGCGCGGCACCATTTCAGGAATAGCCACTCCTCCATTTCTCAGTGCTTTCTCCTGCGCTGTTCCAACCCGGTCATCACCGCATTCCGGCGCGTCCTGTCCATACCCGTTGGGGGCGTGGTCCGCCCGCGGTCGCGTTTGTGGATCGGTGCCCTGGGTAACGGCTCTCCGTGAGCCGCACCGAGCGGCGGAGGAGGGCACGTGCGGACACTGGGCGGGCGGTATCAACTCGTGAACCGCATCGGACTCGGCGGCATGTCCGAGGTCTGGCGCGGGCACGACCGCGTCCTCGACCGCCCGGTCGCCGTGAAGATCATGACTCCGGCCGTCGAAGGCACCCTCGGCGAGGTCGGTGTCGAACTGGTCCGCTCCGAGGCGCGCTCGGCCGCCCGGCTCGCCCACCCCAACGTCGCCGGCGTCCACGACTTCGGCACCTCACCCGGGCCCGATCGCGAGGTCCCGTACATCGTCATGGAACTCGTCGAGGGCCAGACCCTGAGCGAACACCTGGCCGCGGGCCCGCTGGACTGGCGCATCGGCGTGCGCATCTGCGCCGAGGTCGCCGCCGCACTCGCCGCGGCCCACGCCGAGCACGTCGTGCACCGCGACATCAAGCCGGCCAACATCATGCTCACGCCCGCCGGCGCCAAGGTCCTCGACTTCGGCATCGCGGCCGCGGCGGGCTCCAACGACCCCGACCCGGACGGCCCGGTGATGGGCACCCCCGCCTACATCGCCCCGGAACGCTTCGAAGGCATGCCGGCCACCCCGGCCACGGACATGTTCGCGCTGGGCACGCTGCTGTATCACTGCCTCTCCGGCCGCCTGCCGTGGAGTGCCCGCACGAACACCGAGCTGGTGCTGCTCGAGCGATTCCACGATCCGGAGCCGCTGCCGCACATCGACGGGCTGCCCCCTGAGGTGCTCGACCTCTGCTCGCGGTGCCTGGCCAAGGATCCTGAGGACCGGCCTACGTCGCTTGTCGCAGCCCTTCTGCTGGCTGAAGCGGTCGATGCTCGTGTGTATGTGCCGCTTCGTGAGTTCGGACCTGATGTGCCGCGTTCGCCGGCGGTGTCGCCGTGGGATGAGCGGGCTGCGAGCGCGCCCACCACTGCTGCTCCGGCGGCTGCCGCGTTGCCGGTCGAGGCGTTGCCCGCGGGTGTGCTGCCGGTCCAGTCGCGTGATCGGGCGGGCCGTCACCGGGCCCAATGAACCCTTTCATCTGTACGCCTACCGCGCCCCTCCTTCCCCGCGTCACCCCGTGCCGTGGCGGGACAGGCGCACACATTGGACTTGCGTGTGCGCCGGGGCCTATGGCGGGAGTAGAAGCGCTCGTTCGCGTTGCGTGTGCGCTGGCTGCCCCGTCGGGGCGGCGAGGGCCGCTCAGCACCCAGCCGCCGGGTGGACGATGGGTGCCGGGACGACGGAGGAGGGGCTGGAACGGGGTGAGGAGGCGGGGTCAGGGCGCGCGGGGGACCACGACGAGGGGACGGCAGGCGCGGCGGAGCAGACGGGCGGAGACGCCACCGAGGAGGACCCGGCGGGCGGGGCCGTAGCCGCGGGAGCCGCAGAAGAGGACGTCCACCTCGGCCAGGTCGGCGAGGGTCTCGACCACGTCGCCGGAGCGGAGTTCCCAGTTGACGGTGACGCCCGGGACGGATTCGGCGGCCTTGCGGAGGGCGTCCTCGTAGGTTTCGCGGGCGGTGTCGAGGAACGCGCGTTCGGCGTCGTCGCCGAGCAGGAAAGGTACCGCAGCGTCGCCACGGGCGACGACGGTGACCAGGAGAAGGGGGGAGCCGGTGCGGCGGGCGAGGCGGGCGGCCTCGGTCAGGGCGGCGCGGCCGTCCGGGGTGTCCACGTAGGCGACGCCGATCCGGCCCAGCGCGCCGGGTGGCTGGGGTAGGCCGGCCGGGGCGACGGCTACGGGGCAGACGCTGCCGGAGAGGAGGCGCTCGGCGGTGCTTCCGGCGAAGAGGCGCGCGGCGGGGCCGGTCGAGCGGGAGCCGACAACGAGGAGGGCGGCGTTCTCGTGTTCGGCCAGGTCGTGCAGGCCGTGGGCGGCGGAGGTCGAGGCGACGACCCGGTACTCGACGCCGGGCGGGTCGCCGAGGGTGTCGCGGGCGGTGGCCAGGACCGCTTCGGCGGCGCGGTGACGGTCGGCGGTCCATTCGGCGTCGACGCGGCCGGAACCGATGGCGGAGGGAGCCGGGCGCACCACCGCCACGATCAGCGGTAGGTCGAGGGTCTGCGCCGCCCAGCGGCCCAGGGCGAGCGCGTCGGCGGAGGCCGCGCTGCTGTCGGCGCCGACGATGACCGGTCCACCGGTGGGCGCGGTCATGAGAGGGGACCTTTGCGCGGAGCTTCCGGACCACCGTCGCCAGGTCCACCGGGCGAGCCACCCGGCCCGCCGGGCGACGAGGCGCCGGGGGAGTTGCCGGGAGTGCCGGGGCCGGTGGGGGTGGAGGCGGCCTGGCGGAGGCGGGAGTGGCGGTAGCCGTAGAGGGCGTAGATGAGCAGGCCGGCGGCGAGCCAGGCCACGAAGCGGATCCAGGTGTCGAACGGGAGGTCGGTCATCAGGTAGACGGCGAAGAGGATGCCGATGATGGGCAGGAGCGGGGACCACGGCACGCGGTAGGGGCGGGGCATGTCGGGGCGGGTGCGGCGGAGCACGATGACGCCGATGTTGACCAGGACGAAGGCGAAGAGGGTGCCGATGTTGACGAGTTCGACGATGGTGCCGAGGGGAACCAGGGCCGCGAGGATGGCGATCAGAACGCCCAGGCCGATGGTGAGGCGGGCGGGGGTGCCGTACCGCTGGTTGACGGTGGCCAGGCGGCGCGGCAGGAGGCCGTCGCGGCACATGGCGAAGAAGATGCGGGTCTGGCCGTAGAAGATGACCAGGACCACGCTGGTGATGGCGACCACCGCGCCGAGGGCGAGGATCGCGGCCGCCCAGCTCATGCCGGCGCCTTGGTCGAGGGCGGCGGCGAGGGGTGCGTCGCTGCCGGCCATCTGTTCCGGGGTGGCGATGCCGATGGCCCCGGTCACGGTGAGCACGTAGAAGATCGTGCAGAGCACCAGCGAGCCGAGGATGGCCACGGGCAGGTCCTTGGCGGGGTTGCGGGCTTCCTCGCTGCCGGTGGAGACGGCGTCGAACCCGATGTACGCGAAGAAGATGATCGCCGCCGCTGAGGTGACACCGTCGACGCCGGCGGGGGCGAAGGGGGTGAAGTTGCCGGTGCTGAAGTTCGCGAAGGCCACGACGATGAAGAAGATGAGGACGGCCAGCTTGATCACGACCATGATCAGGTTGGCGCGGGCGCTCTCGGTCACGCCGCGGACCAGCAGGAAGGTGATCGCCAGGACGATGAAGACGGCCGGGAGGTTGAAGACGCCGCCGTTCTCGGGGGACTTGGCTATGGCGTCGGGGAGCGCTACGCCGAACGCCGAGTCGAGGAACGCGTTGAGGTTGCCGCCCCAGCCGACCGCGATGGCGGCGACCGACACGCCGTACTCCAGGATCAGGTCCCAGCCGATGATCCAGGCGACGAGTTCGCCGAGGGTGGCGTAGGCGTAGGTGTAGGCGCTGCCGGAGACCGGGATCGAGGACGCCAGCTCGGCATAGGACAGTGCGGAGAACGCGCACGCCACGGCCGCCAGGATGAACGACAGGATGACCGCGGGCCCGGCGAGGGCCGAGCCCTTGCCGATCACCACGAAGATGCCGGTGCCGATGATCGCGCCGACGCCCATGGCGGTGAGCTGGGTGGCGCTGACCGCGCGTTTGAGTGCGGTGCCCTGCTCGCTGGTCTCGGTGATCAGCGTTCCGACGTCGCGGATCGCGAAGATCCCCGCCCGCTGTCCGGATCCGGCCATGGTGCGCCTCCCCCCTCAGCGGCGGCGTCGCCGCCGTTCTGACACCGTGGCCGAGTTCGCGGGACCCTCGCAAGACGATCAGCGCGATACGCAGAAACCGCTCACCCGAGTTGCCGCACCGGCGATTCCGTGGGTCAGAGACGCGAAAACCCCGTTGGCGTACGCGTTGTGCGCCGTTGTCGGTGAAGCGGGAGGCAGCCTGCGAGGTGTTCGCGGCGTTGGGCGGCGGGCGAAGCGGCAGTCAGCCGGCTCGGAGGTTGTGATGGGTGAGGCCGTGACGACCACGCGGCGCCAGGCGGACGGCGCGATAGTCGTCGAGGTGCGGGGCAGCCTCGACGCGTCCACCGTCGACCGGGTGCGGATCTCGCTGCTCGGAACCCTTCAGTGTGACCGCCCGCGGCAGATGGTCGTCGACCTGACGTTCGTCACGTTCATGGATTCGACCGGTATCGGTGGCCTGGTCGTCGCGCACCAGGCCGCCCGTGACATCGGTACCCGGTTCACGGTGCGCAACCCGAGCGAGTTCGTGCACCGGCAGCTGCGGGTGGTCGGGCTCACCGAGCTGTTCGGGCTGGGTCTCGGGGCGCGCGGCTGAGAGATGCCCGGACGGGCAGGTGGATGGGTCCCCGGATGACACCGGAGTTGCGGCGCCGCACCGCGCCCGCACGGGACAGTCCGGGCATCCGCTCGGCGAGGGTCCGCAGGGCGATGACGGCTTCGAGGCGGGCCAGCGGTGCGCCGACGCAGTAGTGGATGCCGCTGGAGAAGGCGAGATGGTCCACGCCGGAGGTGCGGTGGATGTCGAAGCGGTCCGGGTCCGGGTAGACAGCCGGGTCCCGGTTGGCGCCGGCGAGCAGCGTCATCACGAATTGTCCTCGGCGCACCGTACGCCCGGCGATGGTGACTTCTTCGGCCGCGCACCGCGCGGTGCGCTGGACCGGCGGATCCCAGCGCAACGTCTCCTCGATGGCCGCCTCGGCCAGCCCGGCCGGGTCGGCGCAGAGAGCGTCCCACTGCTCGGGGTGGTCGAGCAGCGCGTTGACGGCGTTGCCGATCAGGTTGACGGTGGTCTCGAAGCCGGCCACCAGCAGCAGGCGGCACAGGGGCAGCAGCTCGGACGGCCGGATCTGGTCGCCCTCGGCGGCCAGGATGCGGCTGACCAGGTCGTCGGCGGGTTCGGTGCGGCGCAGCACGAAGAGCTTGGCGAAGATGTCGTCGAGTTCGTCGGCGGCGGCCTTGACCCGGACACCGTGGCGCAGCGAGCGGATCCCGTCGAGGGCGCTGCCGATGGTGGCGCCGTGCCGGGAGAACCGGGCGGCGTCAGCGTCGGGAACGCCGAGCAGGTCGGTGATCACCGCGATCGGCAGCGGGGCGGCGAAGGCGCTGACCAGGTCGAACTCTCCGGCGGTCGCGGCGCTGCCGAGCAGCTCGCCGACCCGCTGCTCGATCCGGGTGCGGTAGCCGGTCATCTGCCGGGGGCTGAAGGCCGGCTGGGCGAGGCGGCGCAGCCGGGTGTGGTCGGGCGGATCCTTGTCCAGGAAGGACATGTCGACCTGCTGGTCGGGGACGGCCCGCCCGGTGAGCTCGGCAGCGCGCACGCCGAAACGACGGTCGCGCAGCACGGTGTTGCAGAGTGGATGGCTCGCCGTCACGTAGTTGCCGAGGCGGGTGAGGACCAGGTCCCCGCCGGCGCGGATCTGTTCGTAGATCCGGTACGGATTCTCGCGGCCGGGCGCCAGCCGCAGCATGGCCATCGGGTCGCGCCGCACGTAACCGTGGTAGGCGGTGTCCAGCTGCCGGCCGTACAGCGTCGCAGCGAATCGCAGAGCACCCACCGGACCTCCTCAGGAAGGCACGAGGAACCGAGGAGCCCAGCCTAAGCGACAACCGCCGTCAACAGCCGCCCCCGCACGCGCCGGGCCCGGTGATGATCGCCGTGACCATCCGCTCGAAATGGACGCGATCCTCAGCGGGCAGGACGTCCAGAATGTCGGGGAGGCTCGCGCCGACGTCGGCCCAGAGGGCGTCGACGGTCTCCTTGCCCAGCGGCGTCGTGTGCAGCATGACCGCGCGCCGATCGTGCTCGGGGGTCTCGCGGCGAACCAGTCCCCGCCGCTCGATCCGGTCCACCAGGCCGCTGAGCCCCGGTTTCGCCAGCCCCAGCAGACCGGCCAGCTCGGACATGCCCCGCGGCTGGTCCTTGAGCATGCACAGCAGCTGCGCCTGGGCCGGGGTGAGGCAGTGGTCGGCGCAGATCTGGGCGTGCCGTCGCTGCACGAGTACGGAGAGGCCGACCAGCTGTGATCCGAGACTCTGGTCGTGCTTCACAGCCGGGCCGTCCCTTCAGTCAGCGCTCCCACCAGCATAACTTGCCAAAGTTCGCGCCGCGAACTAGTTTGGCAACGACTTGGTTCGCGGCGCGAACTTCTATCCCGGAGGTAGTGAATGAGGGTCGGTATCCGGGCCGGCGCCAGGATCCTGACCTGCGTCAACAAGATGACCCCGCGCAACTTGAGGAAGGACCACCTGTCATGGCGCATGCTTTTGATTCGTACGAGATGAGCGGCACCAAGCTGTCGAACCGCATCGCGATGGCCCCGATGACACGCAGCCGCGCCTACGGTCCGGGTGCGACGCCCACCGACCTGACGGCGACGTACTACGCGCAGCGGGCCGGTGCGGGGCTGATCATCACCGAGGGCACCCAGCCGTCCGTGGGCGGGCAGGGCTACACGAACACGCCCGGCCTGCACTCCGCCGAGCAGGTGGCCGCCTGGCGGAAGGTTACCGACGCGGTGCACG
Organism: Actinoplanes sp. GCM10030250; assembly: GCF_042666575.1. Classification (NCBI taxonomy): domain Bacteria; kingdom Bacillati; phylum Actinomycetota; class Actinomycetes; order Micromonosporales; family Micromonosporaceae; genus Actinoplanes; species Actinoplanes sp. GCM10030250. The sequence continues at coordinate 75,226 of NZ_JBHTDO010000042.1, read as the reverse complement.
CCGAGGGCGGCGTGATCTTCGCGCAGCTCATGCACGCCGGCCGGATCGGCCACCCCAGCCTGCTGCCGGACGGCCTCATCCCGGTCGCGCCGTCCCCGGTCCGGGCGCCAGGGCAGCTCTACACCGGTGACGGCATGCTCGACTTCGTCGTACCGAAGGCGCTGTCGGAGGAGGAGATCGTGCGGACGATCGCCGACTTCGCCGGCGCCGCCCGCAACGCCGTCGACGCCGGGTTCGACGGCGTGGAGATCCACGGCGCCAACGGCTACCTGGTGCACCAGTTCCTCTCCGCCAACGTCAACCTGCGCACCGACGGCTGGGGCGGCTCGATCGAGGGCCGGATCCGTTTCGGGGTCGCGGTGGCCGCCGCCGTGGCCGAGGCGATCGGCGGTGACCGGCTCGGCTTCCGGATCTCGCCGGGCAACCCGTACAACGGCATCGCCGAGGAGAACGTGGAGGAGCTGTACCTCTCTCTGGTCGCCGGCCTGGCCCCGCTCGGGCTGGCGTACCTGCACCTGGTGGAGAGCCCGGACCGGGAGCTCACCCGGCGGCTGCGGGCGGCCTGGCCGTCGGCGTTCCTGCTCAACCCGCACACCCATCCCGAGCGCACCGGGCACGAGGCCCTCGGCCTGGTCGAGGACGGCACGGCTGACGTGATCACCTTCGGCGCGGCGTTCCTGGCCAACCCGGACCTGCCCGCGCGCCTGACGGCCGGTGGGCCGTTCAACGCGCCCGATCTGAGCACGGCGTTCGGCGGCGACCACCGCGGTTACACCGACTATCCGGCACTGACCGCCTGAGACGCGAGCCGGAAACGGCAGGCCGGCCGGAGACACCGGGACGGAAACGGCAGCGGGGGCCGGGTAGGTGCCCGGCCCCCGCTTCTCGGCTGAGACGTCAGCTGACCTCGGCCACGTAGGCGCTGACCCACGCGATCGCGGCGTTCCAGTTGATCGTCAGTTCGTTGGTCGACCAGGACTGGATGTCGTCGATGTAGCAGAACTGGCCGGTGCACCCGGTCAGCTTCTGCTGGGCGAGCGGGTCCTGGATGGACGAGTTCGGCCCGCCGGCGAGCGTGCCGGCCGGCGGGTGCGGCAGGGACGGGTCGAGCTGGGCGGCGTACCAGCGGCTGTGCTGGTTCTGGGCGCTGACCTCGCCGTAGCCGGTGACGTAGGAGATGTTCAGCGCGTTGCGGCCGAAGAACCAGTCGAGGCCGGTCAGCACGCCGTCGCGGAACTTGTCACGGCCGGTCAGCTTGTGACCGGCGGCGATCACCACGAGGTTGTTCGCGATGATGCTGGCCGAGCCCCAGTCCCACCGGTTCTCGGCGGGCGCGTAACCCACGCCGTAGGGGTGCGCGCGCTGGATCGCCAGGTACTTGTCGGCGCCGCGGATCACCTGGGCCTTGACCGCCGGGAGCCCGGGGAGCCGGTTCGGCACCAGGGCGAGGTCGATCTTGGCGGCGGCGGCGGTGGACGCCCAGTCGAAGGCGACCGGGCCGAACACGTCGGCGGTGTGCTCCGGGGAGGCGATCAGGTCGTTCGCGTACTTCTTCTCGCCGGTGGTCAGGAACAGCTCGGCGGCGGCCCAGTAGAACTCGTCGGTCACCTTCGTGTCGTTGTAGGCGCCGCCTCCGACACCGTCGGACTCCGGGGCGTACCGGTCAGGATTGGCCTTTGCCGCCTCGTAAGCGATGCGCGCGGCAGCCAGCGAACGTTGCGCGAAGGCCGCGTCGAAGGGCTTGTAGACGCGCGCGGCCTGCGCCGCTGTCGCGGCCACGTTCAGGGTCGCGGCGGTGGAGACCGGGTGCAGCTCGCGCGGCTGCGGGTCCAGGTGGGGCAGCAGGGGAAGGCCGGTCCAGGCCGCGTCGTGGATCTTGTGATGGACCATTCCGGCGTACGGGCTACCCGCCGGAGCCTGCATGCTGAGCAGGAAGTCGAGCTCCCAGCGCGCCTCGTTCAGAATGTCCGGGGTGCGGTCGCCGCTCTCCGGGATGGTCAGGCCGAGCTTGCGGGTGCCGCGGTTCTGCTCGTACTCGCTGAGCAGGCCCCAGACCGAGATGCCGCCGTTGACGACGTACTTGCCGTGGTCGCCGGCGTCGTACCAGCCGCCGCGCACGTCGAGCCGGTAGTCGCAGACGCCGGGCTGGCACGGGACGCTGCCGTCACCCTGGTTCGGGGCGACGTCGACGTGGCCGGCCGGGCGGGCGTACCCGGGGCGAAGGTCGTCGCGGATCTCGATGCCGGAGCGCTGGGTGTAGTAGAGCTTCAGGGCGTCGGTGCGCAGTTTCTCGTACGCCTCCCCGCCGATGTCGAACGGCCGTGACGTCTCGCCGTCCGCGCTCAGGGTGAGTCCCGTCCCGTTGCGGGTGTAGGTGCCGAAGTCGATGGTGTGGACGTTCTGCCCGGAGGAGACGTCGACGCCACGCGGTGTGGTCCTGCCCTTGCGCAGAACCTTGCCGGTGGTGTCGCGAAGCTCCCAGGGCAGCGCGGTCGTGGCCGTGGTGACCAGGGTGGCGGCCTTCGGGCCGTCCTTGACGTAGGCCACCTGGTTGACCCGGACCCTGGGGCCGGTGTCAGGCTGGTAGACCTCGGGCGGGACGCCGCCGACGAGGGAGACGTTGTCCACGCAGAAACGCCACGGGTCGGCGCTGCCGCCGATCTGGAAGGCGACCTGCCCCTGCGCGGTGGAGGTGCTCGCGGTGAACGTGTACTCGTAGTGCTGCGTGTCGCCCAGGATCGGCGACTGCTCGAAGTAGGTGTCGTAAGGGTCGACGGCCAGACCCGTGATGGCCCGGACGACGTGCCCGGCGTCGCCGCCGGCGTCGAAGCTGAACCGGTAGGTCTCGCCGGCTACCAGGTCGATGTCGTTCTGCCCGACCGCGGCGTCCCAGCGGTTGGTGGTCCCGCCGGGCACGTCGACGCAGGCGCGTCCGTCAGTGATGTCGATCGTCATGCCGGCGTTGGTCCAGAACGGGTCGGCGGTGGTGTCGAAGCCACCGTTGACGACCTGCTCGGCCTCGTCGGCCTGTGCTGGTGCGGCGGCACCGAGGGTCAGTAGTACGGCCGCGAGGCCGATGAAACGGGAGCGCTCCCATAGAGACATGGACACATGTTTATTGCAGGTTTGTTTCCCCGTCAACGCCCCTGGTCCCGGATCCACGCGTCGATCAGCCCGCCGAAGTGGGCCAGGAACTTCTCGTGCTCGTGCACCGGGTACATCGCCCGGACCGTTTCGCGCAGCAGCGACTGGAACTCGTCGGAGTTCACCCAGTCGTAGACGATCTCGTCGACGTTGCCCAGGTGCTTCGCGCAGAACTCCTGGTAGCGGTCCACCTCGAAGTAGTCGTCGGCGAGCTTGCGATAACCGGCGAGCTTCTCGGCGTACGAGATGCCAGGCTCGTCGGCGATCGCGAAGTACTCGGCGGTGTCGGTGTCCAGCCGCGCCTTACGGCCGGTGACCACGCAGTACACGGTCCAGCGCAGCAGCGCGGACATCGCCCACGGGAAGTAGTAGTGCAGGGAGGTCAGGGCCACGTCCGGGCAGGCGTTCGCGTAGTCGATCGGGTGCACGTCGGTGCCCCGGACCAGCGACTCGCACGAGTTGAACTCCCACCGGAAGAACGCGTTGACCAGGCGGGACACGGTCACCACCTCGTCGCCGGCCTCCGCCGACAGGAAGTTGTGGTCGACCTCGTACCGGGCGTGCATGGGCTGGTCCGGGAGGAACTTCATCACCATCGTCTCCGGGCCGATGCTCAGCGATCTGGCGAAGACGTCATATCCCTCGACCGATGCCTGCAGATGCATCAGCCGCTCACCCGACGTGTCGTAGGCCGAGTGCAGCTCCTGCTCGTTGCGGATCCGGGAGACACCGACCCAGGCACCGCCGTCGTACGGCTTCATGTAGAGCGGGTAACCCACCGACGCGGCCGCCGCCTCCAGGTCGAACGGGCGGTTGTAGCGCGCTGCCGTGTAGGCCCACCGGGAGTTGTCGAGCGGGTTCTTGTACGGCACGAGGACGGTCTCCGGCACTTTCAGCCCGAGCCGCATCATCGCGCAGTACGCCGCGTGCTTCTCCATCGACTGGAACGTGAACGGGCTGTTCAGCAGGTACACGTCGTCCATCAGCGCGATCTTCTTGAGCCACTCGCGGGGGTGGTAGTACCAGTGCGCCAGGCGGTCGATGACCAGCTCGTGGCGCGGCTTGTCCCGCAGGTTGAACGGCTCGATGGTGACACGCTCCGACCGGGCCCGGTGACTGCGCCCGTCCGGCGCGGTCACGGTGCCCAGCCGGTGCAGCAACGACTCGTAGGCGCGCGGCCAGTCGTCCTCGGTGCCCAGCAACAGTCCGATGGTGTGCTCGACGTCGGCCACGGCCGCCTCCCCTTGAAGTTCAATCCGGCCAAACTCGCTGCAGCAATCCGGTCAGATGCGGGTCCAGGGTGTCGCGCCACCCCACCCACGTGTGTGCGTCGGGGTTCTCCACGAAGGTCACCGCGTACCCCTGGGCGGCGAGCGCATCCGCCATGTCCCGGTTGTTCGCGAGGTTCTCCTCCGCCGCGCCGCAGGTCAGCGTCGCCGGAACGGCCGGGCCGCGGCGCGCCTTCAGCGTCCGCCCGGTGAAGCGGATGATCCGGAGCCAGTGCTCGAAACCGGACTCGTGGCTGTCGTGGCGGGGCTGGAAGTAACTGCCCGACTGCAGGAAGAGCCCGGCGAACCCGGCGGGGTGGCGGCGCTGCGCGTGCAGCATGGCCAGCGCGCCCAGACTGGCCCCGGCGCCGACCACCCGGTTCGCGCCGAGCTCGGCCCGCAGACAGGGCACGATCTCGCCGGCCAGGGCCAGGGAGTAGGCGGGGTCGGCCGAGTACCAGTTCAGGCGGTCACCGGCGGGCAGCAGGACCAGGTGGTAGGCGGGAACGCCGGAGCCGGCCATCGCGGTCGTGTACCGGCCGAGGCCGCCGAAGCGGTCGTAGTCCGGGCCGTCGTGGGCGATCAGGACGCGGTCGGTGGGTGTCTCCGGGGACCAGATGCGCGTGCTGAGGGTGGCGCCGAGGGTACGCACGGGCAGCTCGGCGGTCCGCCAGGTGCCCGGCGCGGCGGGCCGGTCCAGCCAGCCGGGCAGCTGGTAGGCCGGGTTCTGCAGGACCGACGAGTCACCGAAGCCACCCGGGGCTCGGTGCGGGTTGCCCGGGTCGCAGACGGTCTCGCGGGTGCCGTCGCGGTGGATCAGCTCCAGCCGGTACTCGACCCGCTGCACGGGCGGGCTCTCCCGGCGCAGTTCCCAGAAGTCGGCGCCTGATCCGTTCCGGTCCTGATAGGCGAGGTCGGCGTGGAAGGTGGACGCCAGGACCCGGACCCCGGCGAGATCGTGCGCCGCGTCGGCGTACCGGAAACAGAGCGTGCCCCCGTCCCACCGCGCCCCGGCCGCACCGTCCATGAACGCACCCTAGCGCCACGCCCGGCCGCTCGCCGGGTCTGCGCGAACCCCGGCTCGCGGCGGTGCGAGGATGGCGGCATGACGCTGCCGCCGGACAGTCATGTGCACAGCGAATGGTCCTGGGACGCGATCCACGGCTCGATGGAGCGGACCTGCGAGCGGGCGCTGGCCATCGGGCTGCCGGCCATCGCGTTCACCGAGCACCTCGACCACTCCTCGTGGCGGATCGCGCTCGACGGCCCGTACGCCGACGAGCGGATCACCGCCCTGTCCGGCCCGGATGCGATCTTCACGCCGCCGCCGTTCGACGTGGCCGGATACTTCGCGGCGATCGAGCGGTGCCGTTCCCGGTTCCCGGGCCTGCTGATCCTGAGCGGTCTGGAGATGGGGCAGCCGCATCTCAACGCCGAGACCTTCGCGGAGATCCTGGCGGCCGGGCCGTTCGACCGGGTGCTCGGCTCGCTGCACTGCCTGCCCGACGGCGGCGCCTTCGCCGAACCGTGGCACCTGTACCCGCACCGGGACGCCAAGGAGCTGATCCGGGAGTACCTCGCCGAGGTGATCCGGCTGGTCGAGGCCACCGACAGCTTCGCGGCGCTCGCCCACATCGACTACCCGGTCCGGTTCTGGCCGGCCGAGCGGGAGGGCCGGTTCGACCCGGCGGTGTTCGAGGAGGAGTTCCGCGCGGCGCTGCGGGCGACCGCCTCGGCCGGGCGCGCCCTGGAGATCAACACGCGGCTGCCGCTGCACGCGACGATCCTGGGCTGGTGGCGGGAGGAGGGCGGCGAGACAGTGAGTTTCGGCAGCGACGCCCATGTGCCGGAGGCGGTCGGGCACGGCTTCCGGGAGGCGGCGGCGATGGCCGAGGGGTACGGGTTCCGCCCCGGCGCCTCACCCTATGACTTCTGGCGGACCGCCTAGAGTCGGCCTGGTGCGGATTCGTATCGAGGGCCACGATCTGCCCGGGCGGCCGGGCGCACCGCAGGCCGAGCAGTTGCGGCTCGGCGGGGTGCACGTCGGGGTGCAGCGCAAGAGCGAAGTTGTCGGCCGGGTGCCGGTGCACGAGGAACGTGCCGTGTGGGAGCTGGAGGTCGGCACCCGGGAGGTGGACGGGCTGATCGACGTCGGCGGGCCGTGGGTGCACGGGCGGCCGGGTGCGCGGTTCCTCTATCTGAGCTGGGGTGCTGTCGACGGGGAGTCGTTCGCGATGTTCCGGCGGGCGAAGCTGCTGTTCGGCGACATCCCCGGCCCGCTGCTCCGGGAGGCGATCGGGTCCGGGCGCGTGCTGGTCGGGCGTCTCGGACTGACCGAGGCGGACGGCGGGCCGCGCTGTGCCCGGGTGCGCCCGCCGGATCTGATCTGGGAGCTGGAGTGAGCCGCCGTTGCGTCCTTCCGTGTGGCGCTGCTGATTCCCCGGGGTGAGGTGCCGGAAAAATGTCGGAGGGGCGGCCTAGAGTCGGCGGCGTGCTGAAGGACCGTCGACCGCCCGCCCCACCGGATGTCCGGTGGGTGTCGCCGTGAGCGCGCTCGGCACGGTCGTCCCGGCCGGGGTCCGGGTGCTGCACGGCTTCCTCGGGTCCGGCGGCGTGATCTCGCTGTGGGCGGAGTCCGACGCCGAGCCGGCCGGTGAGAGCGCTGGTGACCGGCGGCGCGGTGCGGCCCGGGAGCATCCGTTCGCGGTCCCGGCCGGCGAGCTCCCGGCAGGTGAGTCGCGGCCGCCCGCCACCCTGGTGCTTCCCTCGACGGCAGCCGGCCCGCTGTCGTCGCCGCAGCTCGGCCTCCCGGTGCGCCGTGGCGCGGTCCGGGCCCGGTCCTGGCTGGTGCCCGCCGTCCGGGTGCCGTTCCTCGACGCCGACCTGGTCGCCGAGTTCGACGGCCGGGCCGCGCCGTCGGTGGGCTGGCTGGCCGAGCTCTGTGCGTTCGCCGCGAGCCTGGTCCGGCGCGGGCGGGTGCTGCCCGCGGTGCGCATCGACGGCCCGCGCCCGGCGGCCTGGTGGCGGCCCGTGCTGGTCGGCGCTGACGCGGTCCGGCACGCCGCCCTCCGGGACCGGATGCCGCCCGCCTGCCGGGCCGAGCAGGGCGGCACCGGTCTGACCGCCGCTGCCGGATCGGCCGGCCCCGCCGGATCGGCCGGCCCCGCCCGGCTGGCCGACGTGGCACTGGAGCGCCTGGTCGACGGGCTCGTCCGGACCAGGCTGGCCGAGGGCGGTGTCACCCTCGCCGACTACGGATGGCTGGCGGCGCTCACCGGGGAGCCCGCGTTCGAGGCCGCCCCCGCCCTGGCCGACGAGCTGATCGGGCGGCTCGGCGACTGGTTCGCGCAGGCCGCTCGGGGTGCCGAGGTGCGCGTCTGCTTCCGGCTGAGCGACCCGCGCGAGCACGAGCCGGTGATGCCCGCCGACGTGCCGCTGCCCGAGGACGCCTGGCGCCTCGAATTCCTGCTCCAGGCCGCCGACGAGCCGAGCGTGCTGGTCAGCGCCGCCGACGTGTGGCGCGATCACTATGCGCCGCTGAGCCGGTGGACCAACCATCCGCAGGAGCGGCTGCTCGCCGGGCTCGGCCGGGCCGCCCGGCTGTATCCGGAGCTCGGTGACGCGCTGCGCGAGGCCCGCCCGGCCGAGATGCTGCTCGACACCGAGGGTGCGCACCGGTTCCTCAGCCACGCCGCACTGCTCGACGAGGCGGGCTACGGGGTGCTGCTTCCGGCCTGGTGGCAGCGGCGGCCCGGCCTCGGCCTGTCCCTGGAGGTGCGCGGCCGTGACCCGGTCTCCACCGTGCTGCGGGATCGGGCGGTCGGGCTGCGGGAGATGGTCGACTACAACTGGGGGCTGGCGCTCGGCGGGCGCACGCTCACCGCCGACGAGCTCACCGACCTGACCCGGGCGAAGGTGCCGCTCGTCCGGTTGCGGGGGCGCTGGGTGTTCCTCGATCAGCGGCGGCTCGCCGCCGGGCTGGACTTCCTGCGGCGTGGCGGCGGCCGGATGACGGCCGGTGACGCGCTCAAGGTGACCCGGCTGCTGCCGCCGGAGGAGTTGCCGCTGCCGGTGACCGATGCGCGCGGCGAGGGCTGGCTGGCCGACCTGCTGACCGGGCGGCTCGACCAGTCGCTGGAGATCCTGGAGCCGCCCGCCGGATTGAAGGCGGAGCTCCGGCCGTACCAGAAACGGGGTTTCTCCTGGCTTGCCTTCCTCGACTCACTCGGCCTGGGCGCCTGCCTGGCCGACGACATGGGGCTGGGCAAGACCGTGCAGCTGCTCACCCTGCTGCTGCACCACCGTGCCGGCCCCGCGCTGCTGGTGTGCCCGCTGTCGGTGCTCGGCAACTGGCAGCGTGAGACGGAGCGGTTCGCGCCGTCCCTGACCGTCCGGGTGCTGCACGGCGCCGACCGTGACGATCCGGCCGCCCTCGCCGCCGGCGCCGACCTGGTCCTGACCACCTATGCGACGGCGGTCCGCGACGCCGACGCCCTGGCCGCCATCGAGTGGGACCGGGTGGTGCTCGACGAGGCGCAGCACATCAAGAACGCGGGCAGTGGCGCCGCCAAGGCCGTCCGCCGCTTCCCGGCCCGCAACCGGATCGCCCTCACCGGGACGCCCGTGGAGAACCGGCTCTCCGAGCTCTGGTCCATCCTCGACTTCGTCAATCCCGGCCTGCTGGCGTCGGCGCACACGTTCCGGGCGCGCTTCGCCGTGCCGATCGAGAGATATGCGGAGGAGGACGCCGCCGCCCGCCTGCGCCAGGCGACCCGGCCGTTCCTGCTGCGCCGCACCAAGGTGGACCCGGGTATCGCCGGCGAGCTCCCGGTCAAGCGGCACGCCCGGCACCTGTGCGGGATGACGACCGAGCAGGTCAGCCTCTACCGCGCGGTCCTCGACGACCTGAAACAGCGTCTCGACGAGCCCGGCGACAAGCAGCGCAAGGGCCTCGTGCTGGCCGCGATGACCAAGCTGAAACAGGTCTGCGTGCACCCGGCGCTGCTGCTCAAGGACGGCTCGCCGCTGCCCGGCCGGTCCGGCAAGATCGACCGCCTGGAGGAGATCGCCGACCACGCGCTCGGTGCGGGGGAGAGCCTGCTGTGCTTCACCCAGTTCGCCCGGTTCGGCGGCATGCTCCAGCCTCACCTGGCGGCCCGCTTCGGCGTGCCGGTGAGCTTCCTGCACGGCGGCACGGCCCGCGGGGCCCGCGACCGCATGATCGCGGAGTTCCAGGAGGCCACCCGCCCCGGCATCTTCGTGCTCTCGTTGAAAGCCGGCGGCACCGGGGTCAACCTGACCGCCGCCAACCACGTCGTGCACGTCGACCGCTGGTGGAACCCGGCCGCCGAGGCCCAGGCCTCCGACCGCGCCTACCGGATCGGCCAGCGCCGCGACGTGCACGTCCACAACCTGGTCTGCCTCGGCACCCTGGAGGAACGCATCGACCAACTGGTCGCCGACAAGGGCGTCCTCGCCGAACGCGTGGTCGGCTCGGGTGAGGGCTGGCTCAGCGCACTGTCCACCCAGGAACTCCGCGACCTGCTCGCCCTGGCCCCGGAGGCGATCGTTGACTGAGCCGCGTGGGGGATCGGCGCCGGAGTCCCGCGCGCCGCGTGGGGGACGGGAGCCGGGCGCGCCCCGTGAGGCGCCGGAGCCTGGGACGCCGGGTGGGGGTGCTGCGCATGGCGCGCCGCCGCATGGCGCGCCGCCGGGGGGCGCGGCGCCTCGCGCGCCGCGTGGGGGATCGGCGCCGGAGCCTGAAGAGTTCGCGCTGGCGTTTCTCGGGATGTTCGAGTCGTTGCGGATGGGGCCGACGTTCGCCCGGGGCCGCCGTGACGAGCGGGCCGGGCATGTGCGCAGCCTGACCGTGTCCAGCAGCCTGGCCGTCGCGCTCGTCCGGGGCCCCGACGACGCGGTCGCCTTCCGGTCCCGGATAGCGGTCCGGGCGTTCGGGGCCACGGATTGGTCGCGGATCGAGAGAGCCCTGGTCGCCGAGGCGCGCTACGTTGCCGGGCTGCTCGACGGCCGGATGCCGCCGGGGATCGAGGCGGTCTTCGCGGAGTCGGGGCTGGCGCTGCTGCCGCTCTCGCTCGACGAGGTGGCGATGGACTGCACCTGCGAACGCTGGCCGATGCCGTGCGCGCACCTCGCGGCTACCTGTTATGCGCTGGCCCGGGCCTTCGAAACCGATCCGTTCGAGGTGTTCACCTGGCGCGGGCGATCACGCGACGAGTTGCTGATGCGCCTGCGGCGGTTGCGGGAGTCGGCGGCGGTGTCCTCGATGGCCGGACAATCGTCGCAGTCGCAGTCGCAGTCGCAGTCGCAGTCGCAGTCGCCGGCGTCGGCGTCGGCGTCGCCTGGGTCTTCGTCGTCTGCGGGGGCGCGGGCCGGGGCGGGGGCAGGTTTTGCCGGGCTGGTGGATCCGGATGATCCCGGAGCGTTCTGGGGGACGGAGGCGCCGGCCGTGACGGAGAGTTTTTCGGGGGTGCGGCCGGATGCACTTCTGGACCAGCTGGACCCGCCGGCGCTCAGCCATCACGGCAAGCCTGTGCATGAGGTTCTGCGCCCGGCCTATCGGGCTTTGCCGGACGACGAGGGGGTCTGACGGCTCCGCGGGCCGCGCCGAGGCGTCGTTCACCGCCGCGATGCGGCTCCGCGGGGCGATCTTGGGTGGGTGAGGAAGGTGCCTGGCGGAGGTTGCGGGGGGTCGTTACGGTGGAGGGGTGAACTGGTTCGAGGCGTTGTGGCGCTTGGTCAGCGTGCTGACCGAGTCCGGCCCGACTGGTTTGCTGCTCGGGGCGGGTGCCGTTGCCGGTGTGCTGCTGGTCACCGTGCTGACGGCCAGTGTGCTGATGGGCGGGCGTGCCGCTGCCGGCAGTCCCGGGGTGAGCCGCCGTGTGCTGCGGGAGCGTGCCCGCCGCACCGGGATTCCGCGTCATCGCGATCCTGACGCCGACGGGCGGACCAGGCCTCGAGGACCCACTGTGGCCCTCGCGGCCGCCTGAGCGCAGATCCTTTCGCCGCTCGCCGGCCGCTGGAGACCGTCAACGTCCCAGCTCCCCGGAGGGTCACCCCACCATGTCTCCTGCCACGTCGCCTACTGCCATGTCGTGTTCCGCCACTTCGTCTTTTGCCACTGCATCGTTCGGTGAGGCCGTCCGATGATGGACCTCGTCTACACCGCCATCTCCGCGATTCTGCTCTTCTGGCACGCCGCCTGGTACAGCGTGCTCGGCGCCGCCGACGCCCTCGGCACGTCCTGGGCCTGGGTGCTCGGCATCGTGCTGCTGGTCCTGACCGTGCGTATGGCACTGTTCCCGCTGGTCACCCGCCAGATCAGGTCGCAGCGCGCGATCCAGCGGGTCCAGCCGCAGATGAAGGCTCTGCGCGAGCAGCACCGCGGCGATCCGCAGACCATGCAGGCCGAACTGGTGAAGCTGTACCGGACCGAGAAGATCAGTCCGTTCGCGAGCTTCCTGCCGCTGATCGTGCAGGCGCCGATCCTTTTCGGCCTGCTGCATGTGCTGCGCCACCTGCGACCGAGCATCACGAGCGAGACCTCCCGCACCCTGTACGGCTGGACGCTCACCCAGTTCGACAGCGCCGTGCACGCCAAACTGTTCGGCGCACCGATCGTTGCCGGGTTCACCTCGTCCGGCGGGCTCGCCGTCAAGATCGTCGCCGGGGTGCTGATCCTGGCGATGACCGCGACGACCTACCTGACCACCCGGCAGATGATCCGCAAGACCGGTCCGGCCCAGGACCCGCAGGGCCGCCTCATGCAGGGCATCATGCTGTACGGCTTCCCGGCGTCCCTGCTGATCTCCGGGTTCATCTTCCCGATCGGCGTGATCCTGTACTGGTTCGTGCAGAACGTGTTCGCTCTCGGCCAGCAGGCGTGGATCCTGCGCAAGTACCCGCCGGTGCCGACGGCAGAGCCCGCCTCGAAGCCACAGCAGGCGGGCCCCGCCCCGAAGCCACAGCAGGCGGGCCCCGCCCCGAAGCCGCGGCAGGCGGGAGCGGCGCCGAAGCCGCGGCAGGTGGGAACGGCGCCGAAGGTGGGAGCGAAACCGGTCCGGAGGGCGGGAAACAGTCGCGCCGGCGCCTGAGCATCGTCACAGCCGTGGATGCCTTGTACTGCCGGCGGGGCCGTCTGTACGGCCAGCAGGTGGATCGTACAAACGGTCAGTTTCCCGGAAAAGCACCAGGACGCCCTTTTCGTCCATGATCCGCTAGTCCGGTCATGGCAGTTTTGTCCTGAAAAGGGTGTGACATGAACAAAGCAATGCGTTGGCTGGCACTGACCGGTGCGAGCGTGGCCGCCGGTGCGATGATCGGATCGAGTGCGGCCCAGGCCGCCCCCGCCGTGAGCGCTTCGACCGGTTCCGCGACCGGTAACAGCGTGCAGAGCTGGAACTACGACGACGACTACGTGTTCGGGCCGTTCCGCGGTAAGTGGGAGTGCAACCGGTTCGGCATGTACGGCGACCGGATCGGCGCCTGGGACCGCTACTACTGCTTCCCGTCGTTCTACCCGGGCAGCGGTCGCGGCTGGTACCTCAAGGTCCAGGAGGACTACTGGCAGTGGGACGACTGGGACGGCGGCTGGGACAACGACTGGCCCTACAAGCCGAACTACATCGGTGGGCCGCTGAGCTTCGACGGCCCGCACCACGGCGGCCGGCCGCACCACGGCTTCCCCGGTAAGGGCCACCCCGGCTTCCCCGGTAAGGGCCACCACGGAAAGGGGCACCCGGGTAAGGGCTTCCCCGGCAAGGGGCACCCCGGCAAGGGTCACCCGCACAAGGACTTCACCGGGCCGAACTTCGGCGACTGACGTCTCTTCGGTAAACGGCGGGCCGCTCCACCTCGGTGGTGCGGCCCGCTGTCAGCTCCGGTTCCTGTGCCCACTCACCAGGCGACGGGCGCGTAGTCCTTCAGGAAGCAGCCGTAAAGGTCCTCGCCCAGCTCGCCGCGGACGATCGGGTCGTACACCCGGGCCGCGCCGTCGACCAGGTCGAGCGGGGCGTGGAAACCCTCCTCGTGCAGCCGCATCTTCGTCGGGTGCGGCCGCTCGTCGGTGATCCAGCCGGTGTCGACACTGGTCATCAGGATGCCGTCGGCGAACATGTCGTCGGCGCTCGTACGCGTGAGCATGTTCAGCGACGCCTTGGCCATGTTGGTGTGCGGGTGACCGGCACCCTTGTAGCCGCGCGCGAAGATGCCCTCCATCGCGGACACGTTCACCACGTACCGCCGGGGGAACGACGACGCGGTCATCGCCGCACGCAACCGGCTGACCAGGATGAACGGCGCCGTGACGTTGCACAGCTGAACCTCGAGCAGCTCCAGCGGGTCCACCTCGTGCACCCGGTCGCTCCAGCTGTTCGTCGAGGTGGTGTCCGGCACCAGGCCGCCCGCGTCGATCGCCGTGGACCGGGCGGTCAGCGCCAGCGAGGTCACCTCGTGTGCGGACAACTTCCCGGCCGCGGTCAGCACGGCCGCCGGTGACGCCGCGCCGAGCGTTGTCGCCCCGCCGAAGAACTCCAGCTCCGGAAGCGGGCCGTCGGGCAGGGGAGCGGACTCGGCCGCGATCAGCTCCGCATAGGCGCCTGCTGTACGCCGTACCGTCTGGGCTGCGTTGTTGATCAGAATGTCCAGCGGCCCGCGCGCCGCCACCGACTCGGCCACGCCCACCACCTGCGCCGGGTCCCGGAGATCGACACCCACGACCCGCAGCCGGTGCAGCCAGTCCTCGCTGTCCGGCATCGCTGCGAAGCGGCGGACGGCATCGTGCGGGAACCGCGTCGTGATCGTCAGATCGGCGCCGTCGCGCAGCAGGCGCAGCGCGATGTACATCCCGATCTTGGCGCGCCCGCCGGTGAGAAGCGCCCGCCGGCCCTTCAGATCGGTTCGCGCGTCCCGCCGCGAGTGGTTGAGCTCCGCACACGACGGGCAGAGCTGGTGGTAAAAGGCGTCCACCACAGTGAAACGCTGTTTGCAGACATAACACCCACGGGCCTGCTTGAGTACGCCGGCGCTGGCCCCGCGCACCGAACTGCGCAACGGAATCCCCGCGGTCTCGTCGTCGATCCGGCCGGGCGCACCCGTCGCCGTCGACTCGGTCACCTCGCGGTCGTTCGCCAGCACCGCATCACGGCGATCCCGGCGGCGCTGCAACTTCGCCGTCTTGAACAGGCCACCGACGGCGCGGCGCACCAGCACCGCGTCGGGATGCTCCACCGGCAGCGCCTCGATCTCGGCCAGCACGGCGAGACAGGCCGCCAGGCGCTCCTGATCAACGCCGACGGCCTCCGGGCCGACACCCATTCCCACGTCCCCCTCTGCTCCTACCGCAGGCACTGTACTTACTCGCTGTCCTATCGGCGGAGGGTGTCCGTGGGCAAGGGGCGTCGGTCACCCGTTTTCGTGTTTTTGCCCGGTGCTTGGTGTTCGCGCTGCTTTGGTGGTGCGGTTGCTCGGGTCTTGCGTCGCTGGTTCTGTTTTCGCCTGGCTCGGCGTCGGCGCGCCGGGTGTCAGGGTTGCGGGGCGGCGGGATCGGGGTCGGGCTCACCGGCCGGCTTGCGGTTCGGTTTCTTCGCCGGGGCCGGGTGGTCGGCCAGGGAGGCAGGCCGGCGGACCGGGCGGTCGTACGGGTCCTCGCCCGGCCCGCCCGTCCAGGACTGCGAACGCCCGTTGCCGCCGCGCCGGGCGCGCCCGGGTTCGTCGTCGGCGAGAGAGGCGGGGCGGTTCGGCTGCTGGTCGGGGGTGGAGCCGCTCAGCCAGTCGTCCAGGGTTTTCGGTCGCCGGATCGCCGGACCGGCTGACGACACGGGGGCTGACGACACGGGGGCTGACGACACGGGGGCTGACGACACGGGGGCTGACGACACGGGGGCTCCGGAGACGGGGCCTCCGGAGACGGGCGAGGAGGAGACGGGTGCTGCGGAGACGGGGGCGGACGGGAGGTCGTCGAGGGTTTGCGGACGGGCGGGGGAGGTGGGTTCGGGGCCGCCGTTCAGCCATTCGTCGAGGGTTTGGGGGCGGCGGATGTAACCGGGTGCTCCCGAGCTGACAGGGGCGACGCCGGCAGTGGCTGCGCTGGCGGGTGCGGTGTCGGCGGGTGCTGGGTCGGCGGGTGCTGGGTCGGCGGGTGCTGGGTCGGCGGGTGCTGGGTCGGCAGGCGCTAGGTCGGCGGGTGCCGGGTCGGCAGGCGCTGTTTCGTCGGTGCTTGAGGACGCGGCGGTCGGCGAGTCCGCGCTGGTGGGCGTGGTGGTCTCGCTCGTGCTGGTGGGCGGCGGGGCGTCTTCGGGCGTGGGCGCCTCGGGGGCGGGCTCTTGCGTGGGGATGGGCTCTTGCGTGGGGATGGTCAACGGCTCCACGTCCTCGATGGGTGAGGAAGGGGTGGTGGCGGGATTGTAAGCGCCCCAGGCGACCGGTGCGTCCGCCCTGGCCGGGGATTCTGCCCTGACCTGGGGCTCTGGAGTGATTTCGGGTTCTGGGGTGATCTCGGCGGGGGTGAGTGGCTTGGGGAGGTCGTCGAGCGTTTGGGGGCGGTTCGGGTCCTGGGTGGAACGGTCGGGCTTGGTGCTCAGCCAGTCGCCGAGGGTTTCCGGGCGGGAACCGGGGCGCTCGGGGATCGGGTACGGCAGAGCGGCCTCAGGCAACCGGGTGACCGGCTGCCATGAGGGCTCGGCCGGGGTCTCCGACTGCCAGGAGGGCTGGGCGGGAACTTCTGGCTGCCACGAGGGCTGAGGCTGTGCGGTGGGGGTGGCCGCGATGGGGGCGGGGAGGTCGGGGAAAAGGGGGTCGTCGGTGGCACCAGCGGTGCGGTCCAGCCAGCCGAAGCCGTCGGGGCCGGCTTCTGACAGGTCCGGGATCCGTGGGTCGGCGCGCCAGGCGAAGGGGTCCTCGGAGGTTTCCGGCTGTGCGGCCGACACGGGTTCGCCGGCGGGCGAGGGTTCCGGCGTGGGCTCGGGGGCGGGCGAGGGCTGCGGGGTGGGCTCGGCGGGAGTCCAGGCTTCGGGATCTGGGGTGGGTTCGGCGGAGGTCCAGAGTTCGGGTTCGGGTTGAGGTTCCGGCTCGGACGTGTGCTGGGCTGGGGTCCAGGGCTCGGGCTCGGGTTCGGTGGGCGGTGCTTCGGGAAGCTGCTCGACGGTGGCGGAGGCTGAGGAGGTTTCGGAGTCTTCGGAGGCGGACGGCACCTCGGCCTCCGCCTCGACCTCGGGCTCGAGTTCGGTCTCCGCTGCGACTTCGGGCTGAGGCTCGGGCTCAACCTCGGGCACAACCTCGGGCACAACCTCGGGCGCGGGCGCGGGCGCGGGCGCGGGCGCGGGCGCGGGCGCGGGGGCGGGTTGGGGCTCGGGGTCGGGCTCGGATGTGGGGTCCGTCGTCGCGGCCATGTGGGCTTCGACCTCGGCGAGGATGGGGGCCGGTTCGGCGGCGGCGGCGATTTGGAGTTCTACCTCGGCGAGGATGGGCTGGACTTCTTCGTCCGCTACCTCGGCGAGTGCCGGGTCGGGCTGTTGCGGGTCCGGGGTGGGTTCCTCGGGCACCGGCGCGAGCGTGGGACTCGGGTCGTCGGCGACACCGATGGCAGGCGGGGGAGCCTCGTCGAACACGGGATCTGTATCGGCCGGGGCTTCGAGATGAGGCTGAGGGGCGAGCGGTGAGAGTTCAGGCTCGTCGCCGTCCGTTGAATCCAGGCTGTCCCGCACAGGCTCCGTGTCCAGCGCTTCGGCGTCCGAAATCGGCTCAGCTTCCAGATGCGAAACGGGCGAAGGCGAAACGGGCGAGGGCGAAACGGGCGAGGGCGAAACGGGCGAGGGCGAAACGGGCGAGGGCGAAACTGGCGCAGGCGAAACGGGCGAGGGCGAAACGGGCGCGGAGGAAACGGGAGAGGACGGGACCGGGACCGGGGGAACGGGGGTGGTGGGCTCGGGAGAGGAGGCCGCAGGTGGTGGAGGGAATTCGGGGAGTGCTTCGCCCGTACCCCTGAAGGGAGCGACCAACGGCAACCTGGCCGTCACCTCGCCAGGGCCCGCGGGCAGGGCCGCGACCGCGCCGCCTGCCGGGGACGTCGCCTGCTCGCGCTCCGCGAGGTAATCGAGCACCGCGTTGTAGTCCAGTACGACCGTCTCGGACGGAATGCTCGGGCCGCTGACCGGAAGTGATGAGCCGTTGCCGTTGCCGGCGGTCAGGGCGGCCGCGGACGCACCCACCGGCAGGGCGAGTGTTCCCGAGATGACCGCTGTCTCGTCCGGGGCCGGCGAGTGGGAAGCCGGGGAGTGGGCGCCGGCCGGCGGTGGGGGAGCGCCGGCCTCCTCCTCGCCCGCGTGCTCGGCTAGGCCGGCGCGTTCCTGGAGGCGGCGCAGGGGGCCGGGAGCCCACCAGGCGGCGTCGCCGAAGAGGGCGAGTACGGCCGGGACCAGCAGCATGCGGACGATCGTCGCGTCGAGGAGCAGGGCGACGATCATGCCGACGCCGACGAAGCGCATGGTGGTCACGGAGGAGAGGGCGAAGGCGCCGGTCACCACGATGAGGAGCAGGGCGGCTGCGCTGATCACCCGGCCGGTGCGGGAGAGGCCCAGGGTGACCGCCTCCTTGGAGGAGGCGCCGCGGATGCGGGCCTCGACCATGCGGGACAGCAGGAAGACCTCGTAGTCGGTGGAGAGACCGAAAACGACCGCTGCCATCAGGACCACGATGCCCGCTTCGAGGGGGGCCGGCGTGACGTTGAGCAGGCCCGCTCCGTGCCCCTTCTGGAAGATCCAGATGAGGATGCCGAACGTGGCGCAGAGGCTCAGGGCGCTCATCGCCACGGCCTTGATCGGCAGCAGGATCGAGCCGAAGGCGAGGAACATCAGGATGAGCGTGGCGCCCACCAGCAGCCCGATCATCAGCGGCAGCTTCTCGGCCGTGGCGTCGAGGCTGTCGACGTTGCGGGCGGTGGCGCCGCCGATCAGGACCTCGGCGTTCTCGGGTGCCGGGAGGGCGCGCAGGCTCTCGATGACGGTACGGGCTTCGGCACTGAACTCGTCGTCGCTCTCCAGGGCGGCGTTGAGGACGACCACGTCCCTGCCGGTGCCGGCCGGGCTGACCTGGGTGATGCCGCTGATGTCGCCGGCGGCCCCGGTGAACTTTTTGACGTCCGGCCGCTCGCCGTCGGTGCCGCGGACGACGATCTGCACGCCGTCGGTGCTGAACTGCGGGTAGTCGGCCTTGAGCGTCTCGATCGCGACCCGCGACGGGTCACCGGCGGGCAGCACCCGCTCGTCGTTCTCGCCGAAGCGGGCGTCGGTGATCGGCAGTGCGAGCAGCAGCAGGACACCGAGGATCGGTACCGCCACCAGGACGGGGCGGCGCAGCACGAAGCCGGCCATCCGCTCCCAGCCGGACGTGCCGCCGGAACCCCGGCCCGGCAGGCGGATCGGGATCTTGTCGACCTTCGGGCCGAGGATGGCGAGGATCGCGGGCAGCAGCGTCAGCGAGAGCAGTGCGGCAAGGAAGACGGCGGCGAGGCCACCGTACGCCAGCGACTTGAGAAAACCCTGGGGGAACAGGAGCAGACCGGCGAGGGCCGTCATCAGCAGGGTGGCGGAGAAGACCACGGTACGGCCGGCGGTCGCCACGGTACGCCGTACCGCCTCAGCCGTTGGATGGCCGGCCTGCTCCTCCCGGAACCGGCCCACCATGAACAAGCCGTAGTCGATCGCCATGCCCAGGCCGAGCAGGCTCGCGACGTTGACGGCGAACGAGTTGACCTCGTGGGTGAGCGCGACCGCGTTCAGGACGCCGAGCGAACCCAGTACCGCGGCGCCGCCGACCAGCACGGGCAGCGCGGCGGCGACCAGCGAGCCGAAGATCAGCAGGAGCAGGATCAGCACGATCGGCAGCG
Source organism: Actinoplanes sp. GCM10030250 (assembly GCF_042666575.1). NCBI lineage: Bacteria > Bacillati > Actinomycetota > Actinomycetes > Micromonosporales > Micromonosporaceae > Actinoplanes > Actinoplanes sp. GCM10030250. Next base: position 55,915 of record NZ_JBHTDO010000042.1, on the reverse strand, counting down.
AGATCATCTCGGCGAACGCCAGGTCGTCGGTGGAGCGGGTGGACGACGCGTGGCCCAGGGGCACACCGCCGGCCAGTTCGACGCGGGCGCCGGGAACCGCGAAATCGTCGGCGATTTCTGCGTACGCCTCCATCTTCCCGGCGTCGTCATCACCGGCGAGGGTGACCACCGCGACCGCGCTGGACTTGTCCTCGGCGGCGAAGCGCGCCGCCCGGCCCTCCCAGTACGACGCGTGCGCGGTCACCGACGACTCGGGCAGCGCCGCGAGCCGTTCCTTGATCCGCTTGGTCAGCGCCGCGTCGTCGATGGTGCCCTGGTCCGGCGTGTAGATCGCGATGACGTCGCCGCTCTGGCCCCCGAGGGCCGTGGCGACCACGTCAGAGGCTCGCGCGCTCTCACTGCTCGGGTCGTTGTAACCACCCTCGGAGAGCTGACCGAAAACGCCGAAGCCCCAGACACCGGACCCGATGACCGCGACGAGCGCGATGATCAGTACCGGCCACCGGAGCCTGGCGACCCGCGATCCCCAGCCCGCGAACACAGGTTCCCCTTTCTCGGGAATACGTCAGCTCAGGGCGGCGGCGTACAGGACGACCCCGCCGCAATCCTCGCCGTACGACTCCTCGGTGATCCACTTCACCGAGATCTTGCCAGTACCCGTTGCGCGGTAGTTCACCGTGTAGGAAGCCGTGGTGATTCCGCTGCCACGGTGGGTGATCCGGTCGGTCACGACCTCCCCACCGGTGGACAGCTCCATCTGCAGCAGCCCCTGTCCCGCGCCGACGCCGACGTACAGCTTCAGCGTGCTGATGACCGTTCCTGCCGGTGCCGAGAGCGTGAAGCCGTCACCGGCGCCGCACAGCCGGATCCCGCTGGTGACGTTCTTCGCGGTGCCGAGCGGGCTGCCGCCGGTCCAGCGGTAGCGGTCGGGGCCGGCGTCGTCGCGCGTACGCGGGGAGCCCGGAGTGCCCTCGAGGATGGCGAAGCCGCCGTCCTCCTTGCGTTCGAGGGCGTATTTGCCCTGCTCACCCCAGTGCACCCAGTCGGACGTACCCTCCGCGGGCAGATTCACCACCTCGGGTACCGATCCCCGCTCGAAAATGATCGAGTTGACCGGGCGGACGCTCGGTGACGGAGAAGCGCTCGGCAGGGGGATGGGGACCTGGGCGGCGGTCGGCACCACGATGGGTGGTGCGACAGCGGGGTCGGGGTTGTCGGCGGTGTGGGCTCGGACTACCAGACCGAAAGCGACCACTGCGAGGACGCCGAGGAGGATGACCGCCGCCGGGGCCACGTGTTCCTGCCAGCCGTGCTGTCCCTTGTGCCACCACTCCTTGTTCCACCATCGATGCCGCGGTTCCGGCCGCGGTGGTTCCGGCCGCCGGTACGGGACCAGCTCGCCGCGCCGGGAGTGCGCGGGCGTGTGGTCAGGCCCGGAAGTCTGATCGGGCACAAACCCTCCAGATCGGGCGGTTTTCAGGCGGCGAGGGGCCGCAGGGCCATGAAACGATCTCATCTTGCGTGGCGACAAAGAAGAGGGGGTGGCCGGACGGGGACGTACGGGTGATCATCCGCATCGGCGATTCGGAGGAGGTTCCTGGTGGCATTGCTCCCCGTGCCGAGTACCGTGTCCGGAGTTTCCGACAACCAGGACAGGGGATCTTGCAATGAGTGACCAGACCGGTTCGAACAGCAAGCGCCGCGGCCGCGCCGTCGCCGGCGCGCTTACCGGGGTGCTGGTCTTCGCAGTGCTGTCCGTGGTTTTCTTCCTGCTTCGCCCGAGCAGCGATGACACGCCGGCCACGACTGAGGCGGCGGCAACGCAGGCGGCTCCGGCGTCGGCTGCTCCGGCTCCTTCCGCGGCTGCTCCCCCGGATGCTGTTCCCTCGGCCGCTGGTTCTGCCAAGCCGCCCGCTTCCGGGAATCCGCTGGAGCAGGAGCCCGACGTGAAGCCTGGCACCGGCACGGTGAGCAAGACGACCATCACCGAGATCATCGCCGGCACCGGCCCGGTGGTGAAAAGCGGTCAGACGATCACCGTCAACTACAAGGTCATCCAGTACACGACCGGCAACCTCATCGACTCGTCGTGGGGCAAGGAGCCGTTCTCAGTCCCGATCGGTGTGGGCAACCTGATCAAGGGCTGGGATGAGGCGATTCCCGGTCAGAAGGTTGGCAGCCGGATTCAGCTGGATGTGCCCGCTGCTCTTGCTTACGGTCCTGAGCAGGGAGATCTCCGCTTCGTCGTAGACATCCTCGACGCGAAGTAGCCGTCTGGCCGAGGCGGGCGGTCTCGGTTGCGCTTACTTCTTTTTTGGTACGACCGACGGACAGCTCTCGAGGGTCAGCGCGACGGCCTGCCCGGTCCAGCCAGCGCGGCGGCCGCCGGGCTGGGCTGCCTGGTCTCGCTCCGAAAGTCCAGTCCGGGCGGCGGTGTTCCGCCGCCCGGAGGCACACGTTGAGTTCTCCGTGTGCGCCTGCCCCTGCGTCGGGGGTGTTCGGTCGGGGGTGTTCAGTCGGGGGTGTGAGCGCACACGTTGAGGTTTTGTGCGCTTCTACACAGGTCCTGACCTCAACCAGCGCGCACCCAACCCGAACGTGTGCGCCTGTTGCTGCCGATCGTTCGCGCCCCGCACCACGGCTCCGGCTAATGACCCAGGATCCTAGGACGCGGTACGGGGTGTGCGGGGTTCAGCGGAGACATGCGGCGATGGTGAAGCGGCTAAAGGTCGGTGACGATGATGTCGAGGGCTCGGGGCTTGGCGGGAGGGGCCGCAGACTCCTCGACGGTGTACTTCAAGTCCCGCAGAGCGGTGATCAGCTCGTCGATCGAGGCCGGGGAGGCGGCGTTCTCGGCGAGGCTGCGTACCAGGCGGCCCTTGGTGGCCTTGTTGAAGTGGCTGACCACTGATCGCTTCGGGACACCGCCGACGACCCGCTCGTGAAGGACACGGAGTGAGGCGGCTGGGGCGCCGGCCGGCGGGGACCACATCGCGGCGTACGCACCGGATCGCAGGTCCAGAATCGGGACGCCGGCGCCGGCCGCGTCGAGTTGCCGGCGAAGAGCCTTCTTCCAGTACGCGGTGAGCCCACCCACCGGCGCCGGCAGTGTGACACCCACCGAGCAGCGGTACGCCGGGATCCGATCGCCGAGACGCACCACGCCCCACAGCCCGGAGAACACCACGGCCGTACGGTCGAGCCACTCACGGGCGGCCGGGGCGAGGGTGGCCGGGCCGAGAGCTTCGTACAGAACCCCGGTGTAGACGGAGGCGGCCGGGGCGGCCGGCGCCCCCAGGAGCTCGGCGTTGCGGGTGATCTCGGCGCGCTGGCCGGCGGTGAGGCCGAGGGCGGCGAGCGAGTCGGCGATCGACCGTTCGCTGGTGCGGCGGCAGAGCGCGACGAGGCGGTTGAGCACCCGGGTTCGGGCGGTCGCGAGCTGGGGCAGCCAGAGGGTGGCCGGGTCGACGGGATCGCCGGTGGTGGCCGGAGTCTTGCCCTCGGACGGGGGGAGCAGGATGAGCACGCGGCGAGACTAGCCTGGCCCGGGCAGGCTGGGCACGCGGCGCGACCGTCCCCGGCCGGGCGGGCTGGGCACGCGGCGAGACTAGCCTGGCCCGAGCGGGCTGGGCACGCGGCGCGACCGTCCCCGGCCGGGCGGGCTGGGCGGGCTGGGCGCGCGGCGCGAGTGGGCGGCGCGCGAGCGGGGACGACAGGCTGGGGGACCCGAACGCGGCGCGAGTGGCAGGGCGAGCGGGATGGGCACGCCGCGCGGTCAGCGGCTGGGGCCGTCGGGGCGGTTGGCGAGGGCGTCGGCGATGCTGGGGTAGACGCCGATGCGGTTGGTCAGGCCCACCGTGTCGAGGAGGCGTTCGAGGAACTCGCCGGGGGAGGCGAGGCGTAGCCAGCCGCCGGCTGCGCGGGCCCGGTTGTGGCCGACGACGAACGTGCTCAAGCCGATCGAGTCGCAGAACTCGATGCCGGACAGGTCAACCACCACGCGTGGTGCTGGTTGGGACAGCGCCTCGTCGAGTTTGCTGGCGAGGCTGGGCGCGCTGTCCAGGTCCAGATTGCCCCGCACCGTCATCACGACGGCTTGGGGGTCTTCGCTGGCGGGGCTCACGGCGACGTACACGGGGGAACCTCCCTTTTCTACAGGATCCCCGACTGCCCAAAAAGTGACGCCACGTCACTTCCCGCCGGTCAACGGCATGGCTACCTTCGTCTTCACGGTGGCACGGTCGAGGCCGCCGACGCGGATCGTGAAGGCGATCTCATAGGTGCCGGGAAGGGGGAACGTGACGGAACCTAGCGCGTGGTGGACCTGATTGAGGGGCGGCAACCGGTCCTTTACCGCTTCGAGGTCCTGACCGGGCAGGGGTGGAGATCTCGGTGGGCAGGGGCTCGCCCTCCGGGGCGTAGAGGAACGCGTGCACGATGTTGTACTCGCCAGCCTGGGGCGGCGTGGGCGAAGGCCGGGGTGGCGTGGGCGTGGGCGACGGCCAGCGGTGGCGGCCCGCGGTGGCGGGGCTCAGTGCCACCGCGAGAAGTACGGGGAGAAAGAACATGACGAGGAGGAGAGGATGACGAGGAGAAAGAGCAGGGCGAGGAGAAAGAGCAGCACGAAGTGAAACAGGAGTGCCGTGTTGCGAACCCTCGTCACACCAGGTAGTTCGGATAGGGGGCGCGGAGGGTTCAAGGGGGCCGCCTCTGGATACGATCCGGCAAAGCTCCACGCTCCCGAGGAGGCCTCGATGTCTGTCCACCCGCGCGCCGGTAAGCCCGCCGAACCGGCCGATCTGATTGACGTCCCCAAGGTCATCTCGCGTTATTACACCGAGCATCCGGATCCCGCTCAGGCGGGGCAGGGGGTCGCGTTCGGTACCTCCGGTCACCGGGGTTCCAGCCTGCGCAGCGCTTTCAACGAGGATCACATCGCCGCGACCAGTCAGGCGATCGTCGAGTATCGGCGGGAGCAGGGCACGTCCGGTCCGTTGTTCCTGGGGCGCGACACGCATGCGCTGAGTGAGCCGGCGATGATCACGGCGCTGGAGGTGTTCGCCGCCAACGATGTGACTGTGCTGATCGACAGCCGGGACGGGTATACGCCTACGCCTGCCCTGTCGCACGCGATCCTGACGTTCAACAGGTCGTCGGCGAAGAAGGCGGACGGCGTGGTGGTCACCCCGTCGCACAATCCGCCGGACGACGGCGGGTTCAAGTACAACCCGCCGAACGGCGGGCCGGCTGACACGGACGCGACCAAGTGGATTCAGGACCGGGCGAACGCGCTGATCGTGGGCGGTCTGAAGGATGTGCGGCGGGTGAGTGCGGCGCGGGCGCGGGAGTCGGCCACGGTCTCGGGGTACGACTATCTGGCCACGTACGTCGACGATCTGCCCTCGGTGATCGACGTCGAGGCGATCCGGCGGGAGGGTGTCCGCATCGGTGCCGACCCGCTCGGCGGGGCCAGCGTGGCGTACTGGGGTGAGATCGCCGAGCGGCACGGGCTGGACCTGACCGTGGTGAATCCGTCCGTGGACCCGCGGTTCGGGTTCATGACCCTGGACTGGGACGGCAAGGTTCGGATGGACTGCTCGTCGCCGTACGCGATGGCTTCTCTGATTGAACAGAAGGATCGTTTCCAGATCGCCACGGGCAATGACGCGGACGCGGACCGGCACGGCATCGTGACGCCCGACGGTGGGCTGATGAACCCGAACCACTACCTGGCGGTGGCGATCGGCTATCTGTTCCGCGCTCGCACGGACTGGCCGGCCGCGGCCGGGATCGGTAAGACGCTTGTGTCGTCCTCGATGATCGACCGGGTGGCCGCCGACCTGGGCCGCCGCCTCGACGAGGTGCCGGTCGGCTTCAAGTGGTTCGTGCCGGGGCTGCTGGACGGGTCGATCGGGTTCGGCGGTGAGGAGAGCGCCGGTGCGTCGTTCCTGCGGCGCGACGGCAGCGTGTGGAGCACCGACAAGGACGGCATCCTGCTCGACCTGCTGGCCTCGGAGATCATCGCGACCACCGGGAAGACGCCGAGTGAGCACTACCGGGAGCTGACCGCGCGGTTCGGTGAGCCGGCGTACGCGCGGATCGACGCGCCCGCGACCCGTGAGCAGAAGGCGATCCTCGGCAAGCTGTCGCCGGAGCAGGTGACCGCCAAGGAGCTGGCCGGCGAGCCGATCACCTCGGTGCTGACCAGCGCGCCCGCCAACAACGCGGCGATCGGCGGGCTGAAGGTGGTGACCGAGTCCGGCTGGTTCGCGGCCCGGCCGTCCGGCACCGAGGACGTCTACAAGATCTACGCGGAGTCGTTCCACGGCCCCGACCACCTGGCCAGGATCCAGGAGGAGGCCCGCGCGGTGGTCACGGCAGCGCTCGGAGGCTGAGGGGGAGCG
>NZ_JBHTDO010000042.1:0-49414 GCF_042666575.1 Actinoplanes sp. GCM10030250 | reverse complement strand
GCGCTGGGCGCCGAGGAGGAGGCCCGCGCGGTGGTCACGGCAGCGCTCGGAGGCTGAGGGGGAGCGCTGGGCGCCGAGGAGGAGGCCCGCGCGGTGGTCACGGCAGCGCTCGGAGGCTGAGGGGGAGCGCTGGGCGCCGAGAGGGAGCGCTGAGTTGGGTTTATCTCAGGTTCGGGCCGGTTTCGCCGACTGGTATGCCGCAAGGCAACTGATCCCGCCAGGCGAGGAGCCGATCGAACCCGATGAGAGCACCCGAGACCGCCGGTGACCGGCATCGTGCCGGCGGGCTCATGCCTGCCGCGGTGGCTGTAGCGGTCACCGTTGCGGTGCTGGTGTGGCTGGTGGTCGATCCGTCGGTGCTCTACCTGGGGTATGCGAGCGGGCCGGTCGCGATCGCTGCCGGGGTGTTCGCGTGTCAGCGGATCGCCCGTAAGGTTCAGCTGTCCCGGACGATCCGCGCGTTCTGGCGCCGCCTCGAGCACGCCGGTGTCTGCCTGCTCGTCGGATCGGTGATCTCGGTGGTGCGGGCGAACAACAACACCGGGCTGTCACCGTGGGTCGCGGTGCCGTTCCTGGGCGGCGTGATCATGCTGATGGTGGCGTTCCTCTGCCTGCCCGGCCCGAAGCGCACGGTGATCGCCTGGGTCCGGGCCGGGCTGGACGGTGCGACGGTGGCCGTCGCCAGCGGGCTGATCTTCTGGTACGCGGTGCTCGACCTGGCCCCCTCGGACACCTCGATGACGTCCCGGACCGCGGCCGCCATCGTGGGAGTCGGCGGAACCCTGCTGCTCGTGGCGATCGGCAAGGCTGCCGCCCGGCCGGAGTCGATGGTCCACCCGGCCGCGCTGCGGGTGCTCACCATCGCCCCGCTCACCGCGATCGTCGGCAACGTCCTGCTGATCGCCGGCAACGACTGGAGCCGGCTGGCGCTGTCGGTGCTCGCCATGCCGCTTGTCGGGCTGTCGTTCACCATCGGGGCGTACCTGCAGTTGCGGGCGCTGACGGCCGAGGAGCACGCGTCGCAGGCCGCGCTCACCCACCGGTCGCTGTTCAACCTGCTGCCGTTCGTCGCTGTCACCGCGACCGCCGGCCTGGTGGTCACGGTCAGCGCCCAGGAGATGACCGACAAGCAGCGCACCGTGATCATCGGTGCGGTGCTGATCGCCGGGTTCGTCGTGGCCCGGCAGCTGCTCAGCCTCCGGGAGAACAGCGTCGCCCTCAGCGGTATCCGCCTCCAGCAGGCCGAACTGGAGCGGCTGGCGCTGAGCGACACGCTGACCGGCCTGCCGAACCGGGCCCGGTTCTCCTCGGTGCTGGCCGAGCGGATCGCCGCGCACCTGCCGGCCAGCGCGATGCTGATCGACATCGACGACTTCAAGATGATCAACGACACGCTCGGCCCGGCCGCCGGTGACCAGCTCCTCTTCCAGGTCGCCCAGCGGCTGCGGCAGCGCTGCGAGATCGACGAACTCCCGGCCCGGCTCGGTGGGGACGAGTTCGCCGTACTGCTTCCGGTCGACGAGCCGGAGGCTGCCGAGGCTGCCGTCGCCCGCGTGCTGCTCGCCCTGTCCGACCCCTTCCGGGTCGCCGACCAGACCCTGCTGGTGCACGCCAGCGCCGGCATCGCCCTGGCCGGGACCGGCGAGAGCGCCGACGAGGTGCTGCGCAACGCCGACATCGCGATGTATGCGGCGAAAGAATCAGGAAAGGCTTCTTGGGTACGGTTCGAGCCGCGCATGCGGCAGGACATGGTGAACCACGCGCGACTCGCCAGCGAACTGCAGAACGGCATCATCCGCGGTGAGTTGCGGCTGCTCTACCAACCGGTTTTCGACCTGGTCACCGGCCGGCTGCACGGTGCCGAGGCGCTCGTCCGGTGGCAGCACCCGACCCGCGGGTTCGTCTCGCCGGGCGAGTTCATCCCGGTCGCCGAGCGCTCCGGCCTGATCGTGCCGCTCGGCGCGTGGGTGCTGCGGGAGGCCTGTGAGCAGCTCGCTCGCTGGCAGCGGGAGTTCCCCAACGCGATCGAGGCGGTGAACGTCAACGTGGCCGTCCGGCAGCTGCGGGAGACCGGCTTCGTCGACCAGGTCGCGGCCGTGCTCAGCGACACCGGCCTCACCTCGCGGAACCTGATCCTGGAGGTCACCGAGTCGTCGGTGGTCGACGGCTGGCAGGTCCGCGACACCCTCCAGGCGCTGCACGACATGGGTATCCAGCTGGCCCTGGACGACTTCGGCACCGGCCAGTCGTCGCTCAGCCTGCTGCGGGCCTTCCCCGTGGACGTTCTGAAGCTCGACAAGTCGTTCGTCGACGGTGTCGCCGACGGTGCCGACCGCGGCCGTCTCGCGGTGGCCGCCGCCGTCGCGCAGCTGGCCGAGCACCTGCAGCTCAAGGCGGTTGCGGAGGGCATCGAGAGCCTGGACCAGCTGGAGCGCCTGCGGCACATGGGCTACCGGTACGGGCAGGGCTTCTTCATGGCCAAACCGCTGCCCGCCGACGCCTGCGGTGCGCTGATGGCCGCCGACCCGGTCCGCGCCGCGTAAATCGGTGGACCTCAAGACCGGTTGAGGTCGTACGGTCTTGGTCATGTCCGTGGTCCGGGGAAACGTCAGAACCTTCTACCAGCTTCTCGCCAACACCCTGCTGGTGTCGGTCATCAACTTCACCGTGTGGTTCGCCGTCACGTTCTGGGTCTATCTGCAGACCCGGTCGGTGTTCGCCACCGGCGTGATCTCCGGCATCTTCCTGGTGCTGACCGCGCTCACCGGCATCTGGTTCGGCAGCCTGGTCGACGGGCACCGCAAGAAGACCGCCCTGCAGGGCTCCGCGGTCGCTTCGCTGATCCTGTACGCGGCCGCGTTCGCCCTGTTCCTGATCACCCCGGACGAGGAGTTCCACGAACCGGCGAGCGCCGTGCTGTGGGCGTTCATCCTGCTGCTGATGTTCGGCGTGATCGCCGGCAACATCCGCACCATCGCACTGCCCACCCTGGTCACCCTGCTGATCGAGGAGGACACCCGGGACCGGGCGAACGGCCTGGTCGGCACGGTCTCCGGCGCGACGTTCCTGGTCACCTCGGTGATCAGCGGTGTGCTGGTGGCCTTCGACGGGATGCGCTCGGTGCTGGTCCTGGCCGTCGCGGTGCTGGCAATCTCGGTGGTGCACCTGAGCTTCGTGACGATCCCCGAACGGGCGGTCGTGCACACCGAGGACGGTGCGGGCAAGGGCGGCGTCGACCTGCGCGGCACCCTGCGGATCATCGCGGGTGTTCCCGGGCTGACCGCGCTGATCCTGTTCAGCACGTTCAACAACTTCCTCGGCGGCGTGTTCATGGCCCTCGCCGACGCCTACGGCCTGTCGCTGGTGTCGGTGCAGGCGTGGGGACTGCTCTGGGGCGTGGTCAGCACCGGCTTCATCATCGGCGGGCTGGCCGTGTCCCGCACCGGCCTGGGCAAACGCCCCGTCCGGCTGCTCCTGCTGATCAACATCGTGCTGTGGGCGGTCATCGTGATCTTCCCGCTGTGGGCGTCGATCATCCCGTTCGCGGTCGGCATGTTCATCTACATGGTGCTGGTGCCCTACGCCGAGGCCACCGAGCAGACCATCATGCAGCGGGTCGTGCCGTACGAGCGCCAGGGCCGCGTGTTCGGCCTGGCACAGAGCGCCGAACAGGCCGCGTCGCCGCTGACCGCTTTCCTGATCTCGCCGATCGCCCAGTTCGTCTTCATCCCGTTCATGACCGACGGTGCGGGCGCCCGCATTTTGGGGCCGTGGTTCGGCACCGGGCCGGACCGGGGGCTCGGTCTGGTCTTCGTGCTGACGGGCATCATCGGGATCATCGCCACGTCGCTGGCCCTGGTCAGCGCGCCCTACCACCGGCTCAGCAAACGCCTGGCCGAGAAGCCGGCCCCGCCGGGGGAACCGGTGCCGTCCGGCGAAGCGGTGCCGCCGGACGAGCCGGTGCCGTCCGAGGAAGCGGCGGCTTCCGGCGAGCCGGCGGTTGACGGATCGGCCCAGGCGGGACGTTTGTAGCGCTTCGGCGCGGCGGGCGGGGGCCGCGAGGGTCAGGTCAGAGCGGCAGTGACCAGGTCGAAGGCTCGCAGGATCGCTGCCCGGGACTCGTCGGTGTCGAGCTGGTTGTCGAAGCCGTGTCCGCCCTCGGGTACGTCGATGATCTCCAGGTTGGCCTTCTCGGCGGTGGACACGAAGCTCGCGACGCCCTCCGCGATCAGCGGGTTCTCCTGGCCGACCCGGGTGAGCACGATCGGCAGGTCACCCGCCGACAGGACGGCGTCCGCCGGGCGGAAGCGGGGGTCGTCGGGCCAGCCGGGGAAGGGGGTGACCATCGGGTACGTCATGGCGACCGCCCGCAGCCACTCCGGCGGCTCGCGCAGGTAGTCGGCGGCCAGGCGGGCACTGCCGGAGAAGAACCAGAGCGCCACCCGGTCGCTGTCCACCCGCGGGTCGTCGCGCAGCGCGTTGACCGCGGCGGCGACGTCTCCGGCGGCCGTCGGGTAGGAGTCGGGGCCGTAGAGCCGGTGTTCGACCACGCCGCCGACGGCGCCCCGGTCGGCGGCCAGTGACGCGTAGCCCTGGAAATGGGGCCACTCGCGCGGCAGCGGCTCCATTCCCGGGGGCAGCGGGCCGCCGTGCATGAAGAGGATCGCGGGCCGTGGCGCGCCGGTGGTAAAGGGCAGGTAGAAGTCGACGATGCCGGTTCGCTCGGCGGGGCGGATCCGGACAGGCAGGACTATCGGCTTCAAGAACTCCATGCCAGGCACCCTATCGTGACCGATCGATCACCGGCTGGTCCGCGATGTTGTGGAGTTGAGCGGCACCGGGGCGCCGTAAGTTCACAAGATCGCGGGAAGGAAAAGCGACCGGGCCGCCCACCGCAACACGGCAGACGGCCCGGATCCCAGGCGAAGGTCAGGCATCCACCTCGGGACGGCCCTCGGCGGCCCACAGGGTGTGGAACGAGCCTTCCTTGTCCACCCGGTGATAGGTGTGCGCGCCGAAGAAGTCGCGCTGGCCCTGGATCAGGGCGGCCGGCAGGCGCTTCGCGCGCAGACCGTCGTAGTAGGCCAGTGCCGAGGTGAAGCCGGGCGCGGGGATGCCCTGCTGAGTGGCGGTGACGACGACCCGGCGCCAGGCGTCCTGGGCGCCGCTGACAGCGTCCAGGAAGTACTGGTCGACGAGCAGGGTCGGCAGGGTGGGCTGCTTGTCGTAGGCCTGCTTGATGAAGTCGAGGAACTTGGCCCGGATGATGCAGCCGGCCCGCCAGATCTTGGCCATCGCGCCGGGGTCGATGTCCCAGTCGTACTCCTTGCTGGCGGCCTGGATCTGCTGGAAGCCCTGCGCGTAGGCCACGATCTTGGAGGCGAACAGCGCCTGCTCGACGTCGGCGCGCAGGTCGCCGCCGGTGTGGCCGGACGCGGAGGCCGCCGGGCCGGGCAGGCCGGCGTCGGCGGCGGCCTTGCGGACGTCGGCGCCGCCGGAGAGGGCGCGGGCGAAGACCGACTCGGCGATGCCGGAGACCGGGACGCCCAGGTCGAGGGCCGCCTGTACGGTCCAGCGGCCGGTGCCCTTCTGCTCGGCCTGGTCGAGCACCACGTCGACGAACGGGTTGCCGCTCGACGCGTCGACCTGCTTGAGCACCTCGGCGGTGATCTCGATCAGGTACGAGCCGAGGCGGCCCTCGTTCCAGCCCTTGAAGATGTCGGCGATCTCGGCGGGGGAGTGCCCGCCGACCTGGCGCAACAGGTCGTACGCCTCGGCGATCAGCTGCATGTCGGCGTACTCGATGCCGTTGTGCACCATCTTCACGAAGTGACCGGCGCCGTCGGGGCCGACGTGCACGCAGCAGGGCTCGCCGTCGACCTTCGCGGCGATGTCCTCCAGCAGCGGGCCGAGCGCCTCGTAGGACTCCTTCGGGCCGCCGGGCATGATGCTCGGGCCGTGCAGGGCGCCCTCCTCACCGCCGGAGACGCCGGCGCCGACGAAGTGCAGGCCCTTCGCCTTGAGGGCGGCCTCGCGCCGGCGGGTGTCCGCGAAGTGCGCGTTGCCCGCGTCGATCAGCATGTCGCCCTCTTCGAGCAGCGGGGCGAACTCGTTGATCACGGCGTCGGTGGCCGGACCGGCCTTGACCATGATGACGACACGGCGCGGGCGCTCCAGGCTGGCCACGAACTGTTCCGCGGTCTCGGCGGGCAGGAACGTGCCCTCGTGGCCGAACTCCTCGACGAGCTCCTTGGTGCGGCCGTAGGACCGGTTGTGCAACGCCACGGTGTGCCCGTGCCGGGCGAAGTTACGGGCCAGGTTGCGGCCCATCACTGCCAGGCCGGTGACACCGATCTGCGCCTTCTGCGACATTCGTACGTCCTTCCTAGTTACCGACCCGTTACGGGCCCCGCGGTCATTCTTACGGGAAGCGCGCCCGCGGAGTTCGATCACGTCCACGTGGTGAACACCGTCGTGCTCAGCGTGCCACGCGCCGAGGGGGCATCGGCACAGGTCTTCGCATACGGTCCGTTCGGGCGCCCGGGCGGGGCGGCCACAGCGGAGATCAGCGCGGCGGTAGGCTTTTCGCCATGCCGACCGGGACCACCTCACCTTCCGGATCGTGCTGATCATGCGACGTGGCGAGATCTGGACCATCGGTGACCGTGCCGACCTCCGGTACCGTGTTCTGGTCCTCTCCGCCGACAGCTACAACGAGCGCGGCAACGCCTCACCGATCTGCGCGCCCATCGTGCGCCAGCGCGGCGTCACCGAGCTGCCTCCCTACGCGGTCGCCCTCACCGAGCAGGACCCGATCACCGGTGTGGTCGTCGTCAACCGGATGCGCCGCCTGCCGGCGTCGACCGGCGCCGAGCGCATCGGCATGGTGACCGGGGCGAGCATGGCGCGTCTCACCGAAGCGGTCCGCGATCTCTTCGAGCTTTGACCCCTTTCTTGTACGAGAGGGGCACCGCTGCCGCCCGGATACTCGCGGGCCGGGCACCGGGTCCCCGAAAGCCTGACCCCTGACCGGGTGACCCGCGCGCCGGAACACCGCAGGCCGGGCGCCGGCCGGATGAACGGGGGATGTCGGGCCGGGGTGCGGGTGGCGTAAGCAGGAACCCTCGATGTCTGGGGAGGTCGCTCGTGGCAGGTCAGGCGTACGCGCAGGCGCTGAGCAGCTTACGTCCGGAGGACACGCCGGACGCCGCGCGTACCACCGTGGACCGTGCCGTCGGGCTCCTGGCCGGGCGGGCCAACTGCCGGCTCGCCGAGGCGCACCAGCACCTGCTGCGGATGGGCATCGAACAGCACTGCGACGTGACCGATGTGGCCGGCCGCGTGCTGCGGCTCCTGGACCGCGCCGACGGTCCACCCGAGACGCTGCCGCAGATGGTCGCCGCCGCGCTGTCCTCACCGGCAGTGGTCAGCCCGGCGCCGGCCCTCACCCGCGCCGAGACGTCCGGCCGCCGGTTCACCCCGTGGCTGGCGACCGTCCAGGGTGTCCTCGACGCGATGCCGGTGATGGCCGGCTACCTCACCCCGGTACGCGACGCGACCGGCCGGATGACCGACCTGGTCTGGGCGGCCGCCAGCCCCGAGGCGGTGACACCGGACGGCACCCGCGGCACCCAGCTGATCGGGATGCCGGTGAGCCGGCACTACCCCGAGGTGCTGAGCGAGGCGCGCTGGGAGGTCTACCAGCAGGTGCTGGACACCGGTGAACCGGCCGACCTCGAGCCGGTGCGGTACGGGGAGAGTCAGTGGGTGATCCGGGCCCGTCCACTGGGGCCGGGGCTGCTGTTCACCTGGGAACGGCGTGACGACCCCTCCCGCGGTCTTGACCGGCTCGACGGCATGGAGGAGCTGGGCAAGCTCGGCTGGGGGGAATGGGACCTGGTCAGCGGGGAGATCTACTGGTCGCCGCAGCTGTACCGGATCTATGAACGGGATCCGGCGCTCGGCCCCGTGCCCCAGGAGGAATCCGAGGAGATGGCTGTCGCCGACGACAAGCCGCTGCGGGCTGCCGCCCTGGAGGCCTTCCGCCGGGCCGAGCGGGTCGACATCGTCACCCGGGTCTGGATCGGCGGGCGGATCAAGCATCTGCGGACGGTCGCCGACGCGGTCCGCGACGGCGGCGGGCGGCCACTGCGGATCTACGGGATCGTGCAGGACGTCACCGAGCACCAGGCCGGCGCGGAACGCCTCGCCGAGGTCGAGCACCAGCTCGACGAGCAGAGCCGCACGCTGGCCGCGGAGCACGATCTGGCCGCCCGCTTGCAGCGGATCATCCTGCCGATACCGGACGAGCCGATCGTGCTGCCCGGCCTGAAAGCCGCGGTCCGCTACCTGCCGGCGGGCGACGACGCGCTTGTCGGCGGCGACTGGTACCACGCGGCGGCCCTGCGCGACGGGTCGGTCCTGCTGGCGGTCGGTGACGTGGCGGGACACGGTACGCAGGCGGCGACCACGATGGCCCAGTTGCGGCACGCGCTGCGAGCGCTGACCACGCTGACCAGCGACCCGAGCACGCTGCTGGAACATCTGAACCGGCTGACGTGCGAGCTGGCCCACGACAGCCTGGAGCTGGCTGCCACGGCGGTGATCGCCCGCTTCGACCCGCGGCGGCGGGAACTGGTGTGGGCGCAGGCGGGGCATCCGCCGCCGCTGCTCAGCCGGGGCGGGCGTACGGCGGCGCTGCCCCGGCCGCCCGGCCCGATGCTCGGGGTGGTGGACGAAGCCACCTACGCGGACGCGGTGACCACCTTCCACGGCGGGGACGTCCTCCTGCTCTACACCGACGGGCTCGTGGAACACCGTCGCCGCAGCCTCGACGCCGGCCTCGACGCGGTGATCGCCACCGTCGACGACGCGGTCCGGGTCGCACCCCAGCAGCCGCTCGCCGAGCTGCTGGGCCGCCTGCGCCGCTCCAACCCGGACGACGACACGTGCATCCTGGCGGCCCGCCCCCTCGACAACCTCACCCTGCCCCCCGACCTCCGCCCCACCCCCACAGCCGCCGCCTGCCTCTAACCCACCTGCCTTCCCGCCCACCTGCCTTTCCGCCCGCCCGGCTTCCCGCGCTCGGCGTCTCGCGCGCCCGCCGTCCTGGCTTCCCGCCCTCGGCGTCCCGCGTGGCCGGCGTCCCGCGTGGCCGGCGTCCCGCGTGGCCGGCGTCCCGCGTGGCCGGCGTCCGCGTGGCCGGCGTCCGCATGGCCCGCCGCCGCCCGCTCCGAGCCCCACCGCCTGCTCCGCGGCCCGTTCCGCGTCCCGCGGCTCGCCCTCTCGGCTGGCGGTCAGACGGGTATTGATGTGTCCATTACGTGCGTGGATGCCGGCTGGAGGGGCTCGGCTGGCGCTGAGACACGTATTGACGCGTCCATTACGTGGCTGAGCGCCAGCCGGTTGGTGAGAGGGAGGGCGGGTTCTTCGGGAGTGGGGAGGGAGGGCCTGACTTCGCGTGCTGGGTGGGGGCGTGACGGAATCAGGGGACGTTCGGCCTGGAGTGGGCAGGTCAGCCCGGCGGGCGCCGGGCGGTCTGGAGTCGGCGCTCAGGTCGCGTGTGACGGCGGGACGCGTAGCTGGGTTTCAGGAGCCGTCGGCCGTACGAAAAAGCGGTCTTGATCCTGATTGTCATCTGCACGCGAGAGAAGAGCCAAGGGCCGGCGCGCGGAAAGGGGGCGCGCGGAAAAGGATGCGGAGACGCGTCAAGAACCGGCTTTGGCGCAGGCGGTGTCCAGTTGTTGGCCGGCTTTGGTGAAGGCGGGTTCGCTGCTGGCGGCGAAGGGGTCGGCGGAGTTGGCGGCGTCGGCGGAGGCCTTGGCGAGGTTGGTGATGGCGGTGCCGAGTTCGGTGTCCTGGGCGTTCCCGGCGGCGGCGTTCAGGGACTCGGAGAGGGTGTTCATCGCGCGCTTGGAGAGCTCCGGCGGGACCTTGCCGTTGGCGTCGACGCCGGTGGAGAGGGTGGTGATCAGGATGGTCTTGGCGGAGGTGATGGTGCGGCAGAGTTCCGCGTCGGTGCCGGCGACGGGCGCGGCGGCGGAATCGGCGGGAGCCACGGGGGCGGCCTCGGTGGGGGCCGGAGCTGCGGGGGCGGTGGTCGCCGGGGCGGCTGAGGGGGTGGAGTTGTCGCCGCAGGCGGTCAGGGTGAGGAGGGGGAGGGCGAGCAGGGCGGTGGAAATCGTGCGAATTCGCATCACGGGGGAGGACGGTAGCCGATGCGGGACGCGCCGGCCACCCGGATCAGAGCCAGTGGTCCAGCCAGGTGAAGGCGGCGTCCTGCTGCTCGGCGAGGAAGACGTGGCCGAGGCCGGGCCAGATGCGGGTGGAGAGGCGGTGGCCGGCGCGCTGGGAGTCCCAGACGGCGCGCATGCGGGTGTGCGCGGCGCCGGCTCCGGCGGGGGTGAAGAGCGGGTCGGTCTCGCCGTTGATGACCATCATCGGGCGCGGTGCGGCGATCGACGCGATGTCGGGGATGTCGAGGTGCCGGAACAGGCCCGGATGCACCATGTAGAACGCTGACTGGCCGCGCAGCGTGTTGTTGCCGGGGACCATCATCTCGCGCAGGCCGGTCATCCAGCAGACCGAGACGGTTGCCGCGATGTGGTCGGAGAGAGCGGCGACCTGCCAGGCGCGGTATCCGCCCATGGAGAACCCGACGGCGGCGACGCGGCGGCGGTCGACCTCGGGGCGGGCGGCGAGCATCGCGGCGGCGCGGACGTCCTCGAGGGCCATCAGGCCGGCCAGGGACGAGCCGAGGTTGAACATGTTGCTCGCCAGGGCCTGCTGCCCCTCATAGGTGAGGCCGCCGCGATCACCCCAGCCGAGAGCGTCGACGGCCAGCACGGCATAACCGCGGGTGGCGAGTTCGTGGCCGGGGAAGCGTCCGCTGAAGTACCGCTCGGACCAGGCGGCGGCCGACGCGCGGCGGGTCTCGTCGTACCACGGTTCGATCAGCTTCTCCTTGCCGATGTCGTACTTGGCGCCGTGGTCGTGCAGCAGCAGTGCGGCCGGGAACGGGCCGGGGCCGTCGGGTACCAGCATGGTGGCGCGGACCCGGCTGTGCCGGGTGACGTTGAAGAGCAGCTGCTGCCGCCGGTAGCCGGGGCCGGGCTGCTCGTCGATCACCTGGACGTCGAACGGGGTGCGGTCGGCGGGCTGGAGCAGCGACTCGAGGACCTTGGCGCGGGCCCGGCGCTTCCACCCGCCGAAGCTGCCGTGGCCGGGCCAGGCGAGCGGGAAGTCGAGTTCGGCCTTGAGCCGCTCGGCGAAGACCGGCAGGTTGGCGGCGGTGACCGAGGGGGACTCGAAGACCGGCGGGGCGGCCGGCGGGGCAACCGCGGCCGGCGGGGAGGCTGCGCCCGGCGGGGAGACTGCGGCCGGCGGGGAGGCTGCGGCCGGGAGGTGGCCGGGGGCGAGGGCCGCCACGACCGGAGCGGTGATGAGGACACGGCGCTTCACGGTGATCCTTTCATCGATGCGGTTCGATGAAGGCTAACAGGACCTCAAAGTCTGACGTATGGGGCAAATCCCACCGGGTATCAGCAGGGCATGATCCGGTACGGGGACGAGGTCGCCTCCATCGCCCGGCCGCTGCGTGACCCCGGCGACCTGGAGATCCTGCTCGACCGGGCGGCCGGCGCACGGGTCGTCCTGATCGGCGAGGCCACCCACGGCACGCACGAGTTCTACGAGTGGCGGGCCGCGCTCACCCGGCGGCTGATCGCCGAGCGGGGCTTCTCCTTCGTCGCGGTGGAGGGTGACTGGCCCGACTGCGAGCGGGTCGACCGGGCGGTCCGCGACGGCACCGACCCGCGCCAGGCCCTGGTGCGCTACGACAGGTGGCCCACCTGGATGTGGGCGAACGAGGAGACTGTCGACTTCACCCGCTGGCTGCACGGCTGGAACGCGGCCCGGCCCGCCGGCGACCGGGCCGGCTTCCACGGGCTCGACGTCTACTCGCTGTGGGAGTCGATGCGCTCGATCCTCACCTGGCTGCGCGAGCACGATCCGGACCTGGTGCCGGCGGCGCTCGAGGCGTACCGGTGCTTCGAGCCGTACGCGGAGGATCCGAACGCCTACGGCTGGGCCACCCAGTTCGTCCCGGCGGCCTGCGAGGACAGCGTGACCGCGATGCTGGCCGCCGTGCGGGACCGCGACTTCGGGGTGTGGCAGAACGCCGAGGTGGTGGCCGGCGCCGAGGGCTACTACCGGACGATGGTGCGCGGCGGCCCGGAGGCCTGGAACATCCGCGACCGGCACATGGACCGCACCCTCGCCCGGCTGCTCGACCGGTACGGCCCGGACTCCAAAGCCGTCGTCTGGGCGCACAACACGCACGTCGGCGACGGCCGCGCCACCGACCAGGCCGACTACGGAGAGGTGACCCTGGGGCAGCTGGCCCGGGAGCGCCCCGGCGACGACGAGGTGCTGATCGTCGGCTTCGGGACCTATCGCGGCTCCGTGGTCGCCGGCTCGGCGTGGGGCGCGCACATGGAGTCGATGCCGGTGCCGCCCGCCCGGGCCGGCTCGCTGGAGGAGATCCTGCACCTGACCGCGCCGCCGTGCGGGCTGCTGGTGTTCCCGGCCGGCGCGGACGGGCCCGATCTGCTCACCACCGTGTTGCCGCACCGTGCCATCGGGGTGGTCTACCGGCCGGAGCGGGAGCGGTGGTCCAACTACGTCCCGTCGATCATCGGGCAGCGTTACGACGCGTTCCTCTGGTTCGACGAGAGCCACGCGGTGCGCCCGCTGCACACCCTGCGGGTGGATACCAGGGAACCCGAGACGTTCCCGAGTGGAGTCTGAAAAGGGTCCACTTGAAGGGTCGCTTAAATGGATCTTCTTTTTGCCGCAAACGGTGAGTACACATCGGATTCGTGGCCACGCATCTGTGTACCTGGATACGGATACGCGAACAGTTGATCAGTTTTACGCTTGGCACCCACCGATGACCGAATCGGATCCGGATGGAACAGGGGTGCCATGAAAACGATCTCGAGGGTGCTGCTCGCCGTGCTGCTGACCGTGGCCGGGACAGTGGCCACGACCAGCAGTGCGGCGAACGCCGCCTCACTACCGGGCTATGTCCTCTCCTCGTCGGCGGCGACCCTGCCGGCGCCGCTGGCCGCGCTCGCCACCGGGAAGCGCATCCAATATGTCAGCACGAACGTCAATGGCGGATTGATCACCGCGACCGGTTTGATCCTGACGCCACGCACGAACAAGAAAAACCGGACCGTCGCCTGGGGGCACGGCACGACCGGGCTCGCCGACCAGTGTGCGCCATCAACGAATCAGAACGTTTTCTGGCCGGAGGCGCGGCTCGCGGTCGGCGAACTGCTGGAGCGCGGCTGGACCGTGGCGGCGCCGGACTACCCCGGCCTCGGTACGGCACTGCCGCACCCGTACCTGGTGGGAGCCAGCGAAGGCCGCTCGATCATCGACAGCGTGAAGGCGGCCCGTAACCTCGACGCCGCGCTCACCCCGCAGTACGCGGTGGACGGTCACTCGCAGGGCGGCCAGGGTGCCCTGTTCGCCAGCCAGCTGGCACCGTCGTACGACGGGAACCTGGTCCTCAAGGGCACCGCCAGCATCGCCCCGCTCTCCAACGCCGACTACCTGGCCCCGCTGATCCCCGGCACGCCCGGACAGGGCTACCTCGTGATGGCCCTCTACGGTCTCCAGGCCGTCGACCCGAGCTTCGTACCGCAGCTGGTGCTCGCCCCGCCGGCCCGGGCCAAGGTCGGTGTCCTGCAGAGCGGCTGCCTCTACGAGATCCTCGCCGCCTATGAGAACTTCACCCCGGAGCAGCTGGTCGTCGGCGGCGTAGTGCCCGCCTCGGTCACCAACCGCCTGCGTGTCTACGCCAACCCGGGGCAGACCTCGCCGAGCGCGCCGGTGCTGATCGTCCACGGCACCGAGGACGAGGCCGTTCCGTACTTCCTCTCCGCCGACTTCCTGGTGCCGCAGCTCGAGGAGGACTACAACATCCCGATCACCTTCGAGACCATCGAGGGCGCCAACCACGACGGGGCCGTCTTCCAGTCGGTCGACCTGGTCGCGAACTGGATCGCCGCCCGCTTCGCCTGAGAGTTCGAAAAGCCCGGCGGTGATCCCGCCGGGCTTTCTCATGCCGGTTCTCCTCAGCCTCGGTGCGCGACGATCAGGTAGATCGTGGTGGTCAGCTCCGGCGGGTCGGGCAGGATCGCCGAGAGCTCGGTGACCAGCGCGGCGCGGCGCTCCCGCGGGACCCGGCTCAGCACCGCACGGCCGGCGTGCGAGCCGACCCACGCGAGGAAGTGGTGCAGGTCGCGGAACTCACTGTGGACGGTCAGATCCTCGATGCGCACCCCCTCGAAACCCGCGTCGCTCACCGCGGCGCGCAACCGGTCCGCGTCCTGGAACATCTCCGCGACCGCCGGCTGGTTGGTCGCGCCGTCCGCGTGCCGCCCCATCGCCTGGAAAGCCGCGCGATAGCGCGGGTCCTGCTGGGCGAACGTGCTGAAGGCCAGCGTCCCTCCAGGCCTCAAGATCTTCCGGTACGACCGGAGCGCTGCACCGGGGTCCGGAAGGAAGAAGAGCAGCAGCCCGGCCGTGACGACGTCGAAGCTCGCGGCGGGAAAGCCGGGGTCCTGCGCGTCACCCACGCGCACGTCGACGGTCCCCAGATCGGCCGCGTCCCTGCTGGTCAGCTCCACCATGGACGGCGCGAGGTCGATGCCGGTGACCTGCCCGCCGGGCCCGGCCGCCCGTGCCGCCGGGAAGAGGACCGCGCCGCGGCCGCAGCCGACGTCGAGCACCCGGTCACCCGGCTTGATCCCGGCGGCGGCGGCCAGGGCCGCGCCCATCGGTGTGAAGAACTCGACGCCGACGTTGTCGTAGTCGGCGGCCGCCTGGTCGAAGATGTCGTCGATCGCCATCCGGCCAGCTTCTCAGAACGCGTACCGGACGCGCAGGTAGGGCGTGCGCTCGGCGATCAGGTCGGTGAGCGCCCGGACGTAGGCGCCCTTCTCGCCGGTGCGGTAGCGGACGTTGAGGTCGCCGTTCTGCGAGCGTTTGACCTGCTGGAGCTCGGGCCGCCAGAGCAGGTCCTCGGCGCGCGGGTGCCAGCCGAGGTTGACCTCGTGCAGGCCGCGGTTGTGTGTCAGGAAGATGACCTCCGCCGCGAGCTGCTTCTTGGCGTCCGGGCCGATTCCCGCGTTGAGCTGGTCGAGCAGCTGCGCCCAGTCGGCGAGCCACCCGTCGCGGACCACCACCGGGCTGAGGTTGACGTGCACCTCGTAGCCGGCCGCCACGAAGTCGTCGATCGCGGCGATCCGCTCCTCGATGCCGCTGGTGCGGATGTCGAGGACCTTGGCGTCGGCGGCCGGCATCAGCGAGAACCGGATCCGGGTGCCGCCGCGCGGCTCCCAGTCGAGCAGGTCCCGGTTCACGTACTTCGTCGCGAAGCTGGCCTTGGCGTTCGGCAGGTCGCCGAACAGGGTGACCAGGTCACGGACGTTGTCGCTGACGGTCGCGTCCACCGAGCAGTCGGAGTTCTCGCCGATGTCGTAGACCCAGTCGTGCGGATCACAGTGGTTCGGTTCCGGTTTGCTGCCCTGCCGGGCCGCGTGCCTCTGGACGTACGCCAGGATGCGCTCGATGTTGGCGTAGACGGTGATCGGGTTGCTGTAGCCCTTGTGCCTCGGCACGTAGCAGTAGGCGCAGGCCATCGCGCACCCGTTGGCGGTGGACGGGGCGATCCAGTCGGCGGAGCGGCCGTTCGGGCGGGCGGTGAGGGTCTTCTTCACGCCCAGGACCAGGGCCTCCCGCTTGATCCGGACCCAGCGGCGCACGTTCGTCTCGTCGCCGTAGAGCTCCGGGATCCGCTGGTGGCTCTCCACCTCGACGATCGTGGCGTCCGGATAGCGGTCCAGGATCTCCCGGCCCCGGGGCAGGTCGGCGGCGGCCGGCTCTAGGTAGATGCGCGTGATGTCCAGAAGATCGGTCACCCGGCAAGTGTCCTCCCCGGCGCGGAGTAACATTGGTTGACGCAGCAAATACATCCGGACGGGGTGGGGTTCGACCTGCCGGGCATGCCCAAGCCGCCGGTGGACCCGGCCGAGCCGAGCAGCGTCGCGATCCCCCGCTACTTCGGCGCCTACGAGGACGCCTTCGGCCTGCCGATCCTGCGCCCGGTCCGGGTGGACGCCGTGCGGCGGGCGGGCGACGACCTGCGGGTCGAGACCGACCGGGGAGTGTGGCTGACCCGCTCGGTGATCAACGCCACCGGCACGTGGACGAACCCCGTCCTCCCGGAATACCCGGGGTCGTCCGGGTTCCTCGGCCGTCAGCTGCACACCCGCGACTACGCCGGGGCTGCCGAGTTCGCCGGGCAGCGGGTGGCGATCGTCGGCGGCGGGATCTCGGCGGTCCAGCTGCTCGAGGAGGTCTCCCGGGTCGCGGCGACGTTCTGGTACACCCGCCGGGAGCCGGTGTTCATCAACGACTTCCGGCCGGAGCGCGAGGGGCGCGCCACCATCGCGAAGGTGATCGCGGATGTCGAGGCGGGACGCCCGTCCCGCAGCGTGGTCTCCTACACCGGGCTCGGCTGGACCAGCTACGCGCTGGCGGCCCGCGACCGGGGCGTCCTGCACCGGCGTCCCATGTTCACCGCCGTGGAACCGTCGGGGGTGCGGGAGGCCGACGGCACCGTCACCGAGCTCGACGTGATCCTGTGGGCGACCGGCTTCCGGGCCGCCCTGGCCCACCTCGAACCGCTCGGCCTGCGTGGCCCGCTGGGCGGAATTCCCATGCTGGGCACGCAGGTCGCCGCGGAGCCGCGGGTGCACCTGATCGGCTACGGGCCCTCCCAGTCCACGGTCGGTGCGAACCGGGCGGGCCGCGAAGCCGTCAGCAAACTGCTCTCAGCACATCCCGTCTCAGCTGATCCTGTCTCAGCTCACGCGGCCGTGCAGGCGGCGCCGTTGAGCGCGTAACCGCTGGGCGCCCCGGCGTTGCCGGTGTGCGTGGCCTGATAGCCCAGGGTGACCGAGGCACCCGGGGCGACCGTGCCGTTGTAGGCCGCGTTACGTGCGGTGACCTGCCCGGACGTGGGGGAGTAGGTGGCGTTCCAGCCGCTGGTGATGCTCTGCCCGGACGGCAGCGTGAAGGCCAGGCCCCAGCCGCTGACCGTGCTGGTGCCGGTGTTGGTGAGCGTCAGGTTCGTGGTCAGGCCGGTGTTCCAGGCGCTGACCGAGGCGCGCACCGAGCAGGCGCCGGTGGGCGGCGGCGGTGTCGACGTCGACGGGCTCGCCGACGGGCTGCCGGACGGGCTGGATGACGGACTGGCCGAGGGGCTGGCCGACGGGCTGCCCGGGGTGGTCGAGTCCAGGCCGAAGAAGGTGATCGCCATCCGCGCCATGCCGCTCATCGGCATCGAGTGGGTGCCACCGGCCACGCTGATCCCCTCGACCGGCGCCTGCGCCGAGTTCGCGCCGTAGCGGGTGCGGGTCCAGCCCGCCTGCGGCGTGTCGGTCGCCACCGGCGTCTGGCTGACACCCAGCACGTTCGTCCACTGCTTGATCTGCTCGCCGAAGTTCGGGTACCGCAGGGTGTCGTCGTTCGTGCCGTGGAACACCTGCATCCGTGGGCGGCGGCCGGTGTAACCCGGGTAGGCCGCCCGGACCAGGTCGCCCCACGCCTGCGGGGTCCGGCTGATCTGGCCCTGGGCGCAGGCGCTGTTCCACATCGAGCCGTCGGTGGTGGCGAAGCAGCCGAACGGGACACCGGCGAACGCGGCACCGGCGGCGAACACGTCCGGATAATCGCCGAGCAGCACGTTCGTCGTCATGGCGCCGGACGAGGCACCGGTGACGAAGGTGCGGTCGGCGTCGGTGCCGTAGCGCTGCTGCACGTAGCGGACCATCGACACGATGCCGGCCGGGTCGCTGTTGCCGTTGTGGGACAGCGCTCCGGCCGTCGACACGTCGAAACAGTTCCCGGAGCGGGTCGCCGACGGGTAGACGACGATGAAACCGTACTGGTTGGCGAGCGAAGCGAACTCGGTGCCGGAGTAGAAGGCCGGGCCCGAGCCGGTGCAGTAGTGCACGGCCACCAGCAGGGCCGGCTTGGCGGCGAGGCGATCCGGCACGTACAGGTGCATGCGCAGGTTGGTGGGGTTGGTGCCGAAGCCGGTGACCTCCTGAAGGGAGGCCGCCGCCGCGGGACCCGCCGGCAGGGTGAGCCCCGCTGCGATCGCCACCGCCGCGGCGGCACCGGCCAGCAGGGTGCGCCAGGTTCTTCTCATCGCTCGTCCGTTCTCCGGGGAATCGACCTCTCTCTATCTGGAAGTTAACGAAGACCATCGATATTTTCAACAATTTCGTACGCGTGGAGTCGTGCGGAAAGCGCCTCCCGCCACGAGGAGGTGCTTCCGAAAGTTTCAGGACATCGCGACGTCGTCGAACCAGACCGTGCCGGTGTTGTCGCCGGACTTCAGATGCAGCTGCACGCTCGTCGCACCCGCCGGGGCGACCGTCTCCACCACCAGCTTCGTCCAGCCGGTGGTGCCGGCCGGCAGCCGGTTCGAGGTGTTCTGGCTGATCCACTTTCCGTTGACGTCGAACCAGCTCAGCGCGATCTCGGTGATACCGGTCGCGGCGGTGCCCCGGGCGTACGCCTCGGCCCGCCACCGGTACCCCGCTTGCACCGGCGTGACCGGCGAGGTGACGAGCGACGGCAACCCGCTGCTGGTACGCGTGGTCCTGGAGAACTTGGCGGAGTACTTACCGGTGCGCGGCGTGCCGGTGGTGACCACCGCGGCGCCGGCCGCCGGCAGGTTCTGCCGCCACGGCGAGTCGGCAGCGGTGGCCTCGAAGCTGAGGTCCAGGACGCTGTTCGGCGTCGCCCCGGTGGTCCACGCGGTACGGACCACGGACGCGGCGAGCTTCGCGGCGCCGTCGGTGCGGTGCAGGCCGAACGTGTACTGGGCGGGCAGCCGGGACACCGACGAGTTGGCCGGGATGGCCCCGCTCGCGAAGTCGTTGAGCGTCCACGGTGCGACCGACCCGACACCCGCCTCCCGGGCGGCGCGGAACACCCGGGCCAGGAAGGCGGCCTGGTCGCCGTCCCGGCCGGGCGTGGTGCTCAGGCCGGTCTCGCCGATCACGATCGGGGCCGGTGCGACAGCGGCCTGTGCCTTGCGGATCTCGGCGAGCGCCCGCTCCGACGTGCCGTAGAAGTGGAAGTCGTAGTAGTCGAGCGGGGTGGCCGCCAGCGCCGCCTTGATCTTGGCGAGGCCGGGTGCCCCGGTCTGGCCGTCGACCGACAGGGTCAGCGGCATGGCCGGTGCGGCCGCCCGGATCGCCGGGATCACCTTGCGGGCCCACGCGACGGCTGCCGCGTCGCCCGGCTGGAACTCGTTCTTCACCTCGACCGTGGTCACCCGCGGGTCGTCGGCGTACGGCGCGAGGACGGCCTTCGCCCAGGTGATGCTGCCGGTCACGTCGGTGTAGCCGGCCCACCAGTCGAACAGGGTCAGCTTGACGGTCATCCCGTGCGCGCCGGCGATGCTGACGAACTTGCGGAGCCGTTCGGTGTATTCGGCCTTCGGCGCCGGGAATCCGAACGTCTGGGGGAACACGATGATTCGTACATTGTCGGCGCCGAGCGCCGCGGCCCTGGCCAGGTCGGCCTCGATGCGTACCGGGTCGAAGCCGGTCCACATCGCCGACCAGCCGGCGGTGGACGGGTAGTAGTTGATCGTCTTCGCCACCTTGACCGCGGCCATCCGGGTCGCCATGGTCGGCGCCGCCGCGCTTGCCTTCGCGGGGGTCGTTGCCGCATGGATCGGGTTCGCCTGGATCGGGTTCGCATGGATCGGGTTCGCGGGGAGTGCCAGGGTCAGCAGTAGCGAGGAAACCAATGCCGTGGCGCCGAAGCGCGCGCTGTTCATGAGGGTTCGGGCCTCTCGCTCGGTTGCGTTTCGGGGGTGGCCCTCCCCATCGGCTGGTTTCAGCGCGGTTGCGAAGCATCCTTGATGGCAAAGCGGTTGCGGAACGGGTGTGACAGCCGTCCACCCGGGCTGGCCCGGGGGACTGGGCGGCGGAGGCGATTCACGCCGGGGGGCCGCACACGAAAACGCCCCCGCTCAGTGCTGAGCGGGGGCGTTGCTCGTAACTTGTCAGATGCCGGCACCGTCCAGCTGGCCGCGGAGCTTGACCAGAGCCTTCGTCAGCAGCCGCGACACGTGCATCTGGGAGATGCCGATCTGCTCGGCGATCTGCTGCTGGGTGAGGTTGCCGTAGAAGCGCAGCGTGACGATCTTCTGCTCACGCTCGTTCAGGCTGGCCAGCGCGGGAGCGAGCGCGATGCGCAGCTCGGCGTCCTCGAAGCCGGTGTCCTCGCCACCGAGGGTCTCACCGAGCTCGGTGCCGCTGTCCGCGATCGGCGTCGACAGGCTGGTGGAGTTGTAGGCGCGGGCGCCCTCCAGGCCCTCGATGACCTCGTCCTCGGTGATGCCGAGGTGGCCGGCGATGTCGGCGACGGTCGGCGAGCGGCCGAGGGTGTGGCTGAGCGTGTTGTTGGCGCCGGTGATGGCCAGGCGCAGTTCCTGGAGGCGGCGGGGAACGCGCACCGACCAGGTCTTGTCCCGGAAGTAGCGCTTGAGCTCGCCGACGATGGTGGGGATCGCGAAGCCGGCGAAGTCGACGCCGCGCTCGCCGTCGAACCGGTCGACCGCCTTGATCAGGCCCATCACGGCGACCTGGTACAGGTCGTCGCGCGGCTCGCCCCGGTTGGCGTAGCGGTTGGCCAGGTGCCGCGCCAGCGGCATCCATCCCTCGATGGCCCGGTCGCGCAGGCCGGGGCGGGACGGGTGGCCTGCCGGCAGAGCGGCCATCGCGTTGATGAGTTCGCTGGCCCGGTCGGTGCTCGTCGAAGCCTCGGCGGGTGCGGCGGTGTCAACGGTGACGGTCATTCAAGTGCTCCTTGCTCGGTCCCTACGTCAGACAGTGGGCTCGCCGCTTGTGGGCTTTCCTGCCTGTGGCGCTGCTACTTCCCGCAACCGAGACAGCAGCAAACCAACCGAACGGACAATACATCTTGTCCTAAAGGATGATGCGAGCGGGTGCCCTTCATGATCGTGATTGCTCCACTACGGAGTGCCCCTCATCCGGGCCGATATGCACGAAGCCCGTGGCTCTTTTCGCGCCCGATATGCACGAAGCCCGTGGCTCTTTTCGCGCCCGATATGCACGAAGCCCCCCGGCTCGTTTCGCGCCCGGCATGCACGAAGCCCCCGGCTCGTTTCGCGCCCGGCATGCACGAAGCCCCCGGCTCTTCCGAGCCGGGGGCTTCTGCCGGAGGGTGCGGGAATCAGCTGCCGCTGATCACGAACTGCGAGCCCGGCTGGGTGACGATGTTGCCGTCGGCCGAGTTGGTGATGGTGACGTTCGACAGGATCGCGTTGCCGCGGGCCCCGCTCATCGCGAGGATGCCGGCGCCGTTGTTCGACTTGTCGATCTTCACGTTGGTGATGGCGACGTTGGGCATGTTGCCGCCGCCGTTCTTGAACTGGATGCCGTCGAAGGTGGAGTCGATGATGTCGGTGTCGCGGATCGTGACGCCGACGATGTCCTTCGTCGAGGGGAACAGGGTGATCGCCCCGAACTCCTGGTCCTCGTTCCAGAACGCCCCGCCGGTGCGGTAGAGACCGTTGTTGGCCAGCAGCGTCGTCCCGGAGAACGGCAGTGGGCTGTGGTCGGTCGCCAGCATGATGCCGGGGTAGTTCGCGGTGTCGGACACCAGGTTGTTCTGGGCCGAGTTGTTGTAGCCGCCGTAGATGGCGATGCCGTTGGCCCGCCACGGCAGCTGGATCGTGTTGTTCAGGAAGTGGTCGTCGTGGTTGATGTCCACCGACTGGTCCTTGACGTACGGGTTGGCCCAGATGGCGAGGGCGTCGTCACCGGTGGTCCGGAACGAGGAGTTGAACACCCTCGAGTTGCGCGTGCCGTTGGAGAAGTTGATCCCGTCGGCGAAGGTGTTGCGGATCCGCATGCCGGTGAACTCCAGGCCGTCGCCCGGGTTCCAGTAGGCCGGGGTGTCGGAGTAGTCGCGGCCCACCCAGGCACCGACGTTGACATGCTCGATCCACACGTTGCTGATCTTCGTGTTCTTGCCGAACCGGCCGTTGAGACCGTGCCCGCGGTTGGCCCGGTTCTGCGTGTTGCCGAAGATCGCGATGTCGGAGATCTGGGTGTTGTCGTCGATGTCGAAGCCGACGTTGCCCTCGTGCGGGTGGTTGATGTTGCCGGTCACGTTCTGCGGCTGGGTGTTGGAGTAGAGCTGCGAGTGCCACATGCCGGCGCCGCGGATCACGACGTTGCGCAGGCCCTTCTGGTTCCACTGGCCCCGGGTGGGGTCCGGCGAGAGGATCTTCTGCTCCTGCCGCCACTGGCCGGCCGGGATCCAGACGCAGCTGATCACACCGTTCTCGTCGTCGGTCACCGCCCGCTGGATGGCCGCCGTGTCGTCGTTGCCGTCGTTCGGCACCGCGCCGTAGTTGGTGATCGAGGTGCATCCGGCCGGCTGGGAGGCGGCCGGGGCCACCTGCTCCAGGTCGATCAGGTCGATGATGTAGAACG
This sequence comes from Actinoplanes sp. GCM10030250, assembly GCF_042666575.1. Classification (NCBI taxonomy): domain Bacteria; kingdom Bacillati; phylum Actinomycetota; class Actinomycetes; order Micromonosporales; family Micromonosporaceae; genus Actinoplanes; species Actinoplanes sp. GCM10030250. The sequence continues at coordinate 26,789 of NZ_JBHTDO010000042.1, read as the reverse complement.
ACGCGGTGTCACCGGAGTCGCGCTGCAACTTGAACCGGGTGCCGGCCGGGTAGGACGTGCCCAGCAGCGCGTTCGACTCGTCGAAGAGCCGCCGCGCGTCCGGGCCGGGCGAGTTGGACAGCGACTCGGTGTCGTCGGAGGTGCCGTACAGCCAGCTGTTGCGTGAGGACAGGGTCAGCTTGCGGTTGAAGACGTCGTTGACGTAGAGGCTGATCGTGGCGTCCTGGCCGCCACCGCCCGCCGAGTCCGGGACGGAGTTGCGCACGACGATCGAGTTCGCCTGGTTGGTCGAGGTGACCTCGACGAACTGCCCGGTGCTGTTGAGCCGTACCGACTGGCGGCCCGACGACTCGGTGCCGAAGTTGGTGTGACCGAAGGTGCGCAGCGGGTCGGCCTGCACCAGGGTGCCCTGGTAACGCGCCGCCTCCGCCTCGTACTCGGTGTACGGCACGGCGGCGCCGCGCCCGACCACGAGCGCCTTGGACAGCGTGTTGTTGGATTCGTTGGTCTCGGCGACCGCGCCGGCCGAGTCGGCGGTCGCGGTGGCGGTGGCGCCCCCGCTGGTGGCCGTCCAGGTGCCGCCGATGCTGACGGTCGCAGTCGCGCCGGCCGCGATCGACGGGGTGGACCCGGTGAGCGTGGTGCTGCCGACGACGACCCGGGTGGTGCTGGCGCCGGCCGCGCTGGTGCCCCGGTTGGTGACCGCCACGGTGAAGCTCACCGCGGCACCGGCGGCGGGGTTCGCCGGGTTGGTGTTGATCGTGCTGACCTGCAGGTCGGGGCCGGGTGCCTGGGCGACGACCAGCTGGGTGGCCGCTGTGAAGGTGTTGTTGTCGTTGTTCTGCTCAGCGACCGTGTTGGCCGGGTCGACCGCCGCCGAGACGGTGTAGCTGCCCTGCGCCTTGGTGCCGACGTTCGCCGACACGGTGGCCGAGGCGCCCGCGGCGAGCGCCGGCACGTCAGCGCTGCCCGCGACGGTGCCGCCGAGCCGGAAGTCGACCTTGGTGGCCCCGGCCGCGGCGGTGCCGGAGTTCCGTACCGTCGCAGTCAGGGTTATCGGGGAGGTCTCACTCGGCGCGGCCGGCGCCCACGACGCCGACGTCACGACCAGGTCCGGGTTCGGCGCCCAGGCGCCGATCACCTGAAGGTCGGCCACCTGGCCGCCGGGCGCGCCGGTGTTGCTGAAGAACTGCAGGCGTACGTCGGACGCGCGCCCACTGACCGGAACGGTCACCGAGTTCTGGTTCGACGACGGGCTGAAACCGTAGTCCGCCCGGGCCTTGAGCTCGGTGAACCCGCTCGCGGTGCCGGCCCGCCCGAGAACCTGGAAGTTCTGGGTACGCGCGCCCCACGCCGGGTCCGGGTTGAGCTTGACGACGATCCCGGTGATGTCGGCGTCCGCACCGAGCTTCACGGTCAGCGTCGACGGGAAACCGGTGGACTCCCAGTAGCTCGTCACGCTGGCGTCGTTCGCGTTGGACGCCACGAAGTTGAACGTCGACGAGGACGCCTCGATCGCCTTGCCACCGGCGAGGTTCCCACCGGCCGGCGGGTCCGGGTCCGGGTCGACCGGGCCGGACACCCCGTAGACCTCCAGTTCGGAGAGCTGACCGGCCGGCCAGCCGGTGTTGGCGGTGACGTTCACCCGTACGTAGCGGGCGCTCGCCGCGGCGAAGTCGATCGTGACGGTGTTGCCGGAGGCCGGGTTGAACACCCGCCCGGCGGAGGCGGACAGCGTGCTGAAGCTCGACCCGTTCGTGCTGCCCTGCACGCTGAGCGTCTGCGTGCGGGTGGCCCACGCGGCGGCGGGCGGCAGCTTGAGGACGACCTGGTTGACCGAGACGGTGCTGCCGAGGTCGACCTGCACCCACTGGGGGAAGGAGTTGTTCGGAGATTCCCAGTACGTCTGCTGGTTGCCGTCGCTGACGGCGGACGCGGGCTGCGCGCCCAGTGATCCGCTGGCCGAGGCCGGTTTGCCGGCGGCCAGGTTCGGGCCGGCCGCGTGTGCGGCCGGCGGCGACATGCCGAAAACGATCAGCCCGGCTGCGAGGGCCGCGCCGATCAGCCGTGCGCTGAGTCGAGTGCGCTTCATGGAGTCCGTCCTTGTGGGCGGGAACACGGGGAGAGGGGGAGGTGCTGAGATATTGCGGTGCATGCGACGCAATTTTCGGTCCGCTGCCAAGTTCTTGCGGCCGAGGGCATTCAATGTTTCAGATGTGTCACTGTTTCGTCAACGATGTGACGGGGCCTCGATGCGCTCGCGGCAGCGGGTGGAGTTGGGGGTGACGGGCGCACACGTTGGGGTTGCGTGCGATCCGGGATGGCCCATGGCGTTGCCAGGCGCGCACGGACGGCTTGCGTGTGCGCCTGTGCGCGCTGTGGTGGTGCCGAGCTCAGGGGCCGGTGTGGATCAGTGCGGCCCAGAGGTCGGGGCGGTCCGGCTGCTGACGCCGTACCCGGTCGATGGCCCGGTCCAGGGCGTAGGCGGCCTCACTGGAGTTCAGCGAGCCACCGGCGGTGAGTGCGGCGTAGACGTCGGCGGCGACCTGTGCCGCCACCCGGTCGGAGACCGCCCACTGGCTGCCGATGACATGGCGGAATCCGGCCATCTGCAGGGCCGCGGTGAGGTGGATCGCCTCGTCCGGCAGGCCACGCCCGCCGGCCGCCGTCCGGCACGCGGAGAGGTAGGCCAAGTCGGCTGCACCGCCAGGAGGGGTTCCGGCATGGGGTGTGGCGGCTCGGGTGCGGGAAGCGGTGGCCAGGCGGCCGGCCAGGTCGAGCACGCTGAGCCGCCCGTCGGACAGCCGGAGCGCTCCGGCGCTGGGCCGGTCGAAGTCCTGCTCGCCGTGGCAGGCGAAATGGGCCCAGCCGTGCTGCTCCAGCGCGGTCAGCACCGCCTCCACCGTGGCACTCCGGCCCGCCAGAATCCGCAGTCCCGGCACGTGCGAGCTGACCGCCCGCAGCTCCTCGCTGACCGCGGGCAGCGGTGCCTGTCCCGGCAGGGTGGCGACACCTACCGCGAACGCCCGAGGCGGCCCGGGCGGCACCGCACCGGGCGGCACCGCGCCGGACCGGGACCGCAGCAGCGCCGACAGGCTCGGTGTGTAGGACGACACGCACCGGGCGGCCACCGACAACCGGCGGCGCTCGGCTAGCGGCGCTGTCGCACCGAACCTTCCGGCAGCATGCAGCGGCAGCATCGTCAGCGGCCCGGTGGGGCACCACCAGACCCGGTGCCGGCCGTCCGGCCCTGGGACGGCGCCGGGGGCGGCCCCTGGGACGGCGACCTCGTCGAGCGCGGCGCAGACCGGTTCCGCGACGGTGTCCCAGAGCCACCGCTGAATCGACACGAGCGTCTGGCGCAGCGCGGCCCGGGCGACGCTTCCACCGCCCCGCTCCACCTCACGCTGCGCCGCGAGCAGGGCGGCGGCCCGGCGCTGGGCGGCGTCTGACGACAGCCAGGGCAGCGGCACTGCCCGTACCCCTGAATCTGTCACGACAAGCGCGTCGCACCGCCACTCCGAGGTGTTGACCAGGACCACCGCACCGCCGGCGGTGGCCGGCCGCAGCGCGGCGAAGGACGGCGGGCTGAGGAATCCCGCCAGGCCCGGCAGCCGGCGTGCCTCGCCGAGCAGTTCCTCCCACCGCTCCGCCAGGCGACGGCGGCGGCCGGCGTCCTCGCCGTCCGGCCGGGCCGGGCCGCCCACCGCCGAGGCCAGCAGGTCGTTGCCGATCTGCCAGACCCGCGGGTCACCGGCGCCGGCGGGGATGACGACGGCCGCCGACGCCTCGCTGCCGTCAAGCTCGCGGCGGATCTCGTCCAGTTCGGCGGCGAGCGTGGGGGCGACCGCGGCCAGCACGGACAGGTCGCTGCGCGTCTGCACGGCCTGGGACCAGAGCACCTGGCGGCCCTGTTCCAGCAGCTCCACCGCGCGTTCCGGCTGTCCGGCCGCGAGTGCCCAGGCGGCCGCGTCACCGGCCAGCCCCGCGTTGACGGCGAGCCGTTTCTCCTGCACCGTACGGTCCAGACCGCGCCACGCCAGCAGCGGAAGCAACCCCACCGCCGTGCTGTACGCCTCGAGCGCCAGACCGGCCTCACCCGATTCGGCGGCGGCCCGGGCCCAGCTCCGCGCGGCCGTCATCCGGATCTCGATCTGTCCCACCCGCGAACCGGCCGCCGACCGCCACATGCCGACCGCCGCGTCCAGGTCGTCCGGGTCGCGGTCGATCAGGTGCCGGATCCGCAGCGCCGAGCCAAGGATGTTGAGCGCCCGCGCCCGGTCCGGGTTGCCGGGCGACAGCGCCGCGAGAGCCGCCTTGCCGGTCTCGACGGCCGCACGGACCCCCGCCGGGTCGCTGCCCATCCGGGCCTGGACCAGCAGCAGGTTGGCCAGGTTGGCCAGGTGACCCGCCCGGAACGCGCTGTCCGACTGCGAGTCGACGGCTTCCCGGGCTCGGCGTACGGCCTCATCCAGGTGCGGCGGTGAGTCGCCCTCCAATGCCTGGATGAACAGCAGGCTGGCGTGGTTGGTCAGCAGCTGCGCGCGCAGCGTGTCGCCGTGGGGCAGGGCCGCGACGAGCTCGCGGCTGATCCGGATGGCCTCCGTCAGGTCCTGCTCCCCGCCGTCGCCGCGGATCCAGCGCTGCATCAGCGCGTACGTCAGCGTGCTGTTGAGCGCGACCCGGTCGATGTGCCGGCGTGACACCGAGGTCAGGGCGTCCCGGCAGAGGCGGACGGCCTCGTCGATGTCGGCCTGGTCGCCGGTACGGGCGAAGCGGAGCGCGAGACACGCACCGAGGAACTGCTGGGCGGCGAGAACGTGTGTCGGGTCGGCGGACTGCCCGATCAGCCGGCCGAGCCGTACGGCCGTGTCGATGTCCGCGAGGCGGCCGGACCTCTCGAAGCTCAGCCGGTACGCGTTGACGCACCGCACCAGGATGTCCGGCAGCTCCGGGTCGTCCGGGTCCACGGCGGACACCGCCTCGGTCGCGTACCGCATCGCCGCGGACAGGTCCTGCGCCCGGCGCTCGAACTCGTACCGTGTGCTCGCCACCAGGCTGAGCTGGGCCCGCGTGAACGACCACCACTGATCCCCGGGGTGCGCCGCCGCGGCTGCCTCCTGGGCAGCGGCGCCCGCGGCGTCGAACCGCGCCGGCGTGTCAGCGAGGCGGCCGCGGCGCAGCAGCACGGTGGACAGTGAGATCAGAATGTCCACGCGGGACCGGTCGGCGGCCAGCACGCCGCGCAGCAGACCCTCCGCCTCGGTCAGCGTGGTCTCGTCGCCGTCACGGTCGAACGCGGCGATCAGCTCGTCGACCCGCGCGGCCGGGTCGGTGGCATCCCCCGCGACAGGCACGGGTTCAGTACATTCGAGGGCGGCCGGGGCGTCAACCACCGGGACCGGCGGACGGGAGTGTCGTGAGTGGAGGTTCTGTCCGACAGGCCGGACCGTCGTCTGCTGGCGTCGCTGTGCGCGGCGCTGCCCGCGCTGCGCGAGCGCGCCGAGGCCGGGCTGTGGTCCGACGAGCTGGAGGAGCTGGTCGCCGACCTCGCCGCGGGTGAGCCCGTGGCGGTGGTGTGCCGGCGACTGGGCCTGCTCGCCGACGAGGAGGACGACGGGCGCAACGCGGAACCGGCGCCGGGGCACGGGCCGCCCGGCGTCGAGGGCGCCCACCTCGACGGTCTTGCCGAGGTGGTGCTCCAGGGCGACTACCGGTGCCCGCGTGGCAGGTGCTCGCGCCGGGCACACCGCGACGACCGCGGCCGGGTTCCGGTCTGCACGCTCGCCGAGGCGCCCATGACGTACCGGGCGGGGGCGTGAGGTCAGCGTGATCGACGTCTTGCTGGGTGAGGTGGGGCGGCGCCTGAGCGACCGCTGGCTGACCCGCGCCCTCGGCCCCGGCCTGCTGTGGTGTGCGGTGGCGGCGTTCGCCGTGCTGCCGGGCAGGCAGGGCCTGTGGGACGTGCGCGGTGCGGCGCTCGCGGCCGCCCGGGTGCTCGGCGACCTGGTGAAACAGGTGCCCCTGGGCGTGGTGTGCGCGCTGCTCGTGGTGGCGGTTGCCGCGCTCGCCGCGGTCGTCGCCCAGGGGACCGGCACGCTCGCCCGTTTCGTGTGGCTGGGGCGGTGGCCGGGTCCGGCGCGCCGGATCGCGTCGGCGCTCACCGCCCGCCGCCGGGCCGCCGCCGAGCGCCGGTTCGCCGAGCAGCAACGCGTCGTACCGGCCGTCTACCTGCCCGATCGCCCCACCTGGATCGCGGACCGGATCCGGCTCGCCGACGACCGGGTCGCCGCTCAGTACGGCCTGCGTCTCGCCCTGATCTGGCCCCGCCTGTGGCTGCTGCTCACCGCCGACGAGCGGCTGCCGGTGACCCAGGCGCGGGACCGGCTGGAGCGCGCCGGGATCCTCACCGGCTGGGCGGTGCTCTACGGCGTCCTGGTGCTGTGGTGGTGGCCGGCGCTGTTCCTCGGCATCGGGCTCGGCCTGCTCGCGTGGTGGCGGGCCCGGTCGGCGTCAGCGCTGTTCGCCGACGTGGTGGAGTCGACAGTGGACCTGCATCACCGCCGCCTCGTCACCGAGCTGGGCTTCGCCGTCGAGCAGGGCCGCCCGCTGGGCGCTGCCACCGCCGACGCGATCAACGACCTGCTGCACAAGGGTGCCAGCGGTCACGGGCAGGAGTACGCGACCGGGTCGGTGAGCGAGGCCAGGACGTACCCCTCGCCCTCCCTGGCCACCGAGAGCCGGGAGCGCAAGCAGGTGGGCGAGTCGACGAGGGCCGGTTCGAAGACGACGTTGACCTGAGTCTGCCCGCCGGAACCGCCGCGCACCCCGATGATCCGCACGAGCTTGTACGGGCCGTTGTCCTCCAGTTCGGTGGCCCGGGCGCGCTGGGTCTTCGATCCGGTGGGCAGCACGTCGTCCGACCGCAGGTTGTTGAGCGGGCACATCACCTCCTCGACGGCCGTGACCGCCGCTTTCACCCGGGCACTCTGCCGGTTGAGACCCGAACCCACCTCGATCTCGGAGGGGATGCAGATGAGCGGCAGCAACGCCGAATTCAGCAGGCCGGAGGTCCGGGGGGTGGGGAACAGTCCGGGGTAGGCGCTCGACAGGATCGACCCCGGGTCCGGTGTGGGCAGGCCCGGCTGCTGGCGGAGGCGGAACGGGTCCTCGCCGGCCGGCAGGCTGAAGCCGGGCGGGATCCGGGACGACGTCGTCTCCGTGTCGTCGTTGTTGAACACGCCGATCAGCACCGGGATCAGGGCCGCCGCGGCACCGGCGTAGATCGGCCAGCGCGGACGTTTCACCGGCAGCGGGACCCGAACGGGCTGCGGCACGACGCGGCGCGGAGCAGCGATCGGCCGGCTGGGAACGGGCTCCGGTGGCGGCTCCGGCGGTGTCCGGGCGATCGTCCGGTCGAGCGGCTCCAGCCACTGCCCCGGGTACGGCCGCAGCGCCGGATCCGCACCCAGACTGCGCGCGGCCAGGCGGCGCAGGCCCGGGTCGAGCCGCCGCCGGGCAGCCGCCGGATCCCGTACCTGCTGATCGCCCGCGAACAACCGCACCGCCAGCAGCCCGAACTTGTACGCGTCACTGGCGGGCGTACCGAGCTCCTCCGGGGCCGGCATGTGCCACTCGGGTGTCTCGGCCTGCTCCAGCACCGAGTCGCCGTCCAGCCGCATCGCGTCGCAGTCGAGGAAGTAGCACCGTGGCCGGGCGGTCAGGCTGAACAGCAGGTTGTTGGGCGAGAAGTCGCCGACGCAGATGCCGAGGCGGTGCAGCAGGGCGAGCGCCTCACCGATGTCGCGCAGGATCTCCAGCCGCATCCGGTTGTCGATCAGCAGGCCGCGGTCGCGCAGGTAGTCGTCGCTGTTGAGCAGGTACTGCACCTGCGCCAGCACGGTGGACGGGCCGCTCGGCAGGGCCAGCTCGACGGTGAAGTGATCCGGCACCCTCGGCATCAGGAAGCCGCGGACCACGCCCTCCTTGCGGACGATCGCCGTCGGCCAGGCGGCCAGCCCGAGCAGCGCGCCGGTGTCCTCCCCGGCGCCGGCGGCGCCGGTGTCCTCGCCGGCGCCGGCGGCCAGGCGGACGAAGCGGTTCAGCGTGGCGACGTCCACGTCGTCGACGAACCGGGTCGCGTACTCCTTGTAGACCAGGCCGGGCTCCTCGGCCAGGGCGAAGACCGTACCCTGCCCGCCGGTGGCCAGGCGCGTCCGCGGCCCCAGATCGGCCAGGTCGACCTCGAGCACCGGCGCGTCGCTCATGGCAGGCTGTCCGGGCTTTCTCCGCCCGCCGGCTCTTCCCCGCCCGCAGGCTCTTCCCCGTTCGCCGGCTCTTCCCGGCCCGCCGGCTCTTCCCCGCTCGCGGGCCAGACCGCCAGGACCGTACGGTCGTCGTCCCACTGCCCGCCGGTGAAGTCGAGCATCCAGGCCAGCCGCGTCATCGGGGGCGGGGTGGCCAGCCCCGCCGAGAACAGCCGCCCCAGCTCCCCGGTGCCGTCACCGAGCGGCTCGCCGAAGCCGTCGGTGCCCAGGACCAGCACGTCACCGGCGGACAGCTCGACCTCCACCGGCGTGACCTCGGCGGGCACCCGGGGCAGGGCGGACACCCCGTCGGGAAGGAGCTCGTCCTCGGGCCCGGACAGGGGCGGGAACACCGGCTCCCATGTGCCGGTCCGCAGTCGCCAGGCAGCCGAATCGCCGACCCGGACGAGCTGGGCGACCGCCGATCCGGGACCGGCCGGCCGTACCAGAGCAACAACAACCGTGCTGGCCAGCTGCTTTTCGGCGCGCTGCGGGTCCGGATCGCCGAACTGCCGCGACGCATACTCCACGAGCGACCACCCGGCGCAGCGCAGCAAATCGTGCCAGTCGACAGCGGCCTCGGCGTGGAGCAGATAGTCGACGACGGTGCGGCACACCATCGTGGCGCCCAGGTGCGACAACTCCGCGTTGGACACCCCGTCCGCGATCACCGCGATCACCGCTCCCGACCCGGCGTGGGTGGCCACCGCAAACTCGTCCTGACGCGGCGTGCCCGAAGCCCGGTGAGCGGTCCCGCGCACGGCAGCCGCCCGCACCTCGAACCCCTCGGCCGACCAGCCGTCGATCACCGTGTCCGGCCGGTACGGCTGGGTGGCGGGGGCCCGGACCGGCCCCGCCGGACCAGCCGCCCCGACGGCCGGAGGCGCCCAGTCGAAGCTCACACCACGTCCACGGCCATCCGGAAGCTGTCCGGCCGCTCGACCACCAGCTCCGCGTCGGACCCGCCGACAGCCTGCCCGGATTTGATGACGCTCCGGGTCAGCGCGGTGCAGAACTCCGCGATCGCCAGGCCGACCTCGACACCGGGCGTGGCGACGAACGCGAACTCCGGCCGCGTCGCCACGTGCAGAATCGTCTCGGCGCGCGCCTCACCGATCCCGCAGGCGATGATGTTCGGCGCGGTCGGGTTGCGCTCACGGTCGATCAGCGCGTCGTAGGCCTGCTCCCACTCGCCCGGATCCGTCGGCTGGCCGTCGCTGAGGAAGAACACCGCCGGCCGGTGCACCGCGAAACCCTCACGCTTGAGCGCGCGCACATCCGCCGGGATCCGGTCCGTGAGCAGCGAGAACGCCACGCCGTAGGCAGTGCCCGCGCGCACGGACAGCTGCGGCAGCGCCGGCATGTTCCGCAGATCGGCGAGCGCCGAGTGCACAATGACGTCGTCGGAGAACCCCACGATCGAGAACCGCACCTTGGCGGCGGCAAGCGGCTCCCGCAGCAGCGCGTCGTGCAGCGAACGCAAACCGTCGTTCAGCTCGTCGACCACGGGAGTCATCGATCGCGACTCGTCGGCCACCAGATAGACGGGCAGCACCCGCCCGGCTGTCTCAGACATCCCCACCACCAGAAACAGCGAAGCTCGAAAGTGGACAGCCATCAAGTTAGCACCGGCCGGCCAGGCGGTCCGATCACGCTTCGTGTCTCAAACCAGTCAAGATCTTTTATCGTACGACCCACGCAAAGTCCCCGAGCTACACCGCGACCCGCTGCCCACCCCCAGGCCGCAGCGCGCCCGCCGGGCTGAAGCGTCCCCTCACCCTCACCCCCCACCCAGCTGGCCCTGAGCGGTGCCTCGCAGTCCCGAAGTCCCCCCTCACGTCCAGCTCTCCGGCTCAGCTGGCGTTGAGCGGTGCTTCGCGGCGCCGAGGGCCCCTCTCACGTCCAGCCGCCCGGTCCAGCTGGCGCTGAGCGGTGCCTCGCAGCCCCGAAGGCCCCTCTCACGTCCAGCTCTGCGGCTCGGCTGGCGTTGAGCGGGGCCTCGCGGCGCCGGAGGCCCCTCTCACGTCCAGCTTTCCGGCTCGGCTGGCGTTGAGCGGGGCTTCGCGGTCCCGAAGGCACCTCTCACGCCCAGCTGGGGAGCCGGGCCAGCTGGAGCGAGTGGTGGGTCAGGTGGTTGTGCAAGAGGTGCCGTTGAGGGTGAAGGAGGCGGGTGCCGGGTTGGAGCCGGTGTGGGTGCCGTTGAAGCCGAAGCTGACCGTGCCGCCCGCGGGGAGGTTCCCGTTGAAGGAGGCGTTCGTCGCGGTCACCTGGGTCCCGGATTGCGTGACCGATGCCGACCATGCCTGCGTCACCTTCTGACCCGACGTGTAGGGGAAGGCCAGCGTCCACCCGTTCAGCGCGGCAGGACCGTTGGTGATCGTCACCGTCGCGGTGAAGCCGGTGCTCCAGCTGTTCGTCGTGTAGCCGACGCGGCATCCGCCGGCCGAAGAAGGCGACGGAGAAACCGAGGGGGAGACCGACGGCGAGACGGAGATCGAGGGCGAGACGGAGACCGACGGCGAGACGGACACCGACGGGGAGACCGAGACCGACGGGGAGACCGAGGCTGACGGGGAGACCGAGGCTGACGGCGAGCTGGAGACCGAGGGTGACGGTGACGGAGTGGAGCCGTCCGGGACGGAGCCCCACACCAGCGCCGCACCGTCGTAGAGCGGCACACCCTTGTTCGGCCCGGCGGCAGCCTGGTAGGACGGATCGTTCGCCGGGTTCCACGTGCCGCCCTCGGCGACTCCGATCTTGAGCTGCACCTCCATCCGGTGCGCCGACTGGCCGGCCGGGGCGATGGTGTAGCCGGTGCAGTCGACCTCGGCGTACCAGATGTTGCCGGAGTGCTGCTTCGCCGTGGTCGGGCCGGGGCATCCCTGGGTGTAGGGCGAGCTGACCACGAGCGCCGAACTGTCGTCGCGGGTGAAGTAATAGCGGAACTTGCCGGTGGTCAGGGCCCGCGCCGGATACGCCGACTTGTTGTAGACGACGACCTTCACCCCTGTCGACCGGGTCTCGTTCTGCATGATCGTGGTCTCGACCGAGAGCTCGGGAATGTCCGGCTTCTCGGCTTGCGGGAAGCCGGTCAGGGGAGTGCCGCCGAACTCGCCGTAGAGCCGCGCGACCGCCGACGTGAACCCCGCGTTGTAGTCGGTCGCCACCTCGTTCATCACGTAGTCGCCGCGGCTGTCGGTGTACGCGTCGTCGGGTGAGGACGGTCCGCCGACCAGTGCGCCGTACAGGATGTGGCGGGTTTGCTCGGGCACCTGCTGGCTGTCCCACCAGGAGCTGTGTGCCGTACGGTGATGGGGGTTCTTGGGGGAATTGGCGCCGAACCCGATCACGTAGCTGGAGTTCCGCGGGTTGTCGCCCAGCGCGTAGTTGATCTGCCGCACCGCGAAGTCGTGATAGCGCTGCTTGCGCACCGCGTCGCTCAGATGATCACTGTGGACCAGCGCGACGAACGCGGTGTTGGCCGCGTAGCGCAGTGCGCCCCACGAGTCGACCACCACCATGCCGCCCGGCGACGTGCGCACCTTCTCACCGTTGACACCGACGGTGAACCAGTCCAGCCACCGGTTGGCGTCGTCGAGGTATTTCTGCTTGCCGGTCAGCCGGGCCAGCAGCACATAGTTGCCATACTGTTTGTTGTCCCAGGATATCGTCCACTTGTACATCTTGGTGCTGGTCTGGTTCTCGTTGCCCTGCGCGTCGTAACCCGCCTCGGCCTTCGCCAGATAGGACGCGTCGCCGGTGGCCCGGTGCAGCCAGATCGCGCCCCACACCAGCTCGTCGGAATAACCGCTCCACGACCGGTAGAACGAGGTCGCGTCGGTGATGCACTCGTGATAGCTCTTGCGCACCCGATCGGCGAACGAGTAGAGCTGCTTGGCGTGCGTGAGCAGCGTGTCCGCATAGGCCGGGTCGGTCGGGCGGAAGACCAGGGAGCTCGCTGCCATGGCCGCGGCCGTCTCCGCCGCGATCTCCGTGCCACCACAGCTCACATCTATTTTGTACGCGGGACGCGCCATCGGCATGACCTCGGCGGGACCCCACCACTTGTGGTCGTCGTCGCCCTTGCCGACCTGCCCGTAGAGCACGTCGGCCGAGGGGTGCGCCTTGATGAAGTAGTCGTTCGGCACCCGCAGGTTGTTCAGCAGGTGGGTCAGCTGACCGGACGCCGCGTAGGCCTCCCGGTTCTCCACGGCGCCCCAGGCCAGCATCGTGGTGGTGAACGCCATCGGCAGGCCGAACTTGACGTGGTCGCCCGCGTCGTACCAGCCGCCGGTGAGGTCGAGGCCGGCGTCGGAGCCGTCCTTCATGGCGGAGTCGCCGCGCCAGGACACCCGGTTCCAGGCCGGCTTCTTGCCCGACACCTGAGCCTCGTAGAACAGCAGCGATTTCTGCAGCGCCTCACCGTAGCTGTGCGCCGGCGCCGCTGCCGCGTCCGAGGGGGTGGCCACCCACAGCAGGCCGGCGCCGAGCGCGGCCGCTGCGAGGACGGTGCCGAGCTTCTTCAACATGACGGTCATCGTTACATGGGAGCGCTCCCAGTTCAATGGTGTGTCCAGAGTGTTACGCGCAGTGGCGCTGGATCGGGGAGAGCCACTCGGTGAGGGCCGGGCCGATCGTCTTGTCGACGTCCGCCGGCGACTTGATGGTCTTGAAGAACGCGGCGTCCTTCGACTTGGCGCGCAGCTGGTCGGCGGCCTTCTGACCGTCCGAACGCAGCTCCGCGTCGGTGCTCGCCTTGGTGGCGTCCTGCACCGCCGTCGCGAAGTTGGCCATGGCCCGCTGCGCCTGGGTGGTCGTCTTGGCGTCGGTGGTGACCTCGGTCAGCGCCTGGGCGAGCGGCGCCATGTTCGCCTGGTAGACCTGGGAGAGCGCCTCGCAGGTCACGGCGATCGCCGGGGCAGGGGTCGGTACGGCTGGGCCGCTCGCCGCGCCGGCCGTGGGGCCGGCTCCGGGCGCGGTGCCGCACGCGGCGGCGGTCAGCAGGATGCCGCTGGTGAGCAGCAGGGTGGGGATGGAGCGGTGCATGGGGGAACCTCCGGGGGAAGGGGATGGGAGCGCTCCCATCGGCCATGCACCCTACGGGCCGAAACGGCTTCTGTCGATATGTCCCGGCGGCAGTACTCATCCGGCCGCTACCGACTCATCCGGCCGCTACCGACTCATCCGGCCGCTACCGCGAAGGCATCCACGCCGATCGCTGGTTCCGGAACCGTCTTCTCTGGCAACCGCTCTCCGTCGTGTGGTCAACTGCTGGTTGAACGGCCGGGCCCCCGCAACGCCGCCGTACTCGTCCCGGCCGGACGCCGCCTTCCCGCTGCCGTCCCCCGCCGGCAGGGCGTCGAACAGGCGGCCAGTCCCTGGGAACAGCCATGAGAACTCCCCGCGTACTCCTCGCTCTCGTGCTTTCCGGCCTGCTGGCCGTCCTCTCCTCGGCCGTCCTGACCCCGGCCGTCCCGGCCGCCGCGGCCCGCACCTCCCTGCGTGCCGCCGACCCGAGCGTGCTGCGTATCGGCGGCACCTACGTCGGGGTGCAGGCACTGGGCGGCGGCATCGCCGTCCGGCAGGCGTCCTCACCGGACGGCCTGGCCACCGCAGCCGCCCGGCAGGTCTGGTCGGACACCGGCAACCTGGGCGAGGTCTGGGCACCGGAGATCCACTACGACGGTGGCCGCTACTACATCTACTTCGCCGCGGGCCGGGGCGCCGCCCACCGGATGTACGTGATCAGCTCGGCGACCGCCGACAGCGGCTACACCGGCGCGACCCGGATGGCCCTGCCCGACAACAAGTGGGCGATCGACGGCACCATGTTCGTCTTCAACGGCCAGCGCTGGTTCGTCTGGTCCGGCTGGGCCGGCGACACCAACATCGAACAGAACCTCTACATCGCCCGGATGAGCAGCCCCACGACGACGACCGGCCCGCGCTACGTCATCTCGCAACCCCGGGAGAGCTGGGAACGGGTGGTCGGCAACCCGTTCATCAACGAGGGCCCCGAGGCGATCCGCGACCCCAGCGGCCAGCTGCACATCGTCTACTCCGCGAACGGCAGCTGGAGCGACCAGTACTGCCTCGCCGACCTGCGCCTGCGAGCCGGTGGCGACCCCGCCTACGTCTGGGACTGGTACAAGTCCAACGGCTGCCTCTTCGGCTCCAACCGGGCCACCATGATGCCCGGCTGGGACCCCACCCTCAACGCCAACGGCCCCGGCCACCACACGTTCGTCCTCCTCAACGGCGACATCGCCACCAGCCCGCCGGCCGGCCCCCGCTTCCCGCTGATGTACCACGCGGTGCCGAAGGGAACGCCCTACGCCTGGGCGAACCGGTACTGGTACACGGGCACCTTCGCGTGGTGGGGCAACACCACCTACTCCCGCGCCAATGTGCCGGGCGCCGCCACCAGCACCGGCTTCAGCCTCAAGTTCTTCGAGTAACCGGCTTGCGCCGCGTCTCGCCCGTGACAGCTTTCCATCCGGCCGCGAGCGCGGCGCCGTGCCGGATCGTCAGGCGAGATCCGCAGCGGACCGGGGTCCGCAGGCAGCGGACCGGGGTCCGCAGGCGGCGGGCCGGGGTCCGCGGCCGAACGGGTGGAGGCGGCCGAACGGGTGATGTCCGGCCATTGTCTACCTATATAGAGTTCCGTTCATGCTTCCGCTGAGGCCGGCACGATGACGCCGGGGGACAGGGATCGGCCGGCTCGGTTGCTCGATGCCGCCGTGCGGGTGATGCCCGCCGGGCGCGAGGAGTGGGGCCGGGCGATGCGGGCCGAGTTGGCCGTGGTCACGGAGCGGGCGGACCGGTGGCGGTTCGCCCGGGGGTGCGTGTTCGCCGCGGCCGCCGAGTTCCACCTGGTGCGGGGTGCTGTGCACCTCGCTGTGGTGCTGGCGACCCTGGGGACGCTGTTCGCATGGATCGGCGCCGTCGACTATCCGCCGCTCACCGTGGTCCTCTCCGTGATGGTGCCGGTGCTGGCCGCGGTGTGCTGGGAGGCGCGCCGGGCGGGGATGTTCGGCCCGGTCGGTGGTGGCGTCACGGCGTGGCTGCTGCGGGTCGGTGGCTACTTGGTCGCCGCTGTCATCGCCGTGGTCGCGGTCGCTCACGCGCACCCCGCCACGCTGGAGGCGGCTGACGACGGCGCCGGCATTCTGGTGTTCGCGACTCTGGGGGCCGGATTCCTGATCGCGCTGGTGGTGGTGTGCGCGAAGCGGTCGAAGGCGACGCCGCGAGTGCTGGTCACCGGGGTCGGGAGTGGACTCGCCGCGACAGCGGTATGGCTGATCAGCGTGGTGACCGGGCCGCCGATCCCGGCCACGGCCGGGCGGGTGCTCATGCTGGCCGGTCTGGCCGCGGTTGTCGCGGTCCTGGCCAACTCCGGCCGGGCCGGCACCACCGGAGGCACCTTGCTCGCGGGGTTGCTGGCGGTGGCCACCACGATGGTGCTGACCTTCGCGGCGGTGGTGCTGCTGGCGCACTGGGGTCCGGACAGCCTCATCCCGGCCATCACTCCGCACGCCATGCCCGCCAACCGGGTCGCCGAGAGCCGGATCGAGATCGTCGACCCGTACGTGCTGATCCTCGTGCTGAGCGCGGTGGCCGCAACCGCGCTCAGCCTCACCGCGGTGGTGACCCGGTCGCGGGTGACGCCGGAAGCAGCCGCGTCACCGATCGAGGCCGGCGCGGCGTGAGCCCCCGCCTCGATCGGTGACGCAGTGTGATCCCCGGCCCGTTCACAGCCGGCGCGGTGTGAGTCCGGCTCGTTCAAGCCGGCGCGGTGGATCGCTGAGGGCGCCCCTTATCGGAGGAAGGATGCGAGCGGGATGCCCTGGTCGCGGAGGGCGGTGGTGATCAGGCCGGCAATCTGGCGCGCGCCGGCGGCCTCGAAGTGGGTGTGGTCGTTGCAGAAGAAGGCGCCGACGGCGCCCGCTGTGTAGTCGCTGTTGTTGGGGCAGAGCTTCAGGGTGTTGTACAGGGCGAGGCTGCGCTGGTGCAGGTCGATCACGGGTACGCCGGCGGCCGTGGCGGCGTTCTTCGTCTCGGTGAGGAAGCCGCGGTTGCCGACGGCGGTGCTGCCGCTGCAGGTGATCGCCGCGACCGGGGTGACGAGGACCGGTTTGGCGCCGCGGGCCTTGGCGGCCTGGACCATCACGCCGAGCAGCTGCTGATAGCGGGCCGTGCCGACGTGGCGGGGGCAGGCGGAGTCGCCGTCGTTGATGCCGAACTGGATGAACAGGTAGTCGCCCGCCTGCATCCCGGTGGTGGCGTCGAGCATGCCGGTCCACCGTGTGCTGTACGTGTTCGGGCTGACCACGCACTCGCCCGCGGAGTCCTTGGTGCTGGTGACGTTGCCCTCGTAGAGCCACGTCTGGACGCTGCGGCCGCCGACGGCGCTGTTCTGCACGACCACGTCGTCGGTGAAGTAGGCGGCGAACTGGCTTCCCCAGCCGTACGGGCAGACCCCTCCCTGCGGATTCATCATGGTGGAGTCGCCGGCCATCCAGATTTTCGTCTTCCTGGCGGGGGAGGGCGGCGGGGTGCTCGGACCGGTGCAGGGAGTCGGAGACGGTGTGCCGCTCGGAGACGGTGTGCCGCTCGGCGGCGGGTTCGCCGTACCGTTGCAGGTTGTGCCGTTGAGGGTGAACGACACCGGGACCGGGTTGCTGCCGGTGTGGGTGCCGGTGAAGCCGAAGGCGGCGGAGGCGCCGGAGGGTAGCGCGCTGTTCCAGCTCACGCCGGTGGCGGTCGCCGCGGAGCCGGCCACCGTGACTGTCGCGTTCCACGCCTGCGCGATGCCCTGCCCGGACCCGAGCGACCAGCGGAGTGTCCAGCCGGTCACCGGGTCGCCGAGGTTGGTGACTGTCACGTCGGCGCCGAAGCCGGTGGCCCACTGGCTGGTGATCTTGTAGTCCACGCGGCAGGCGGGTGCCGCGGCCGCCCGGGCGGTGGCCACGCCGATACCGCCCGCCGTCAGCGCCAGGACGGAGGCGGCCACCGGCGCGAGAAGCCGTCGGAATAGCGTCACGGTGATGCTCCTGTCAGGAATTGGTGCAGGCTGTGCCGTTGAGGGCGAACCCGGCCGCGCCGTTGAGGGCGCTGTCGGTGACGAATCCGAACCCGGTGGAGCCGCCCGCGGGCACCTGGCCGTTCCAGCCGGCGTCGGCCGCGCGGGCGGTCGCTCCGGACTGGGTGACGGTGGCGTTCCACGCCTGGGTGATCCGCTGACCGGCGGGCAGCGTCCAGGTCAGCGCCCATCCGGTGACCGGCGCCGCCGAGGTGTTGCGGATCGTGACGTCGAACTGCGCGCCACCGGCCCACTCGCTGGTCCGGACATAGCTGACCGAGCACGCCCCACCAGCCGACGGGGAGGCTGACGAAGACGCCGACGGCGAGGCTGACGGGGAGGCTGACGGGGAGGCTGACGGGGAGGCTGACGGAGACGCCGACGGGGAGGCTGACGCGGAGGGGGCGGGTGCGAGTTTGCCGGCGATGATCGGTGCGAGCTTGGCGGCGATCGCCCGGTGCCCGATGTCGTTGGGGTGCACGTTGTCGGTCAGCCCGTCCGCGGGCAGCCAGCCGTCGGTCGGTACGAAGAAGGTGTTGCGGTCACCGGCGTCGGTCACCGTTTGCACCGCTGCCTGGGTCTGCGCCGCGTACCGCTTGGTGAAGGTCTGCAGCGCCAGGATGGCGGCCCTCGGATACTTCGCCCGGATGTCGCGCAGCAGACCGGTGTAGACGCTCTGGAAGGTGGTCGTGCTCACGCTGTGCCCGACGTCGTTGGTGCCCATGTTGATCACGACGGCGTCGGCCTGGTACCGGGTGAAGTCCCACAGCGGGGAGCCCGCGACGGTGTTGTTGCGCAGGAACCGGTCGGCCATGCCGGTGCAGCCGTCGGCGGCGCTGACCAGGCAGGCTCCGCCTTCGGCGATCTGCGTGTGCGCGGCTCCGAGCTGCTCGCCGGTCAGCCATCCGTACGCGGTGAGCGCGTTCTTCGACGAGGTGGTGCCGACGGTGATCGAATCACCGACGAACTCGAGAAGCCTCGCCGGCCGGGGTGCCGCGAAGGTGGTGGCACCACTGTCCAGAACGAGACCCTGGAAGACGGCGTCGCCGTGATAGGAGCCGGCGACGACCCGGTACGAGACACGCAGGGTGTGGTTCCCGGCGCGCAGCGCGGACGGTGTGAGGTTCACCGTGCCGCTGACGTTGGTCAGGTAGACGTCGGCCGCACCGTCGATGCTGTAGTACAGGTCGATGGCGGCACGCTGCTTCAGGGCGACCCGGGTGCCGGTGAATCCGGTGACGAAGTACGCGCCGGCGAAGTGCGGAACGACCGCCGCCGGATTGGTGGTGGTGTCCCACCGCCCGTAGAAGGCGATGTTCGTATCCCGTGGGGATCCGTCGCCCGCTGCTGCCTGGGCCGACGGGGCGAGCAGCAACCCGGTGACGGCCAGTAGCAGGAACGCGGCAGAGATGACGAACAGATTCGGGCACCGGCGCACAGGGCCTCCTCAAGGCGGGAGCGCTCCCATCGGGAGCTGCCCACATCCTGGCCCATCCACCGATATCGGTCAATGTCTATGCAAGAGATCGCGCGAAGCATGTTCGCCGGCCGGGGCTCCGGCGTGCGGAAAAGGGAACACAAACGCCCGATGGCTTTCGCTACCGGGCGTTGCGCTGAGGTTCGGAAAGGATCAGTCGCTGATGCTGAATGTCATTTCCGCGTGGTAGTCCTGGTCCTCGCTCCATGAGCAGGTCATATAGTTCGGCACTTTGCAGTCGTACCAATTGGTTTCCTCGTAGGGGTTGCTCCAGTAGATGACGACATAACCGCCGTTCGTCAGCTGGTATTTGATACTGCCTGCCGTTCCGCCCTGATCCCAGTTCGACTCGGTCTTGAAGAAGTCGCTCTTGGACGGTGCGATGGTCTGATTCGGCTCGGTTGTCGAATCCCCCTCGGTAACGTCGTATTTCAGCAGGTCGAAGCTTTCCTTGGTGTTGTTCTCCACTGTCACTTTGACGCTGAAGTCACCCGCGTTGGCGTGTGCGACGCCCGGCGACGCGGTGGCGAAAGCGGCTGCGGCCAGCACCGCTGCGGTCGTGGTGCGGAGGACTGAGTGCAGGGTCATGACGGGTCTCCTTCGTTGCGGAAATAGAACTGACCATTCCGGGGAAACTGATGTGTTGACGCGTCGAGCGGACCACGGGATTTCGGGCGTCATATCGCGTTCCGGCGGGGCGAGGCCGTTCGGCCGGTTACGGCGTCGGCCGAACGGGCTGACTTGAGACCGGCCTTCCTGTTTCCCGCACGCATCCGGCGAGGTCGAGTAATGTATTCGCCGGCCGCGATCCACTGTGTAAACGTGGAGTGTCTCGCGACGCCCGGCGCATCGACCACCCCATCGAAATATCCACATCGGAGGACAACCGCCTGTGCACCCCGCCTCGTCGTAGATAGGGATCGACGGTCCCGATCTGTTCGAGTCGAGGGGGCCTTCGTGGCAGGACACAGACGCCGGACGGCGCTGCTGTTCGGATTGACGGCGATGCTGCTGGCGGGTGCCGTGGCCGGCGCCGGTACGAGCGTGGCCGGTGAACCGCCGGGCGGTACGCCGCCGACGGGTGCGGCAACGGTGTTGCCGGCCGGCAGGACCTACACCGTGACGTTGCTGACCGGTGATGTGGTGACGGTGTCCACGGCCGATTTAGGTTGCCCGCGGGTCACCGTGAAGCCGGCGAAGCCGAGCGGCACCCAGCACCGCGGCTGCGGTCCGGACGGGCATGTGCGGGTGGTGCCGGGCGAGGTGGCCGGGCTGATCGGTTCAGTGCTGGACGAGTCGCTCTTCGATGTGACCGCCTTGATCCTGGACGGCTATGACGACGCGAGTACTGCGGAGTTGCCGCTCATCGTGCTTCCGGATGGTGCGGCGCGCTCAGCGGCGGGCAAGCTCGCGGTGGATCCGCTGGCCGCGGGGCTGACCGAGCGGCGCGAGCTGCCGGTCATCGGAGCGACGTCGGGGCGGCAGCCGAAGAGCAAGGGTGCGGGCTTCCTGCGTACCCTCTCCGAGCTAACCGCCCACGGCGCCGGACTGCGCGCCGCCGGGCCGAAGGTGTGGCTGGACCGCCGGGTGCGTGCCACCGGCGCGGTGACCGCGGGGCGAGTGCCGGTGCCGAACCTGGACCGCAACCTGGAGCAGATCAAGGCACCGCAGGCCTGGGCCGGCGATGTCACCGGGCGCGGTGTCCGGGTGGCGGTGCTGGACACCGGCGCGGACTTCAGCCATCCGGACCTTGCCGGCCGGGTGGTGGATCGCGCCGACTTCAGCGTCGAGGGTGGTGACGCCGTCGACCGGGTGGGCCACGGCACGCACGTGGCGGCGACGATCGCCGGCACCGGTGCCGCCTCGGGCGGGGAGCGGCGCGGCGTGGCGCCGGAGGCCGGCCTGCTGATCGGTAAGGTGCTCGACGACGAGGGGTACGGCACCGAGTCACAGGCCATCGCCGGTATGGAGTGGGCCGCGGCCCGGGCCGACGTGGTGAACATGAGCCTCGGCGGCTCGGATCTCAGCGACGGCAGCGATCCGCTGTCCCAGGCGCTCGACACGCTGACCGCACAGCACGGGACGCTGTTCGTGGTCGCCGCCGGCAACGACGGACCCACCCCGGGCCGAATCTCCTACCCGGGCGCGGCCGCGTCGGCTCTGACGGTCGGTGCGGTGAACGGCAGCGACATGCTTGCCCCGTTCTCCAGCCGGGGGCCGTTGCTCAACACCCGGGCGGCGAAGCCGGAACTGGTCGCTCCCGGGGTGGACATCCTGGCCGCCCGCGCTGCCGGTACGACGATGGGCACCCCGCTCGACGCCCACTACACGGCCGTGTCGGGTACGTCGATGGCCACTCCGCACGCGGCGGGCGCGGCCGCGCTGCTGGCACAGAAGCACCCCGGCTGGTCGGCCGGCAGGCTGAAGTCCGCCCTGGTGGGAGCCGCCGACCCGCTGCCCCGCGGTGATGTTCACCAGGTGGGCGCCGGCCGGCTCAATGCCGCGCGAGCCCTCACCGGCGTGGTCGCCGGGCAGGACCTGGTCGACCTGGGTACGTTGACCCATCCGCAGTCCGGCACCGCTGCCACGCCGCTGTCGTGGAGCAACACCGGCACGGCCGCTGTCACGGTGGATCTCGCGGTGAGCCTTCTGAACCATGACGGAAAGACCGGCCCGGACGGCGCGGCGACCCTGTCGTCCGGCAAGGTCACCCTCGTGGCCGGGGGCACCGCCGGTGTGGTGCTGCGCGTCGACCGGTCGACGCTGGCGGCTCGGCCGGGCCTGTATACGGCGATGGTCACCGGCCGCGTCGGTGGCGTCCGCGTCGCCGGCACCCCGATTGCCTTCTACGTCGAACCGCCCAGTTACGACGTCAAACTGACGATGACCGCGCTGCCCGGCCCTGCCGAGGGTGTGACGCCGCGCGGCCGGGTACAGGTGGTCGACATCAACGACCCGGTGGCTTTCAGCACGGACGTGGACATCACTCCGGGTGTGCCGGCCACCGTGCGGGTGCCGGCCGGCCGCTACAGCGTGATGGGCTATCAGATGGAGTTCGATTGGTCCACCGACCGTAGCCGGATCGCCATGCTCGGCGACACCGACCTGACCATCACCGGCGAAACCGATCTGCTCCTCGACGTCGCTGCCGCGAAGCAGATCCGGGGCGGTCTCGACGGGGTGGCCACCGAAGCCGGTCACGTCGCGGCCGTCGTCCAGCAGTACGCCGGCAACGGCGCCTTCGTCTCCAGCGGTACCGCCTACGCATGGGGCGCCGACGCCCGCGAGGGGCATGCCTACGTGACGGCGATGGCGAAGCCGGCAATCGGCCGCTTCGAGGCGTACGCCAGCTTCAGCCTGGACGCGCCCGGCGACGGGCCGAGCCCGTACCAGTACGACCTGGCACGGACGCTGCCCGACGGCTTCCCGGCCGACCCGGCGTACCGGTGGAGCACCGCCGATCAGGCCGGACTGGCCCGGATCGACCAGAGCTTCCGGGTCCTGGACCGCGAGGGATCGACCACCACCCACAAGCGGTACGGCTCGACCGCCGACCACCTACTCGTCCTGCAGGGCTCGTCGTACGAGCTCTCCGGTGATCGCATCGACTACGTCACCCCGGGCTTCGGCTACGAGGAAGAGGTGTACGACGGCGCCACGTGGACCGCTGAGGCGCAGCAGCAGTATGCGCCGGGCAGCCGCCAGGGCAAGGTGTGGGTGCGGCAACCGCAGCGCACCGACTGGTACGACGACCCGGCCCCGACGGACAGCATCTGTGCCCCCGGCCCGATCTCCCGTACCCGGGGCGTTCTTCACGTGGAACTCGCAGAGGAGACCGACCAGCACCAGCGGTTCAGCTGCCGCATCTGGGACAACGAGTGGGAGACGCAGGTCGTCCGGAAGCTGACCCTGCATCGCAACGGGCAGGTGGTGGGCGAGGCGGCGGGCAGCGCCGCCGACTTCGCGGTGCCGCAGCAGGCCGGTGATTACCGGCTCAGCCACCACCTGGACGCCGGCGCCCTGCGCCCGGTGTCCACCCGGGTGGACACCGCCTGGACGTTCCGCTCCACGGGCCCGGCCGGCACCAACCGGGTCCCGGTGCCGCTGTTGTCGGTCGACTACGCCCTTCCGCTGGACGTGGCGAACAGGCCGGCCGACGGTACCGCCGCGTTCACCGTGCGGCAGGCGCACGGGGTGACCAAGCAGAAGATCGTCTCGTTCGAGCTGTGGACCTCACTCGACGACGGTGTCACCTGGCTTCCGGCACCGGCGAGCGTCAGCCGCGCGGACACGTTCGCGGCACACCTGCCGAAACCGGGATCCGGGCAGGCCGTCTCGCTGCGCGTCAGGGCGACCGCCGACGGCGGCAGTGGCATCGACCAGACCATCATCCGCGCCTACCGGGCCGGGTAGCCGGTCCGCACCACCGAGGGCCCGGCCCGGCATCGAGTCACGCTGCCGGGCCGGGGGTACGTGTCCGGTCAGGCGGCGGCCTTCTCGGCGTACCCCTGCCTGGTTGTTGATCGGGCCCAGGGCCCGGTGCTGAATCGCCCGAGGACGAGCACCGCCAGGCCGAGGCCGCAGAGGATCCACCAGCCGGCGGGGGAGCGGGCGCCGGAGGCGGCGGAAGCGATCACCGCGCCGATGATCGCGACGCCGAGGGCGCTGCCGACCTGCCGGCTGGTCGACGCGATCGCCGATGCGACCCCGGCCTGCTCACGGGGCATTCCGGAGACCGCGGTAGTGGTGATCGGAGCGTTGACCATGCCGAATCCGAAACCGAAGACCAGGTAGCCGGCGAACAACTGCCAGGCAGGGGTGTCCGATCCGGCCCATGTCAGGGGGAGCATGCCAAGGGCCATGGCGATGCCGGCGATCTGGAGCGGCAGGCGGGTGCCACGGGCGGCGACGAGACGGCCGGACAGCGGTGAGGCGAGCAGCGTCATGATCGCCATCGGCAGGGTGTACAGGCCGGCCTCCAGCGCGGAAAGCCCGCGTTCCTCCTGCAGGTAGATGGTGTTGAGGAACAGGAAACCGCCGAGCCCGGCGAAGGCGCAGACCGCCACCAGGGTCGCGCCGCTGAACGGCGCGCTGCGGAAGAACCTCAGTTCGATCAGCGGCTCGGCCTGCCGGGGCTCCCACCACAACAGGCCGGCGAGAGCGGCCGCGCCAAGCAGGAAGCACCCGAGGATCTGCGGCGAGTTCCAGCCGGTCGCGGGTCCTTCGATGATTCCGTACGTGACTGCCGCCAGCGTGACGAGGACGAGGATCTGGCCCGCCGGGTCGAGCCGGCGTGGGTGCGGCGCCCGTGATTCCGGGATGAACCTCCAGGCCAGCAGGAACGCGGCGATCCCGACCGGCACGTTGATCCAGAAAATGGACTGCCAGCCGAACGAGTGGACCAGGACGCCCCCCGCCAGCGGCCCGAGGGCCATGCTGAAGCCGGTGACGGCGCCCCAGACGCCGATCGCCCTGGCGCGTTCCTTCGGCTCGGTGAACGTGTTCGTGATGATCGACATGGCGACCGGGTTGAGCATCGACCCGCCGACGGCCTGGACCATCCGGAAGAAGATCAGCCAACTCAGGGTCGGCGCGACGCTGCAGAGCAGCGATCCGGCGGTGAAGACGACAAGCCCGGACTGGAAGACGCGGCGGCGCCCGATCCGGTCGGCGACCGAGCCGGCCAGGACCAGCAAGCTGGCCAGAACCAGGGTGTACGCGTCAAGCGTCCACTGCAGCCCGGACACCGAGGTGTCCAGATCCTCGCGGATGGCGGGAAGCGCGATGTTCACGATCGTCGCGTCGAGGCTGATGATCAGCAGGTTCAGGCAGCAGATCGCGAGGATGAGGTGACGGCGGGGCACCCCACCGTTCTACCCGTGGCGGGCGGTGCTGACCCGGAGGATCTCGATCACACCGGGGAGCCGCTCTGTCCATCCTCGATCGACATTGACGCCGGTCGCATCATGGGTATGTGTACACGAGCGTTCTACACCGCTGCCTCGTCGCCGTTCTGATCTTATTCGCGGTCGTCCCCGTCGCCGGATGCGAGGACGAGGTCAAGGCGCATCCCGAAGTGGAATACAAGCCCGCGCTGCTGCCGATCAAATTCACCGTGGGGCCGGACGGGATCGATGTAGCGGGCGAAAGCACCATCGTCACACCGATCGGCGTTTTCTCGGTCAATGCCAAATATGAGCTTCCTCCGCAGCAGAAGGACTCGATCTTCGTCGTCATCCGCGACCGGCACCAGGGCAAGAGCGGGTTCGACAGCGTGTACGAGGTGCGCGCGGGTGGTGGCGCGCTCAAAGCGGTGGTGAACGGGCGCACGGAGATCGCCGTCGCCGACGGTCAGGTGACCATCGACGTGACCGCCGGCGACATCAAGGTGATCCAGTTGCAAAAGACCGAAGTCATCGCGGTGGCGCAGCGACCGGAAGGTATGTCGACGTGGTGGGACCAGGCCGCCGGCAAATGGAACACGGGATATGACCGATCACCGTACAAGCCGTTCATGCTGAGCCGCGGTGCCTACGATGACGCGACCATCAGCATTTGGTACGGAATCGGCTTCCTCGTGTTCCTGGTGCGCCTCGCTCTCGCCGTTCTCATGATTCCCTTCGACATCGTCCTGACCATCGTCTTTCTGATTGCGCAATTCTTCTACCTGTTCTGGGAGGCGTCGGGTCAGAACGTCGTGTGGGGGCTCCTCGTCCTGGTGGTGGTCGTGCTGCTGTGGCAGGCAAGGGGTGAGCTGATGTGGCACCGCCGCCGTCGATGGTGACCGGCCGCCACCCGAGCGTGGACGTGCGCGTCCCGAGGACACCGTGGGCGGTGGCTGACGGAATTACCGGCACGCGGGACTTTGGTCACAGCTCGCAGGGGTTTCCGGGCGCGCGTGGTGTGGGAATCGTGGGCGCATGCATATCTGGCCGGGAAACCCCTATCCACTGGGCGCGACCTACGACGGTGGGGGTACCAACTTCGCGATCTTCTCCGAGGTAGCCGACCGGGTGGAGCTGTGCCTGTTCGACGACGACGGCAAAGAGACCCGGATCGACCTGCCGGAGCGCGAGGCACTGGTCTGGCACGGTTACCTGCCGCGGGTGGTGCCCGGACAGAAGTACGGCTATCGGGTGTACGGGCCCTACGACCCGTCGCGGGGCCTGCGGTGCAATCCGAGCAAGCTGCTGCTCGACCCGTACGCGAAGGCGATCGACGGGGACTATCGGTGGGATCAGGCGCTGTTCTCGTACCAGTTCGGTGATCTCCAGTCGTACAACGACACCGACTCGGCGCCGTACTCCCCGAGGTCCGTGGTGATCAACCCGTACTTCGACTGGGGCAACGACCGGCCGCTTAAGGTCCCGATGCACCAGACGGTGATCTACGAGGCCCACGTCAAGGGGATGACGATCCAGCACCCCGACATCCCCGACGATGTCCGGGGCACGTACTCCGGCCTGGCCCACCCTGCGATGATCAAGTATCTGAAGCGGCTGGGCGTCACGGCCGTCGAGTTGATGCCGGTGCACCAGTTCGTCCACGACAGTGCGCTCATCGAGCGGGGCCTGACGAACTACTGGGGTTACAACACGATCGGGTTCTTCGCACCGCACAACGGCTACGCGTCGTTCGGTGGTGACGGCGGGCAGGTGCAGGAGTTCAAGGCGATGGTGAAGTCGCTGCACCAGGCCGGTATCGAAGTCATCCTGGATGTGGTCTACAACCACACGGCCGAGGGCAACCACCTGGGTCCGACGCTGTCGTTCCGGGGAATCGACAACCCGGCGTTCTACCGCCTGGTCGATGAGGACCGGCAGTATTACTACGACACCACCGGTACCGGGAACAGTTTGAACGTGCGGCATCATGAGTCGTTGCGGCTGATCATGGATTCGTTGCGGTACTGGGTGACCGAGAT
>NZ_JBHTDO010000041.1:58699-97608 GCF_042666575.1 Actinoplanes sp. GCM10030250 | reverse complement strand
ACCCGGCCGAACACCGCGCCCTGCAAAACCTACTCACCTCACCCCAGCCAACCGGTTGACACAGGGCACTCCCGCCGAGGCCGGGCCGGGGCCCACCTTCGGTGGCCCTGGCCCTTCGTTCTGCGTGAGTGGTTGCGTTGATCAAGGGCGAAAACCGCGCGTGAGTGAAATGAACCTCACTGTGGCCTCCGTTCGTATCAGTCGGCATCGTCAACGGGGACGATCCGGATGGAGAGCCATGACCAATGTTGTCCTGGTAACCGAGGAACTCGCGCCCGCCGCGCTCGATCTGCTCGCTGAGGATTTCGAGGTGCGGCAGGTGGACGGCACTGACCGGCCGGCTCTGCTGGCTGCGCTCGCTGGGGCCGATGCGGTGATTGTGCGCAGCGCGACCAGCATCGACGCCGAGGCGCTGGCGTCGGCGCCACGCCTGCGGGTGGTCGCCCGAGCCGGGGTGGGTCTCGACAACGTCGACCTGCCAGCCGCGACCGCGCGGGGCGTTCTGGTGGTGAACGCGCCCACCAGCAACATCGTCTCGGCCGCCGAGCAGGCGGTGGCGCTGCTGCTGGCGGTGGCCCGGCACACCGCCACGGCGAGCGCCACGCTGAAAGCGGGCGCGTGGCGGCGCTCCCTGTTCACCGGCGTGGAGGTGCAGGGCAAGACCGTCGGGGTGGTCGGGCTGGGGCGCATCGGCGTCCTCTTCGCGCAGCGTATGGCCGCTTTCGGCGTACGGCTCATCGCGTACGACCCCTACGTTCAGCCGGCCCGCGCGGCGCAGCTGGGTGTGCGGCTCGTCGGACTCGACGACCTGCTCCGGGAGAGCGATTTCGTCTCGGTGCACCTGCCGCGGACCCCGGAGACGCTGGGCCTGATCGGTGAGAAGGAGCTGGCGCTGGTCAAGCCGACCGTCCGGATCATCAACGCGGCCCGGGGCGGGCTGGTCGACGAGCGGGCCCTGGCCGAGGCGCTCGCCGAGGGCCGGGTGGCCGGTGCCGGTCTGGACGTCTACGAGACCGAGCCGATGACGGAGTCACCACTGTTCGGCTTTCCCAATGTGGTGGCCACGCCGCATCTGGGCGCGTCGACGTTCGAGGCGCAGGACAAGGCCGGCGTGGCGGTGGCGCGCAGCGTGCGCCTCGCGCTGCGCGGTGAGTTCGTGCCGGACGCGGTGAACGTGCGCGCCGGCAGTGCGGTGGACGAGGACGTACGCCCTTTGCTTCCCCTCGCCGAACGGCTGGGCCGGGTGTTCACCGCGGTGGCCGGCGGGATAGCGGCCCGGGCCACGGTCGAGGTACGCGGAGCGGTGGTGGCCCACGACGTCACGGTGCTCGAACTGGCCATCCTGAAAGGGCTGTTCGCGCCGGTGGTCGAGGAGCCGGTGACGTATGTGAACGCACCGCACCTGGCCGCCGACCGAGGTGTCGAGGTGGAACTGGCGACTGTGGAGGACGCCGGTGAGCACGCCAATCTGATCACCGTGCGCGGGGCGCTGCCGGACGGGCGTACGGTCGCCGTCGCCGGAACGGTGGTGATCTCCGGGACCCGGGAGACCGCGAAGCTGGTCGAGGTCGACGGCTTCGAGCTGGACCTCGCCCCGGAGGGCGTGCTGCTCTTCTTCCGTTACCCGGACCGTCCCGGCGTGGTCGGCAAGATCGGGACCACGCTGGGCCGCGCCGGGGTGAACATCGCCGCGATGCAGGTGGCACGGGAGGCCGCCGGCGGCGAGGCGCTGATGGTCCTGACCGTCGACTCCGCTGTCGACCCGGAGGTGCTGACCACGGTGGGTGACGGAATCGGTGCCACCCGCGCCGCCGTGGTCGATCTCCGGGCGGACTGAGCCCAGGTTCGGTCCAGCTGTCGTCCCGCGGAGCCGGCTCTCGCTCCGCGGGACGAAGCCCGTTTTCGCGGGACGAAGCCCATTTTCGCGGGACGAAACCCTTTCCCGCGGACGGAGCCCGGCCTTTCCCGCGGGACGGAGCCCGGCCTTTCCCGCGGGACGGAGCCCGGCTTTTCCCGCGGGACGGAGATCAGGTTCGGACCGGTGGTGGGTAGACCGTGCCGTCCTGAAGGTCGAGAAGGTCGAGGTTGAGCTCGGCGGCCAGCTTCTCGATGGTCTCCAGGACCTCGTCCGGGCAGTTCTCGTCGAGCCGCATCTGGATGTGGTCGGCCGCGGCGTGCAGTGGCGCGCTGGCCCATGGCGACCCGGCTTCCGTGGCGCGTGGGCCACGGTCCGGGTAATGGCTGGTCAGCGCGTCGTAGAAGGCGACGACACGGGGGTCGGCGGGGCGCTGCGGGTGATCGCCGCCGGCGCAGCGGGCATTGGCGGCGCGTACCGCTTCCGGGACGGCCGTCTGGTCCATGGCCCAGACCACTAGGTCGAAACTCACCGGCGCATGGTGCCATCACGAGCGGCACATGACTCGAACCGGTGGCCCGACACGCGGGCGCGCGTCTTGCGCGCCTTTGGTCCGCATCGCTAGCGTTGTCCCAGCCGCACGTCCCGGGCGGGCACGTCTTCGGGTGATGTCGTCCGTTCTGGGGTCGCGCGGTGGGTGTACCCGGCGGGACCGAACCACGCGTACTCGTCGCAACGACCCCCGTTACCGTTTGCCGCGGTGCGGGGGTTGTTCGCTTTGGGCCCTCGCTCATGTGGCCCCGTTCATTTGGCCTCGTTCATATGGCCCCGTTCATTTGGCGTCGTTCATTTGGTGGGACCGCCGTTCCGTGTTTCGGGAAGGCCCGCTACCGTGTGCTGGGTTGTCCGACTGCTGGGGAGTTGACGTGAGCGTGGCGCGGATCGCGGTTGTCGCCGGTGACGGCATCGGGACCGAGGTGACCGCGCAGGCCCGCAAGGTGATCGACGCCGTCCTCCCCGGCGCTGTCTACAACGAGTACGACCTGGGCGCCCGCCTCTACCACCGGACCGGCGAGGTGCTGCCGCAGTCCGTCCAGGACGAGCTGGCCGGCCACGACGCCATCCTGCTCGGCGCCATCGGTGACCCCAGCGTCCCGCCGGGCGTTCTCGAGCGCGGCCTGCTGCTCAAGCTCCGTTTCGACTTCGATCAGTATGTGAACCTGCGCCCGTCGAAGCTGTGGCCGGGCACCACCAGCCCGCTGGCCGGCGTCAAGCCCGGCGAGATCGACATGGTCGTGGTCCGCGAGGGCACCGAGGGGCTCTACGTCGGCGCCGGCGGCGTCCTGCACCGGGACACCCCCGCCGAGATCGCCACCGAGGAGAGCCTGAACACCCGGCACGGCGTCGAGCGGGTCGTCCGCGACGCGTTCGCCCGGGCGCTGCGCCGCGACCGCCGCCACGTCACCCTGGTGCACAAGACCAACGTGCTGACCAAGGCCGGCAGCCTGTGGGCGCGCACCTTCGCCGCCGTCGCGGCCGAGCACCCCGAGGTCACCACGGAATACCAGCACATCGACGCGGCCAGCATGTTCATGGTGAGCAACCCGCAGCGTTTCGACGTCGTGGTGACCGACAACCTCTTCGGTGACATCCTCACCGACATCGCCGCGGCCGTGACCGGCGGCATCGGCATGGCAGCCAGCGGCTCCGTCAACCCGGAGCGTCAGTTCCCGTCGACCTTCGAGCCGGTGCACGGCTCCGCGCCGGACATCGCCGGCAAGGGCATCGCCGACCCAGCGGCCGCCATCCTCTCCGCGGCCCTGCTGCTGGAGCACCTGGGTCACCTCGACGAGGCCCGGCGAGTAACCGAGGCGGTCGCGGCCGAGGTCGCGTCCCGTGCTCCGGGCGCGCCGCTGCGTACCGCCGAGGTCGGCGACCGGGTCGCCGCCGCCGTCTGAGCCGGCCGGTCCGACACACAGGAAGGCCTCAGGGTCTTCGTCACCCGCGGTCATTGTTTTAACGACCGTTCGGGGTAAATTCATGGGGCACTACGGGTGCCCCTCGCATGCTTCGATCTTTCAACTGCAGAAAGCAGGTCTCCTTGTCATGAGCGGTGGTGACCACCTCGAATTCGAGATCCGTCCGAACCCGGCACCCGTAGGCGACGCAGAACGCGCCGCCCGGCTGGCCAACCCCGGCTTCGGCCGCATCTTCACCGACCACATGGTCACGGTGCGTTACGCGGACGGCAAGGGCTGGTATGAGCCGCGGGTCGAGGCGCGGGCGCCGATCCCGATGGACCCGGCCAGCGCGGTGCTGCACTACGCGCAGGAGATCTTCGAGGGCCTCAAGGCGTACACGCTGCCGGACGGTGGTGTTGCGATGTTCCGCCCGGACGCGAACGCCGCACGCTTCAACCAGTCCGCCGCGCGGATGGCCATGCCGGCGCTGCCCGACGACGTGTTCCTGCGGTCGCTGCACGAGATCATCGCGATCGACCGGAACTGGATCCCGGAGGGCGAGGAGGGCAGCCTCTACCTGCGCCCGTTCGCCTACGCCAGCGAGGTCTTCCTCGGTGTGCGCCCGGCGACCGAATACCTGTACCTCGTCATCGCCTCCCCGGTCGGGCCATATTTCTCCGGCGGCGTCAAGCCGGTGACGATCTGGGTCTCGCCGGACTTCACCCGGGCGGCCCCCGGCGGCACCGGTGCGGCCAAATGCGGCGGCAACTACGCGGCCGGTCTCTCCGCGCAGGCCGAGGCTGCCGAGCACGGCTGCGACCAGGTCGTCTACCTGGATGCCGTCGAGCGGAAGTACATCGACGAGCTGGGCGGGATGAACGTCTTCCTGGTTCTCGACGACGGCAGCCTGGTCACCCCGCCGCTGACCGGCACCATCCTGCCGGGCATCACCC
The DNA here is from genome assembly GCF_042666575.1 of Actinoplanes sp. GCM10030250. NCBI lineage: Bacteria > Bacillati > Actinomycetota > Actinomycetes > Micromonosporales > Micromonosporaceae > Actinoplanes > Actinoplanes sp. GCM10030250. The sequence continues at coordinate 92,839 of NZ_JBHTDO010000041.1, read as the reverse complement.
GCGACTCGGTGATCAAGCTGGCGGAGCGGGCCGGCCGCCGGGTCGAGGAGCGCCCGATCAGCCTCGACGAGTGGCGTTCGGGTGCCGCGTCCGGCCGGGTCCGCGAGGCGTTCGCCTGCGGCACGGCCGCGGTGATCACCCCGATCGGCACGATCCGCGACCAGGACGGCGAGTTCACCGTGGCCGGTGGCGAGCCGGGCGAGGTCACCATGGGCCTGCGCAAGCAACTCGTGGACATCCAGCGAGGCCGCGCCGAGGACCCGTTCGGCTGGGTCCACCGCGTCCTCTGAGTCTCAGTGCCGGCGCCCGGAGGATGTTGAGCTCCGGGCGCCGGCCACCGGAGGCTTCTGAGTTCCGGCGGTCAGCTCTCGGTCAGCAGGTGGGCCCGCATCGAGGTGAGGTCGTCGTCGGTGAGGCCGATCTCCTTGGCATACGCCTCGACGGAGCCGTGCAGCCGCCGGAGGTCGTCGAGGAACATCAGCATCGCCTCGGGCGGGGAGTCGAACATGTGCTCGTTGCCGAGGACCGCCTCCGGGTTGTGCTCCAGCAGATACTTGGTGAGCGGCCGCATCGCCTCGGTGGTCAGCGCGTAGTCGGCGGCGATCACCTCGTCGGCGACGCCCAGCAGGGACAGGGTGAGCGCGCAGACCGTACCCGTGCGGTCCTTGCCTGCCATGCAGTGCACCACGACCGGCGCGGCCTGGGGGTCGGCGATCAGCCGCAGTGAGCCGGCGATGCCCTCGTGACCGTCCTCGGCGAAGTTGAGGTAGCGGTCGGCCAGCCAGCGCTCGTGCACGATGTCCTCGGGGTGCTCGACGGCCTCCCAGTCCACATGGTGCACGACCAGGTTGCGGTAGTCGGCGCCGTGCTCCTCGGCCACCCGCCCGAACTTCTCCACCTCGAACGGCCGCCGGAGATCGATCACGGTGCGGACACCGAGAGCGGCGAACGCCTCGGCGTCGGCCTCGTTGAGCCGGTGCAGCGAGTCGGCCCGGAACAGGCGCCGCCAGCGCACCGTCCGTCCATCAAGGCCGGCGTATCCGCCGACGTCACGGAAGTTGTACGCCTTGGCGAAGGGCAGGTTACGTGAGAAGGATTCGGCGACCACGACCCCAACTTAGTCTCGATAAGTGGAACACCGCTTCCCACGAAGCCGGTTAGTGGCATGCTTCATCTCGTGACCCACACCGTGCTGATTATTCGCACCTAGCGCGCCGGCTGACTTCTCGCCGACGCGCAGACCTCCCGCATCCGCGGGGGGTCTTTTTGTTGTTGTTGTGGGTGACCAACTGAAAGGACTTCCCCGATGGACTACCAGGTGTTCGACACGACGCTGCGCGACGGCGGGCAGCGCGAGGGAATCAGCTACACGGTCGCCGACAAGCTCGCCGTCGCGCGCCTGCTGGACGAGTTCGGAGTGGGCTTCATCGAGGGCGGCTGGCCGGGCGCGATGCCCAAGGACACCGAGTTCTTCGAACGGGCGAAGACCGAGTTGGAACTGCGGAACGCGGTGCTCGTCGCGTTCGGCGCCACCCGCAAGGCCGGGGTCGACGTGGCCGCGGATCCGCAGGTCAAGGCGCTTCTGGACGCCGGGACCCCGGTGGTCTGTGTGGTGGCGAAGTCCGACATCAGGCACGTCGAGCGGGCCCTGCGTACCACCGGGGACGAGAACCTGGCGATGGTCCGGGACACCGTGCGGCACCTGGTCGCCAACGGGCGGCGGGCGTTCGTCGACTGTGAGCACTTCTTCGACGGCTTCCGCCACGATCCCGCGTACACGGCGAGCGTCGTGTCGGCCGCGATCGAGGCCGGCGCCGAGCGGGTGGTCATGTGCGACACCAACGGCGGCATGCTCCCCTCGATGATCACGAAGGCGATCAACGAGGTGGTGGAGCGGACCGGGGTGAGCGCCGACCGCCTCGGCATCCACTGCCAGAACGACACCGCCTGCGCGGTCGCCAACACGGTCGCCGCCGTCGAGGCGGGCGTCAAGCACTTCCAGTGCACGGCCAACGGCTACGGCGAGCGGCCCGGCAACGCCGACCTGTTCGCCACGGTCAGCAACCTGCAACTCAAGCTCGGGCTGAAAGTCCTACCGGACGGATGCCTCGAGAAGGCGACGCGGGTCTCGTCCGCGCTCGCCGAGATCGCCAACATCGCCCCCGACACCCACCAGGCCTACGTCGGGGCCGCGGCATTCGCTCACAAGGCGGGGCTGCACGCGAGTGCGATCAAGGTGGATCCGCTGCTCTACAACCACATCGACCCTGCGGTTGTGGGCAACGACATGCGGATCCTGGTGACGGAGATGGCCGGCCGGGCCAGCATCGAGCTCAAGAGCCGTGAGCTCGGGCTGGACCTGGCCGGCCACCCGGACACCCTGACGAACGTGACCCGCAAGGTCAAGGAGCTGGAGGCCGGCGGCTGGTCGTTCGAGGCCGCCGACGCCTCGTTCGAGCTGCTGGTCCGCAGCGAGCTGCCCGGCGCCGACGTGGCCCGGCCGTTCACCCTGGAGTCGTACCGGGTGCTTGTCGAGCACCGGGAGGACGGGGCGGTCATCTCCGAGGCCACCGTCAAGGTCCGGGTACGCGGTGAGCGTGTGATCGCCACCGCCGAGGGCAACGGCCCGGTCAACGCCCTCGACGAGGCGCTGCGTGTCGCGCTCTCCAACCACTACCCGCAGCTCAAGTCGTTCGAGCTGACCGACTACAAGGTGCGGATCCTGGAGGGCAGCCACGGCACGAACGCGATCACCCGCGTGCTGCTGGAGACCAGCAACCACACCGGCGACTGGACCACCGTCGGCGTCCACGAGAACATCGTCGAGGCCAGCTGGACGGCCCTCGTCGACGCGCTGACCTACGGGCTGGCGCGGAGCACGGCCGGCACCACGGCGGCGGTCTAGCGCCTGCTCCGAAACAGGCGCTAGGGCAGCAGCTCCTTGCCACGGGCGGCGGCGGCCGACGCGATCAGCGCGATCGCCTCCGCCCCCGGCATCGGATCAAGCTGCCGGCCGTCGCGCAGCCGGAGCGCCACCAGGCCGGCCGGCGCCTCCCGGGCACCGATCACCGCGACGTACGGGATCTTGCGTCCCGCCGCGTCCCGGATCCGGGCACCGATCGACCCGCTGGAGTGCCGCTCCACCCGCAGCCCGGCGGCGAGGGCGGCACCGGCGAACGACGCGGCGGCCTCGTCCTGGTCCGCGCCGACCGGCAGCACGGCCAGCTGAACCGGGGCGTACCAGGGCGGGAACGCGCCGCCGTGCACCTCGATCAGGTGCCCGAAGAGGCGCTCCATCGACCCGGCCAGGCTCCGGTGCACCATCACCGGGCGGGACCGGCCGCCGTTCGCGTTCGCGTACTCCAGGTCGAAGCGCTCCGGCTGATGGAAATCGATCTGCACGGTGGCCAGTGCCCACTGACGGCCGGCGGGGTCGGCTACCTGCAGGTCAATCTTGGGGCCGTAGAACGCTGCTTCTCCGAGCGCGTCGGCGTACGGAATCTCTGCCTGGGAAAGCGCGCCCCGCAGCATGGCCTCGGATCGCGCCCAGCTCTCGTCGTTCCCGCCGTATTTTCCGCCCGGGCCACGCAGCGAGAGTTGGTAGCTGACCTCGCCCATGCCGAGCGCGGCATGCGCCTCGCGCATCAGCCGCAGCATCGCGGCGACCTCGTCCGCGGCCTGATCCTCGGCGCAGAAGACGTGCGCGTCGTTGAGCGCGATCGAGCGCACCCGGGACAGACCGCCGAGGACCCCGGAGCGTTCCGCCCGGTACATCGGTCCCAGCTCGGCGATGCGCAAGGGCAGGTCACGGTACGAGCGGCCGCGCGCTTTGAAGATCAGAGCGTGATGCGGGCAGAGGCTGGGCCGCAGCACCAGCTCGTCCTCGCCGACCCGCATCGGTGGGAACATGTCGTCGGCGAAGTTCTTCCAGTGGCCGGAGAGCTCGTACATCCGGCGTTTGCCGAGCGCCGGCGAGTAGACGTGCTGATAGCCGTTGCGGCGCTCGAGCTCGCGCAGGTAGGACTCCACCTCGTGGCGCGCGGCGGCACCGTCCGGCAGCCAGAACGGCAGCCCGGCGCCGATCAGCGGGTCGGAGTCGAAGAGGTCGAGTTCGCGGCCGAGCCGGCGGTGGTCGATGGACATCGAAGGTCTCCTTCGTCAGGGGACCCGGGCGGCATGGGGACACGGAAACGGCCCCGGGCATGTCGCCCGGGGCCGTGTCGTCGCTGTCAGGTCAGCGCGATCGCACGCCGGGACGTCCCGGCGTGGTCGTGATCGAGCTGAGTCTCATGCCCACGATGCTAGGAGACCTCGTCGTTCCCGGCGAACCAATTTTCGGCGAGCTGCTGATAGAGGTAGTGGTCCTGCCAGCGCCCCTCGATCTTGAGGTAGCGCGGTGCCATGCCGAAACGTTCGAAGCCGTTGCGCTCGAGCACCCGCTGCGACCGGAGGTTGTGCAGCAGGGTCCCGGCCTCGATCCGGTGCAGGCCGTGCTCGGTGAACGCGGCCCGGAGGATCGCCGCGACCGCGGCGGTGGCCACACCCCGTCCGGCCGTCTCCTGGGCCACCCAGTAACCGAGGCTGGCGGAGAGGAACGGGCCGCGGACGACGTTGGAGAGGTTCACCCGGCCGACGGTCCGGCCGTCCTCGACGATCACGTGCGGCAGCGAGTTGTCCTGGCTCAGCTGGTCGATGATGATGCGCCGCTGGCCGGCCTCGGTGTAGTAGCTCGGGTCCCGGATCGGATCCCAGGGCTCGAGGTAGGACCGATTGGCCCGGATCAGCGCGGCCAGATCGGCGGCGTCGCCGGCGGTGACCAGCCGGATCGTGATCATGACGCTGCCGGAATGGTCAGCGAGGCGATCAGGGCACGGTGATCGGAGCGGTTCACCCCGTGCACCGACACATCCCGTACGCCGATCCGTTCGTCCACCAGCACGTGATCGATGGTGACAGGTGGGATCGGGTCACCGTCGTACGGCCCCCAGGTGCCGATCAGCCCCTGGCCGGCGGTGTCCGCGGCGTCCCGGTAGCCGGTGGCGATCAGGTCGCGCAGCAGCCGATGGTCCAGGGTGGCGTTGAAGTCGCCGAGCAGGATCTTCGGGGCCGCGTCCGGGTCGGCGGAGGGCTGTTCGCGCAGGTCGGCGCTCCAGCCGGAGAGCATCGTCGGGTGGGCCGGTGCGAGCGGGTGAGCCGACTCGACGAAGACCGGTCCGGCGCCGGGTGGCTGGATCGTGCCGTACGCCTGCTGGAACCCGCCGTCGTTGCGGCGCGAGGCGGGGTCGGTGAGCGGGTGACGGGAGTAGAGGCCGGAGCCGCTCGCGCCGTACTCGGGGGCGAGCTGGGCGTACGGCAGCAGGTCGCCGAGGCCGGCGGCGGCCAGGGCGGACTCACCGTTCGGGGTGAACTCCTGGACGGCGAGCACGGCGATGTCGTTCTCCCGGACCAGCCGGACGATCTCGGCCGGGTCGGCGCCGCTGAACAGCAGGTTGGCGGTCATCACCCGCAGCTCGACACCCGCTGAGGGGCCCGTGTCCAGGTTCGGCAGGGCCCGGGGCAGCACGCAGACGGCGAGGCCGAACGCGACGAGCGCGGCCACCGCGGCGGCCGCCCAGCGCCTGCCGATCAGCGCGAGCAGGACCGGGATCCAGGACCAGGCCGCGACGTACGGCGTGAAGGCCACAAGCATCACCAGGATGCCGCGCTCCAGCCCGAAGGCGCGGCCCAGGAACCAGACCGCAGCCGGGATCACCAGCAGCCAGAGCAGTACGGTCACGACGACGCGGCGGCGGGCCGGGCGGGTCTCGGTCGGCGCGTCGGTGATCGTCATGGCGGCAAAGTTAACCGGCCACCGCCACTCCCGCGCCGCGAACGCGGCCCAGGTCACAGGCCGCATCTCCGGGGCCGCGACGCCGCGGCCCCGGAGAACATCGTCAGACGTCAGCCTCGGACAGCTCGCCGAACTCGGCCAGATCCTCCCGGATGACCGCGCCGTCACCCTCGACGACGAGGGTCAGCCCGTTCACCGCCAGATGCCGCGCGGCCGCCTCGGACACCTGCTCGACGGTCGCCTCCAGGTACTCCCGGCGCAGCGTCTCGTAATAGTCGTCCGGCAGACCGTGCACCACCAGCGAAGCGAGCGCCCCGGCGATCGCACCCGGCGTCTGCATCTCCACCGAGAGCTGCCCGGCTCGCCACGAGCGCGCCACCTCCAGCTCGCCCTCGGTGACACCCTCCTGCTGGGTACGGGTGATCTCGCCGAGGGTGTCCTTGATCGCCGGCCCGGTCACCGCGGTCTGCACCCCGGCGGCCACCTCGAAACGGCCCGACCGGCGGGTCATCGCATACGAGCCCCGGATCCCGTAGGTGTACCCCTTCACCTCGCGGATCAGGTGGTTCAGCCGGGATGTGAAGGCACCGCCCAGCACCGTCGCGGCGAGCGTCATCGGTACGTAGTCCGGGGTGGCCCGCTCCGGCGCCCGGTGCCCGATCCGCAGCGTCGACTGCACCGACCCGGGCCGGTCGACCAGCAGCGTGCGAACCCGGTCCGGAACCGGTACGCCGAGCGGCCCGTCCGGCGTCAGCGGGTCACCGGAGGTGCCGGAGAACGCCGCCTCGGCCAGCGCGTCCAGGTCGAGCGCGTCCAGGTCACCGGCGATCAGCAGCACGCCGGGGCGCAGCATCCACGACTCGTGGAAGGCCAGCACGTCGTCGACGGTGACCGCGGCGACCGAGGTGGGGTCGCCGTGCAGCGGCCGCCGATAGCGGCCGTCGTGGGCGAACAGGTCGGCACGCAGGGCGGCGTCCGCACGGGGACCGGGCTGGGCCCAGTCCATCCGCAGCGCTGTCACCTCGTCGTCGCGGACCCGGGCGACGTCCGCGGCGTCCAGTTTCGGGGTGCGGGCGGCCTCGGCGGCCAGGCGGACGGCGTCAGCCAGCAGCGGGCCCGGCGCCGAGACACCGACCCGGAACGCGTCCCAGTCGACCGACGGGATCAGCTCCGCGCCGAGACCCTCCAGGGCCAGCGCGTAGGCGGCCGAGTCGCGCTTCTTGGTGCCCTCCTCCAGGGATTTGGCGAGCACTGTCGCGGTGCCCTCGCGGCCCTCCGTCTCCCGGGCCGCGCTCGCGTCGAGCAGCAGCACGGCACTGGCGAGGATCTGGCCCGGCAGGTGCGCGGCGATCACCGTGCCGCCGTGCGCGGTGCTGCGGCGGACGGCGGGGAACGCGTACGGGCGGGCTGCTCCGGGCTCCGGGCGAGTGGTGACGAGGGTCATGAGGGCTCCCCGGGCAGGTAGGTGAGGGTGACGCGGGAATCCGGGCGCAACGTCTCGGCGGCCGCCTCGGTGACGTCGTCCGCGGTGACGGCGAGCCACCTCGGCAGCGTCTCGGCGGCCGTCGCCGGCTCGCCGAACTGCGTCGCGTACCGGCCGAGGGTGTCGGCCCGGCCGCCCACCGTCGAGACCTGCCGCCACCAGGCGGTGGTGAGCAGCGCCTTCGCCCGGTTCAGCTCGTCGTCGGAGACCGGGTCGTCGACCAGGCTCTGGATCACCTCGGCCAGGCCGTTCTCCAGGGTCTCCACCGCCACGCCGTCCTTCACGGTCGCGGTGATGATCAGCGGGGCCGGTGCGTGCGCCAGATCCACACCGTAGGAGCCGATGTAGTCCGGCTGGGCGATCCGGGCGCCGTCGGCGAGCCGCTGGTAGAGGCGGCTGCCCCGCCCGTTGCCCAGGACCGTGGCGAGCACCGTCACGGCGTCGTACCCGGCAGTGCCGAACGGGTAGGTCCGGTGCGACAGGTAGATCCGGGCGGCGGGCACGGCGGCGGTCACCGTCTCCCGGGCCGGCTCGGTCGCCGGATAGTCCAGCCGCCCGTCCGGTGCCGGCGGGATGTCCGGGACCGTGGCGATCGACCCGAAATACTTCTCCGCCAGCTTGAAGACCTCTTCCGGCGTGGTGTCGCCGACGACTGTCAGGACCGCGTTGTTCGGCGCGTAGTACTGCGCGTGGAACGCCTGGAACGTCTCCAGGGCGGCCGCGTTCAGGTCCTCCATCGACCCGATCGTGGCGTGGTGGTACGGGTGGCCCTGCGGGTACAGCAGCGGGAGCAGGCGCAGCCACGCGTCGCCGTACGGCACGTTCTCGTACCGCTGGCGCCGTTCGTTCTTCACCACCTCGCGCTGGTTGTCCAGCGTCTCCTGGGTCAGCGCCGGGACCAGCCCGCCCATCCGGTCGGCCTCCAGCCAGAGAGCCAGCTCCAGATGCTCCGACGGCATGGTCTCGAAGTAGTTCGTCCGGTCCGGGTTGGTCGTCGCGTTCAGCGAACCGCCGTTACCCTGGACGAGCTTCATGTGCTCGGTCTTCTTGACATGCTGGGAACCCTCGAACATCAGGTGCTCGAAGAGGTGTGCGAAACCGGTCTGGCCTGGGGGTTCGTGGCGGGAGCCGACGTCGTACCAGAGGTTGACGCAGACGACCGGTGCGGTCCGGTCCTCGCTGACGACGACGCGCAGGCCGTTCGCCAGCCTCGTGGTTTCGATGGGCCACGGATAACCGGTCGTGGCGACCGGTGCGGTTGGTGACGTCACCCGACCCATCTTGCCTTGTACTTCCCGGCCGCGCCCCGACTGTCTCGCACCGTGCGCCCCGATCGAGCCGCGACCCTCTCGCACAATGCGCCCCGACCGTCTCACGCCGTGCGCCCCCACCGCGCCGCGACCGTCTCACGCCGTGCGCCCTCACCGCGCCGCGACCGTCTCACGCCGTGCGCCCTCACCGCGCCGCGACCGTCTCACGCCGTGCGCCCTCACCGCGCCGCGACCGTCTCACACCGTGCGCTCTGACCGCGCCGCGGCCCTCTCGCACGGTGCGTCGCGATCACGTCGCGACCTCTCGCACCGTGTGCTGCGGTTGCTCTCGCACTGTGTGCTGCGGCTGGTCCGGTCCTTGAGGGACGCGGTCGGCCGATATCCGCGTGGCGCCGGGTGGGTGCGGGTGCCATGCTGGGCGGCGTGCTTGAGGACGTACGGGTGAACGACCGCCTGACCATCCCGGCGGCCGAACTCTCGTGGCGGTTCTCCCGTGCGAGCGGCCCCGGTGGTCAGGGCGTCAACACCACCGATTCGAGGGTCGAGCTGTCGTGGGACATGCTCGGCTCCGACCTGCTGCCCACGATGCTCAAAGAGCGCGCCGTCGAACGCCTCGGCGCCCGGCTCGTGCAGGGTGTGGTCACGATCACCGCGGCCGAGCACCGCTCCCAGCTCCGCAACCGGGAGGCGGCTGCCGCCCGGCTGGCCGCCCTCGTCGCCGGAGCCGTCGCGCCGCCACCCCGGGCCCGCCGCGCGACCAAGCCGTCCCGCGGTTCGGTCGAGCGCCGCATCGCCGAAAAGAAACGCCGCGGCCAGATCAAGCGCAACCGCCGCGGCGACATGGACTGATCGGCCCAACCGTCCACCGGGGGCTGCCTGTTTCTCCGATACTCGCAGCATGGACGACTTGACGGACAAGAGCGACGACGACCTGGTCGCCATGCTGAAGTACGACGCGGTTCATCTTGAGGACGTCGTGAACGGTCTGCGGTCCGGCTCCGGCGGGGACCCGGCCGAGGCGATCCGCCTGCTCGACGATGCGGCAGCCACCCAGGAGGAGAACGTTCGGATCCTGCGCGAGTTCGCCCGCCGCCGCGCCACCGTCAGCTGACGCCCCGCCGCCGGGGGAGTTGTGGGCGCGCACGGTGTTGCGGGGCGTGGGAGTGGGCGCGCACCGTGTTGCGGGGGCGTGGGAGTGGGCGCGCACCGTGTTGCGGGGCGTGGGCCTGGGCGCGCACCGTGTTGCGGGGCGTGGGCGTGGGCCTGGGCCTGGGCCTGGGCCTGGGCCTGGGCACGCAGGGTCTTGGGCGCGCATGAGCGTGACCTTGGTGCGGCTCGGTGTGGCACCTGGCTGCCGGGCGGCTTGGTGTGACGGACGAAATTCGGCTTGGCGGCGACTCTCGTACGTCTGCACTCAGATCTTGATCTTAGTTCTGGTTCTGGTCTTGGTCCCGGTCCTGGGTGGCTTGATCATCGCTGGTTGAAGGGTGCGACGGTTTCGCGGTTGCGGGCGGCGGCTTCCGGGCCGAGGAGTTCGTCGCAGACGCGGATGAGGCGGGCGCGCAGGGCGGCGGCTCGGCGGGCGAGTTCGCGCTGGCGTGCGACGTATTCGGCCTTGCCCTCGGGGGTTTCGATCTTGACGGGTGGGTGGCCGTAGGAGCTCAGATCGTAGGGGCTGGCCTGCATGTCCAGCAGGCGGATCTCGCCGGCCAGGGCGAAGCAGTCGAGGGCGAGGGCGCCGGGGACCGCGGGGCCGAGTTTCTGTGCCCACTTGTGCACGTCCATCGCGGCGTGCAGGCAGCCGGGCTGATCGAGGTCGATCTGGGTGGCGCGGGTGGGCTGGAGCCGGTTGAGCCCTATCGACTCGGGGGTGAAGAACCGGAACGCGTCGTAGTGGGTGCAGCGGATGGTGTGCTGCTCGACCACCTCGTCGGTGCCGTGCTGGCCGAGGCGCAGCGGGAGCTCGTGGCGGTGCTCCGGCTCGCGGTAGACCATCGCCCACTCGTGCAGGCCGAAGCAGCCCGAGAAGACCGGGCGGGACGCGGTCGCGGTGAGGAGGCCGTGGATGTAGCGGACGCTCTCGCCGCGGGCGTGCAGGAAGGCGTCGACGTCGAGGGTGACCACGCCGTCGGTGTGGGTCAGGTAGAACTTCCAGCCGGCGTGCTCGGCCAGCCCGCCGGGCGCCGGGGTCAGCCCGGTGCCGACGCCGGGATGCCAGCGGCGCAGCAGAGAAGGCCTGGTCCCGTAGTAGTCGTAGAGAAAGTCTTCTATGGCGTGCTTCTCGCCCGTCGAGCGACGGGCGCGGTGGCCCGCGGTCATCTGGTCGGCGCGCTCGGCGTGCGCCCGGGCGAGGGGAATCCAGGCGACCGAGGGCAGCGTCGTGGTGAGTGCCCTCACCTGCTTGATCCCCATCGCACCAATGTATATAGCCAAGGCGATCAACACGATCACCGTTTGGCGCGAATGAGTTCTACCACCTATGGCCATGACATAGCCCTGCGTTTGTATGTAGCAGATGTACTACATCCTTGATAGTGTGTTCGACATGAACGAGACGGTGCTGGCGGGGGTGACCGGTATCGGTCACGGCGCGCCGATCGGCGAACCCGTGATCGAGGTTCGGGACCTGCGCATGAGCTATGGGCCCAAAGAGGTTCTGACCGGTGTCGACTTCACGGCGCACCGTGGTGAGGTGCTGGCTCTGCTCGGGCCGAACGGCGCGGGAAAGACCACCACGATCGAGATCCTGGAGGGCTTCCGGCGACGGTCCGGAGGGGACGTCCGGGTGCTCGGTGTCGATCCGGAGCAGGACACCGAGCGGTGGCGGGCCCGCCTCGGCGTGGTCCTCCAGTCCTGGCGGGACCACAGCAAGTGGCGCGTCCGGGAGTTGCTGGAGCACCTCGGCTCCTACTACACGGTCTACTCCACCGCCGAGCGGGTGCGGCCGTGGCCGGTCGGTGAGCTGCTCGACGTGGTGGGCCTGACCGAGTCGGCGGGCATCCGGATCGGGCGGCTCTCCGGTGGACAGCGCCGCCGTCTCGACGTGGCGATCGGCATCGTCGGCCGTCCCGAGCTGCTCTTCCTCGACGAGCCGACGGTCGGCTTCGACCCGGAGGCGCGGCGCGAGTTCCACGACCTGGTGCACCGGCTGACCGATGTGGACGAGACCACGATCCTGCTCACCACCCACGACCTCGACGAGGCGGAGAAACTCGCCGACCGCATCCTGATCCTGTCCACCGGCCGGATCGTCGCCGGTGGCTCGGCCGACGAGCTGTCCCGGCAGGTGGCCGGCGAGACCGAGATCCGCTGGACCCGCGACGGGCAGCGGTTCGTGCACTCGGCAGCCGAGGCCACGAGCTTCGTGCGGGAGCTGTTCCGGCAGCACGGTGACGCGATCGGCGATCTGGAGGTGCGGCGGAGCAGCCTCGAGGAGACCTACATGAAGCTGGTCCGCGAGTTCGAGGGAGACGCGCGATGATCCGGGTGGCACGGCTGGGCCTGCGACGGGGCCTCATCGAGTTGCGGCAGAGCGTGACGAACGCGTCAGACCTCTTCGGTTACCTGCTGCCCGCGGTGTTCCTGGTGATCGCCCTGGTCCTGATGCGCGACAGCACCATCCCGGGCACCCAGGCCGCTCTCGGCGCGCACACCCTGGTCGGCTCGGTGACCATGCTCGTCGTGATCAGCGGGTTCATGTCGATGATGCAGTACCTCTCGATGGACCGGGAGGACGGCACGCTGCTGCGGGCGAAGGCCACACCGGACGGCATGTCGGGATATCTGGTCGGCAAGGTCGTCCTGGTCGCCGGGGTGTCGCTGGTCAGCTGCCTGTTCGCGCTGGTGCCCGGCCTCTTCCTGGTCGACGGCCTGACGTTCGGCGCCGGCCGCGCGCTGACCCTGCTGTGGCTGGTGCCGCTGGCGTTCCTGGCGACCATGCCGCTCGGCGCGATGCTGGGCTCGATCTTCGACAACCCGCGCAACGCCGCCATGCTGATGCTGCCGCTGATCGGCCTGACCGCGGTCTCCGGCATCTTCTACCCGATCACGGCGCTGGCCGGCTGGGTGCAGGGCGTCGCGCAGGTCTTCCCGATCTACTGGCTAGGGTTGGGCCTGCGCTCGGTCTTCCTGCCGGACGCACTGACCGTCGCGGAGATCGGCGGCTCCTGGCGCCACCTGCAGACCTTCGGTGTCCTGGCGGCCTGGTCGGTGGCCGGGCTGGCGCTGGCGCCGGGATTCCTGCGCCGGATGGCGCGCCGCGAGTCCGGCTCCGCGGTGGCCGCCCGGCGGGAGCGTGCCATGACGAGGATCAGCGTTTGAGGGAGCGGATGGCGACCGAGGTCACCTACAACCGGATAGCGATGCTGCGTGCCGAGCGGGGCATCACCCGGCGGCAGCTCGCGGACGCTCTGGGCGTGCACTACCAGACGGTCGGTTACCTGGAGCGTGGCGAGTTCAGCCCGAGCCTGCACCTGGCGCTGCGGATCTGCGACTATTTCGAGGTGCCGGTCGAGGTGGTCTTCTCCCTGGAGCCGTTCCCGCGGCTCGGTGCGGAGAGCCGCCCAGCGTAGATTTCGGGGGAGTCCGTCTTCAGGAATGGGGTTGTTCCCGTGCGCTTCGCCCGTTTTGTTCATGCCGGTGGGGTTTCGTTCGGCGTCGTCGAGGGTGATGGCTCGTCGGGCCTGACGGTCTCCGAGATCGACAGCCTGCCCTTCAACGAGGTACGCCGTACCGGTCAGCGGTGGGCGCTTCCGGACGTGCGCCTGCTCGCGCCGATCTTCTCCAGCAAGGTGATCGGTATCGGTCGCAACTACGCCGACCACGCGGTCGAGATGGGCAACGAGGTGCCCAAGGAGCCGCTCATCTTCATCAAGCCGTCCACCTCGGTGATCGGCCCGAACGACGCCATCCGCATCCCGGGCGTCACCGAGCGGGTCGAGGAGGAGGCGGAGCTCGCCGTCGTGATCGGCGCGACGGGCGCCCGCCGGGTGGACCGGGCCGGCGCCGAGAAGGCGATCTTCGGGTACACCTGCGGCAACGACGTCACCGCTCGGGACCTGCAGCGCAAGGACCCGCAGTGGACCCGCGCCAAGGGCTTCGACTCGTTCTGCCCGCTCGGCCCGTGGATCGTCACCGACCTGGATGTCAGCGACATCGAGGTGCGCTGCGAGGTGGGCCGCGACCCGAACAACATGGAGGTGCGCCAGATCGGGCGGACCAAGGACATGGTGTTCGACGTTCCGAGCCTGATCTCGTACGTGTCACACGTCATGACCCTGCTCCCGGGCGACGTGATCCTCACCGGGACGCCGGCCGGGGTCAGCCAGATCGTTCCGGGTGACACGGTGTCGGTGAGCGTGCAGGGGATCGGGGAGCTGCGTAACCCGGTCGTGTCACTCGACTGAGCCGTCGATTCCTCTCACTCGACTGAGCCGTCGATGCCTTTCAGGAGCAGGTCCAGGCCGTATTCGAACGCGTCCTGGGCCTGGTCCTCGAAGCCGCCGGCGTTCCACAGGTCCGTCATCGCCGGGTGCGCTTCCACGTCGAACCAGTTCTCCCAGAAGTCGCCGTGGGCGTGCCACCACGACTCGGTGGTCTGGCCGCTGATCTGCCGCAGCCGGGCGTCCTCGCCGGCCTCCCGGGCGAACGCGTAGACGAAAGCGGTGACCGCGAGCGCGGCTCTGTTGATCTTCATGGTCGGTAGTCCGAGTCCGGTCATCGCGGCGATCAGGTACTCGCGCTCGGCCATCGTGCCCGGGCCCAGTGGTGGCCTGACCAGTGACACCTCGGTGAGCCAGGGGTGGGCGGCGTACATCTCGCGGGTCCGCCCGGCGAAGAGCCTGATGCTGTCGTCGCTGCTCAGGTTCCGTTCCAGGAGCACCTGGTCCACCATCAGATCGACGAGGTCCGCCCGCGACGGGACGTAGGTGTAGAGCGTCATCGTCGCCGCGCCGAGCTCGGCCGCGACCCGGGCCATCGAGGCCGCTTCCAGGCCGTTCGTGTCGGCTATCCGGATCGCTGTGGCGATCACCTCATCGACGGTGAAGCGGGGCGGGCGGCCCGTCGCCTTTTTCCCGGGCACCTTGTGGCGCCACAGCAGTGTGTAGTTCGCCATGATTCCGTATACCCTACGGGAAACCGTTTCCGTAGGGGGTACGAGAATGAAGATCCTGGTTACCGGCGCCACCGGGAACGTGGGCCGGATGGTTGTCGACGAGCTGCTGGCCCGGGGCGCCACTGACGTACGCGCTCTCACCGTGAACCCCGCGGCGGCTGGTCTGCCCGGCGAGGTCGAGGTGGTGCGTGGCTTCCTCGGCCGGCTCGAGACCGTGCCTGCCGCCCTGGCGGGCGTCGACGCGATGTATCTGGCGCCGCACCCCGCCACCGTGTTCGAGGTGTGCCGGCTTGCGGCAGAAGCAGGGGTACGGCGAATTGTCGACATGGCCGGAGCCAAAGGTGGCACGTGGCAAGTGATCGAGGACGGTGTCGAGGCGTCCGGGGTGGCTTACACCCATCTCGAGCCCGGGGAGTTCATGGCGAACTCGACGCTGTGGGCGGCTCAGATCAGAGCGGGGGACGTGGTGCGTGACGCGTACGGCGATGTGGTGAACGCGCCCATCGCCCAGGAGGACATCGCGGCGGTGGCGGCGCATGTCCTGCTCTGCGGCGCTTCCGGGGCTTTCACCGGATCCGCCGATGCCTCTGACGCTTTCGTCGGCGCGTCCATCGAGTTGACCGGGCCCGAAGCGCTGAGTCGCCGGGAGATGGTCGCGGCGATCGGGCGGGCGCTCGGCCGGGACCTCACCTACGTCGAGCTGACCGGTGACGCCGCTGCCGAGCACTTCTCCGGCGTCATGGGCTCGTACGGTCAGTGGTACCTCGACGGGCTCGCTCAACTCGCCCAGCATCCGCAGGCTGCGGTATCGACGGTCGCCGACCTGCTCGGGCGGCCGGCGATGACCTACGGAGAGTGGGCAGGCCGTCACGCAGATCTGTTTCGGTAACCCGATTTGGCGGGCCGGTAGGGCTCGGGTAAAGTTCTCTCCGGCGCGGTAATCCGGGCCAATGGGGTATGGGGTAATTGGCAGCCCGACTGATTCTGGTTCAGTTAGTCTAGGTTCGAGTCCTGGTACCCCAGCGCTACCACTCCTTCGGGAGGGTGGCGCTGGATCTTTGAGGTTCAGCGTGCCGCTCCGGTTGGAGCGGGGCAAACGGAAGTTCTGGTCCCGTCGTCTAGCGGCCTAGGACGCCGCCCTCTCAAGGCGGTAGCGAGGGTTCGAATCCCTTCGGGACTACAGCACTCAAACGGCCCGCGTCTCCGGACGCGGGCCGTTTCCGTCCCAGCCGGCAGACGCCACTCCCGAGCCGCGCCGCCGCGCCGCCGTGCCGCTCGCCGCGCCGCTCGCCGCGCCGCCGTGCCGCTCGCCGCTTACCGGGCCGGCCGCCGGGCCGCCCGCCGCCGTGCCGTTAGGCCGCCGTGCGCCGCCGGGCCGCCGGGCCGCTTCTGCCCGCCGTGTGGAGTCGGCTGGCGCTGAGGTACGTAATTGACGCGTCATTAGGTGCCTGGGCGACGGCTGAGCCTGTTCGGCTGGCGCTGACACACGTAATTGACGCGTCATAACGTGCCTGAGTGCCAGCCGGGCGGCTCCGGTCGGAGGGTGGGGGTCGGGTGGGCGGCCGATTTCGGGTGGGGGAGGTGCCCTGATAGAGTTCGGGCCGCCGCTGAAGGACTGGCGGTCAGCGGTCCCGTCGTCTAGCGGCCTAGGACGCCGCCCTCTCAAGGCGGTAGCGAGGGTTCGAATCCCTTCGGGACTACAGCATGGGAAGCCCGCATCGGAAACGGTGCGGGCTTTCTGCTGTGCGGAGGCTTTCCGGGTGCGGAGGCTCTGCGGGCGGAGGCTTCTGCTGTGCGGAGAGAGGTGGGGTGGAGGAGGGCGGGGTTCGTGATACTTCGGCTATGAGTGACGTCACGGTTCGGCGGATCGACTTTGGATATTTTGTGCGGCCGGCCGAGGAGACGGGCACGGGGGCGCCGCGCGTGGAGCCCACGCTCGGCTATCTGATCGATCATCCGGGTGGGGCAGTACTGGTGGATACCGGTATGGGCAGCCATCCGGACGTGGACGCCCACTATCAGCCTCGGCGGGTCGAGCTCGGTGCGGCGCTGAAGGGTGGCGGCGCCACGATCGATGACGTTCGGTACGTGGTGAACTGCCACCTGCACTTCGACCACAGTGGTGGTAACCCGCAGCTGGCCGGGACGCCCGTGTTCGCCCAGCGGACCGAGTTGAGCACCGCCCGGACGGTCGTCGACTACACCCTGCCGGAGTTGGTCGACTTCGCCGGCGTCCGGTACGAGGAGTTGGACGGTGAGGCGGAGATCCTGCCCGGTGTGCTGGTCGTTCCCACGCCGGGTCACACCGACGGGCACCAGTCCGTGGTGGTGACCACCGGGGACGGCACGGTGATCGTGGCCGGTCAGAGTCACGATCACGCGACCGCCTTCACCGGTGACGTTCTCGGGCGGCACGCCGGGGTCGGTGTCACCCCGGCATGGCTCGACCGGCTGCTCGCCCTCGACCCGAAGCGGGTGCTCTTCGCCCACGACAACGCCATCTGGACGCCCTGACGCCGAACGCGCCCATCACCGAACCCCGTGCGCCGCGAGATCAGTGGCGCGGCGAAGCGGTGGCAGCGACGCGGTGGCGGTGACGCAAGGCCGCGGTGAGGCGAGGCCGGGTGAGGGTGGCGCGGTGAGGCCGCGGTGGCAGCGACGCGGTGGCGGTGACGCAAGGCCACGGTGAGGCGAGGCCGGGTGAGGGTGGCGCGGTGAGGCCGCGGTGACAGTGGCGCGGAGGTGAGGCCGCGGTGACGGTGAGGCGGGGGTTACAGGCCCGACAACCGCTGGCCGGCCCGGACGACGGCCATCGCGTGGCGTTCGCCGGGGCGGCGGCCCAGGCGCTCGATCGGGCCGCTTATCGAGATGGAGGCGATGACCCGGCCCGTCCGGTCGCGGATCGGCGCGGAGACGCTCGCCACACCGGGCTCGCGTTCGGCGACGCTCTGGGCCCAGCCGCGGCGGCGGACCTCGGCCAGGGTGCGGCCGGTGAACTTGCAGCGGGGCAGCAGCGGCATGACGGCCTCGGGCGGCTCCCAGGCGAGCAGGATCTGCGCGGCGGAACCGGCCACCATCGGCAGCACCGATCCGACCGGGACGGTGTCGCGCAGGCCGCTGGCGCGCTCGGCGGCGGCCACGCAGATGCGTTCGTCGGCACGGCGCAGGTAGAGCTGCGCGCTCTCGCCGGTGGCGTCCCGCAGTGCGGACAGCAGCGGCTCGGCAGCGGTCAGCAACACGTCCGGGGCGGCGTTGGCGAGCTCGCCGAGACGGGGCCCTGGACGCCATCTCCCCTGTGTGTCCCGGACCAGCATCCGGTGAATCTCCAGCGCCTGTGCCAGGCGATGTGCGGTTGCTCGCGGCAGCTTGGTGCGCTCGACGAGTTCGGCCAGGCTGGCGCCGTCGACACAGGCGGCGAGGATGACGACCGCCTTGTCGAGAACGCCTACACCGCTCATACTGTGTCCCACAAGCCGAAACATACATTCCAGAATTTAGGATGTCCAGATGGTGGGAGTCACTCCCCAGAGCGGGAAACCCAGGACCCTGGCCGAGAAGGTCTGGGATGACCACGTGGTGCGCACGGCCGACGGCGAGCCGGACCTGCTCTTCATCGACCTGCACCTCCTGCACGAGGTCACCAGCCCGCAGGCGTTCGACGGTCTCCGCCTGGCCGGCCGCAAGGTCCGCCGCACCGACCTCACGCTCGCGACGGAGGACCACAACACTCCGACCGGTTACGCGGACCCCGCTTTCAACACCCGTCGCGGCGAGCTGCTGACGATCGCCGACACGGTGTCCCGCACGCAGATCGAGACGTTGCGGAAGAACTGCGCCGAGTTCGGTGTCGAGATCCGCCCGCTCGGCGACGTGAACCAGGGCATCGTGCACGTGATCGGTCCGCAGCTGGGTCTCACCCAGCCGGGCATGACGATCGTCTGCGGCGACTCGCACACCGCGACCCACGGCGCGTTCGGCGCGCTGGCCTTCGGCATCGGCACCAGTGAGGTCGAGCACGTGCTCGCGACCCAGACGCTGCCGCAGGCGAAGCCGAAGACGATGGCCGTCACGGTCGTCGGCGAGCTGCGCCCGGGCGTCTCCGCGAAGGACCTGATCCTCGCGCTGATCACGCAGACCGGCACCGGCGGCGGCAACGGCCACATCGTGGAGTACCGGGGTGAGGCCATCCGCAAGCTCTCCATGGAGGGCCGGATGACGATCTGCAACATGTCGATCGAGTGGGGCGCCAAGGCCGGCATGATCGCGCCGGACGAGACCACTTTCGCGTACCTGAAGGGCCGCAAGCACGCGGCGCGGGGCGCTGACTGGGACACCGCCGTGGAGTACTGGAAGACCCTCGCCACCGATGAGGGCGCCGAGTACGACACCGAGATCATCCTGGACGCCTCGGCGATCAGCCCGTTCATCACCTGGGGCACCAACCCGGGTCAGGGTGCCGCGCTCGACGACGTGGTGCCGAACCCGGAGGACTTCCTCGACGAGGTCGAGCGGGGTGCCGCCCAGCGTGCCCTGGACTACATGGACCTCACGCCCGGCACGCCGTTCCGCGACGTTCCGGTGGACGTGGTCTTCGTCGGCTCCTGTACCAACGGGCGCCTGGAGGACCTGCGGGCCGCCGCGGACGTGATCCGCGGCCACAAGGTGCACGAGGGCGTCCGGATGATGATCGTCCCCGGGTCGTACCTGGTGCGCGAGCAGGCCGAGGCCGAGGGGCTCGACAAGATCTTCAAGGACGCGGGTGCGGAGTGGCGCTTCGCCGGCTGCTCGATGTGCCTGGGGATGAACCCCGACACGCTCAGCCCCGGTGAGCGCGCTGCCTCCACCTCCAACCGCAACTTCGAGGGCAGGCAGGGCAAGGGCGGGCGTACGCACCTCGTCTCACCCCAGGTCGCCGCCGCCACCGCCGTGATCGGCAAGCTGGCCGCCCCCGCCGACCTCGTGGCAGGCAATCCGGCCGCGCCCGACCTCATGCCCGGCAATCCGGCCGCGTCCGCCGACCCCGTGGCCGGCCCGTCGTCCGCGCCCGCCGACCTGTAGAGGGGATCCCGTCATGGACAAGTTCGTCACCCACAGCGGCACGGTCATGCCGCTGCGCCGCTCTGATGTGGACACCGACCAGATCATCCCGGCGGTCTACCTGAAGCGGGTCACCCGGACCGGCTTCGAGGACGGCCTCTTCAACGCCTGGCGCGAGGACCCGTCGTTCGTCCTGAACCGGCCGGTGCACGCCGGAGCCACGATCCTGGTCGCCGGCCCCAACTTCGGCACCGGCTCGTCGCGGCAGCACGCGGTCTGGGCGCTGCGCGACTGGGGCTTCAAGGTGGTCATCTCGTCCCGCTTCGGCGACATCTTCCGGGGCAACGCCCTCAAGGAGGGCCTGCTGCCGGTGCAGCTCGACCAGAAGGTGATCGAAAGCCTCTGGGATCTGGCCGACAGCGAGCCGGAGAAGCAGATCACCGTCGACCTGGCCGATCGGGTGGTCCGTGTCGACGATGCCGCCTACGGCTTCGCGATCGACGATTTCAGTCGCTGGCGCCTTCTGGAGGGCCTCGACGACATCGGACTGACGCTGCGCCACGAGGACGCGATTACCGCGTACGAGAAGAACCGGCCCGCTTTCAAGCCGGTCGTCGTCTGACGCGATTTCGGATATCAACGCCCCTGCCGGATCCCCCGGCCGGGGCGTATTCGTTGGGACACAACGGTTTTTTGCCCCCTAATGTTTGTGTAACCAGGTCACAGGGCATACCGTGCGCGCAGAATGGCCTGCGACGGGCCAGTTCTCACGTCCGGGAGGAAACCGTGAACAAGGCCGAGCTCATCGAGGCGCTCGCCGTCAAGCTAGGGGACAAGAAGACGGCGACCCTGGCATTGGACGCGTTCATCAGCGAGGTGCAGAACGCCGTCGCCAAGGGTGACAAGGTGGCGCTCACCGGATTCGGCTCGTTCGAGAAGCGGACTCGAAATGCGCGTACCGCGCGGAATCCGCGAACCGGCGAACCGGTGAAGGTGAAGAAGACGTCCGTGGCCGCATTCCGGCCCGGCAGCGCCTTCCGGGATTTGGTCGCCAGTGGCAAGCCCGCCAAGGCAACCGCCACCAAGACGGCGGCTGCTCGCGGTGGGGCGACCAAGGCCACCGCCACCAAGGCGGCGCCGGCCAAGAGCACCACGACCAGGTCGACGGCGGCCGCGGCGAAGAAGACGACCGCGACCAAGGCCGCACCGGCCAAGACGACCGCGACCAAGGCCACCGCCGGTGCCACCAAGGCGGCGGCGGCCAAGAAGACGACGGCGACCAAGGCCGCACCGGTGAAGACCACCGCCACGAAGACGACGGCGGCTCGCGGTGCGGCGACGAAGACGACCGCGGCGAAGAAGACCACGGCGACGAAGACCGCGGCCACCAAGTCCGCGCCTACCAAGACGGCGGCGACGAAGACCGCGGCGACCAAGTCCGCGGCGACGAAGTCAGCCACCAAGTCCGCCGCCACCAAGAAGACGGCGGCGGCCAAGTCGACTGTCGCGGCCGCGAAGAAGACCACGGCCACGGCGTCAACGAAGGCACCGGCGAAGAAGACCGCGCGCAAGACGGCTACCCCGGCTGCGGCCCCGGCACGGGCACGCTCCGCGGGATCCAGCACGCGCAAGGCCCGCTGACCCGGGTAGGTAGCAACCGCGAAAGGCGTCCACCCGTACGGTGGACGCCTTTTCGGTGTTCCGGCGGGGGAAGTCCCGGCCGTCCTACGGTCCGGGCATGCAACGCAGACCGATGCCGCGTGGCCTGACCGCACGGGCCACTCTGGCCGCTGCGGTGTTCACGCTGGCCGTCGTACCCGGGTGGACGTTCGGTGACCTGGCCGAGCAGGGCACCGGGTGGCCGATCCTGGACTGGCTGGTCACCTGTGGCTGGTCCGGGCTCGCGGTGGCCTGGTGGGCGCCGTGGTGCTCGTACCGGCGGCGGGACGGCTGGCTCGGTGCCGTCCCGCTCTACGGGTGGTACCTGGTCGCGATCCTGAGCTGGCGGCTCGCGCTGTTGCCGTACCGGGACTGGGAACCGCGACCGGACGAGCAGTGGCGGGCCCGCTGGCTCACCGGCGACCTGCTCGGTTACTGGCGGGCCGACGCCACATCCCGGCCGGTCAGAGCCGCGAGGCGTCCAGCAGACGCTCGCCGGACCAGGTGAGCAGCCAGCCCTCGCCCTTCGGCGTTTTGAAATCCTCGGCGTCCTCGGTGCCGGTCAACTGGGCGAGCAGCGGCGGCATCACCTTGCCCTGACTGCACACCACCACCCGGCCGTCGGACCGCAACCGGTCGAGGCGGGCCGTGGCCATCGTCAGCCGTTCCTCCAGATCCGCCACCTCGGACGGCTCGGCGAAGGCGGCGTCCAGCACGATCGGCATGTCGTCGAGCGCCTTGGCGAGCGGGTCCAGGGTCTGCTTGCACCGCAATGGAGGTGCCGCCACCAGCCGGCGGGGGCGGAAGGTGGCGAGCGCGTCGGCGATCAGCTCGGCCTCCCGCTGCCCGCGCGGGTCGATGGGGCGCAGCCGATCCGGCCCGGCCCACTTCTTGCGCTCGCCGGCGTGCGCGTGCCGCACCATTGCCATCACCGCGGTCACCGGCGGCAGCCCGGCCACCAGGTCGAGCAGCGGCCGCTCGTCCGGATAGGTCAGCCGCTCGGCGGCCACCGGCAGCGGCAGCCAGGCGATGTCGTCCACCTCGTCGGTGTCCGGCACCGGGCCGGTGTCACCGGCCCGCATCAGCCAGAACTGGACCGTCTTGGAGCGACCGTCCGGCAGCGTGTACGCCACCTCGGGCAGCCGCAGCTCCGGCATCCCGGACACTCCGGTCTCCTCGGCGACCTCACGCACGGCGGCCGCCAGCGCGCTCTCGTCCGCCTTGAACGTGCCCTTGGGCAGGCTCCAGTCGTCGTACCGCGGGCGGTGCACCACGCACACCTCGATGCCGTTCGCACCAGGGCGGTGGAGCACGCCACCCGCGGCCTGCACCCGGTGCGACATCAGCTGCGCTTACCGGTGACCCGCCGCAGCAGGGCCGCCTGCAGGTGGATCTGGGTGCGCCCGGCCGGAGCGGAGTTGCGGTGCCAGTCGCCGTCGCCGTCCAGGTCCCAGCCCTCGGTCTGTTCGTTCATCGAGAGTTCGAGCACGTTGCGCATCTCCTCGCGGGCCGACGTCAGAGTCACCTTGACCAACGCTTCTACCCGCCGATCGAGGTTGCGATGCATCAGGTCGGCCGAACCCATCCAGTACTCCGCGTCGGCGCCGGGACCGAACCGGAAGATCCGGGAGTGCTCCAGGAACCGGCCGACGATCGAGCGCACCCGGATGTTCTCCGACATCCCCGGTACGCCCGGGCGCAGCGCGCACATCCCGCGGATCACCAGGTCGACCTTCACACCGTCCTGCGAGGCCCGGTAGAGCGCGTCGATGGTCTGCTCGTCGACGAGCGAGTTCACCTTGAACTGCACCAGCGCCTCGCCGCCCTCGCGGGCGATCCGGGCCTGCTCCTCGATTCTTTCGACAAGACCTCGGCGTACGCCGTGCGGCGCCACGAGCAACCGACGGTAGGTGGTCTGGCGGCTGTATCCGGTGAGCACGTTGAACAGGTCGGTGACGTCGGCGCCCACCTCGGGATCGGCGGTGAGCATGCCGAAGTCCTCGTAGAGCCGGGCCGTCTTCGGGTGGTAGTTGCCGGTGCCGATGTGGCAGTAGCGCCGGATCTGGTTGCCCTCCTGGCGCACCACCAGCGACGTCTTGCAGTGCGTCTTGAGTCCGACGAGCCCGTAGACCACGTGGCAGCCGGCCCGCTCCAGGGTCCGCGCCCACGCGATGTTCGCCACCTCGTCGAAGCGGGCCTTCACCTCGACCAGCACGACCACCTGCTTGCCCGCGGCGGCCGCGTCCACAAGCGCGTCCACGATCGGCGAGTCGCCGGAGGTCCGGTAGAGCGTCTGCTTGATCGCCAGCACGTTGGGGTCGGCCGCGGCCTGCTCGATGAAGCGCTGCACGCTCGTCGAGAACGAGTGGTACGGGTGGTGCACCAGGATGTCGGACTCGCGAAGCCGGTTGAAGACGCTGCGCGGCACCTCGCCGTCGGCCAGGTGCGGGTGCGTGGCCGGTACGAACGGGCGGTCCTTGAGGTCGTCCCGGTCGCACTCGCCGAACACCTGCCACAGCGCCGAGAGGTCGAGCAGGCCGGGCACCCGCAGCACGTCCTGGCTGTCCATGTCGAGTTCGCGCACCAGCAGGTCGAGCACGTGGTCGCTGATCGAGGCGGCGACCTCCAGCCGGACCGGCGGGCCGAACCGGCGCTGGGCCAGCTCCCGTTCCAGGGCCTGGAGCAGGTCCTCGTCGCGGTCCTCGTCCACCTCGAGCTCGGCGTTGCGGGTGACCCGGAACAGGTGCCACTCCAGGATCTGCATGCCGGGGAAGAGCTGGTCCAGGTGGTTGGCGATCAGTTCCTCGACCGGCAGGAAGCGCACGCCGCGGCTGTCGTTCTGCACGGTCACGAAGCGGGGCACGTTGTTCGGCACCTTGACGCGGGCGAACAGCTCGGGGTTGTCGTCGTCCGGGTAGCGCAGGGCCACCGCCAGGTTCAGCGAACGGCTGGAGATGTACGGGAACGGATGCGCCGGGTCGACAGCGAGCGGGGTCAGCACCGGGAACACCTTCTCCCGGAAGTACGTCCGCAGCCGCCCTTGCTCCGGCGCGTCCAGTTCCTTCCAGCTGACCAGCTCGATGCTCTCCGCCGCGAGCTTGGGCCGGACCTCCTCGGCGAAGCACGCGGCGTGCCGGGTGACCAGGTCGGCGGTCCGCTCGGTGATCATCTCGAGCTGGTGCCGCAGCGGTGACCGGTCGCCACCACGAACCGGCAGGCCGGCGCTGAGCCGCCGCTTCAGGCCGGCGACCCGGACCATGTAGAACTCGTCGAGGTTGCTGGCGAAGATGGCCAGGAACTTCGCCCGCTCCAGCAGCGGGGTCCCCGGGTCCTCGGCCAGGGCGAGCACCCGGGCGTTGAAGTCGAGCCAGGAGAGCTCGCGGTTCAGGAAGCGGTCCTCGGGCAGTTCGTAGCCGTCCGCCGCCGACAGCTCGTCGGCGTCGTCATCGTCCTCCAGTGCCGACACGGGAGCCACGAACTCCGCGATCGGGTCGGTGGGCACGGCGGGCACGACGGGCACGGTGGCAACCTCGGTTTCGATTGGCGCGACGATGTCGACCGGCTCGGCCGGCTGGATCTCGACCGGCTCGGCCGGCTGGATCTCGACCGGCTCGGCCGGCTGGATCTCGACCGGCTCGGCCGGCTGGATCTGGACCGGCTCGGCCGGCTGGGATTGAACAGATGCGGCCGGCTGGGGATCAACGGCCTCGGCCGGCTGGGGATCTGCGGGCTCCGGCGGGAGAAAGCGGCCGTTCGGGCCACGCCTACGGGTCTCGGGGGTCCGGGGCGGGGTTGGCATGGTTCCATCATCGCGGTTCGCGGCGGAACGTGAAACGAACTACCGGATGATCAAATCAGGCAACTCCGGGAATTAACACGCGACGAACCTCTCCCGTCGCATCGGACTCCACCGTGACCCGCTGACCGAGCCGCAACAGGCGCAGCCCGGACCGCTCGAAGGCGGCCGCTCCGAACGCCAGTTCAGAGCCGTCGTCGAGGAGCAGCGTGCCGGTGTGCGTGACCACGTCGAAGGTGGCGATGGTGCCCTGCATGAGTCAGCACGCTACCGGTTCAGGCTGCTGGGACGCACTCCGCGGTGAGTCCGAGATCACGTAGGAGCTCGCAGGTCCGGCGGCCCGCCCCGAGGGCCAGCACGGTGCTCAGATCGGCGGCGGTGTCCACGTCCTGCCGCAGACCCGGCCACTCGCCGCTCAGCCGTACAGCGCCGGAGGCGGCGTGCGCCGCGGCCGAGTGCACGCCGAAAAGCGGGTCGAGCCTCGCCTTGGGCGGCACGGCGAGCAGCACGGTGCCGGTGCCCGCGGCGTCCGGCACGAAACTGCGGCCGGACACCCGGCTCAGCGCCTGGTCCAACTGCTCCGGGCGCAGCGCGGGCAGGTCACCGGCGAGCACCGCCCGGTACGCCGAGAGCCCGCCCCCCTCGTCCGCGCCGAACCGCAGAGCGGCGTTGAGCCCGGCACCCGGGTCCGGCGCCACCCGCGCACCCAGCTCCCGCACCGCCGCACCGACCGCCGGGTCGTCGGTGACCACCAGCAACTCGGCCACGGCCGCGGCGCTCAGCACCGCCGCCGCGGTGTCCCGCACCATCGCCAGGACCAGCTGGGGATGACGATCCGCCGGCACGGCGCCCCGCAATCGCGTCTTGGCCGCGTCCAGCCGCTTGACCGGGATCACCGCCGTCCACTTCCGCACCACCCTGCCAGTCTGCCAGCGGTTGATCGGCATACCCTGCCTGGTACCACCGGCCATGAGCGGGCATGATTTCGTCGCAGGTGAAGTGTCGTGCGAGGTTCGTCGCCGACCGAGGGTTGGGGGATGCCGTGGCACAGCCGAGAATCGGTTTCTGGCAACGTGTCGCGGTGATGCTGGTCGTCCCCGTCATGACCGTGCTGACCAGCAAGTCATGGCTGCACAGGGAGAACATTCCGGCCGCCGGCGGTGTGATCCTGGTGCCCAACCACGTCTCCCACTTCGACCCGCTGGTTGTGGCCCACTACATCTACCGGTCCGGCCGGTGGCCGCGCTTCCTCGGCAAGGCCAGCGTCTGGAAGGTTCCGGTCATCGGGTTCCTCCTGAACAAGACCCGGCAGATTCCGGTCGAACGGGGCAGTGTGGAGGCGGTGAAGTCCCTGGACACCCTGATCGACGCGCTGCGCGGCGGCGGCGCCGTGGTGATCTACCCGGAGGGGACCACCACCCGGCATCCGCAGCTGTGGCCGATGCGGGGCAAGACCGGCGCGGCCCGGCTGGCGCTGCTCACCGGCGCCCCGGTGGTGCCGATCGCCAACTGGGGCGCCCAGGAGATCTTCGACCCGCGGACCAACAAGCTCAAACTCCGGCGTACGCACGTGACGGTCACCGCCGGCCCGCCGATCGACCTGAGTCGCTGGGCGGAGACCGTGCCGACCCGGGAGGTGCTGGACGAGATGACCGACGCGATCATGCTGGGTGTCCGGGACCTGCTCGCTGAGATCCGCGACGGCGAACCGCCGGCGCTACACGAACGGCCCGCACCGCGGGCCTCGACCTCGGAGGACGCACCATGAGGGCGGCCGTCATCGGATCCGGAGCATGGGGCACGGCGTTCGCCAAGGTGCTCGCCGACGCCGGGTCGGAGGTCAGCATGTGGGCGCGCCGGGAAGAGGTCGCCACCGAGGTCCGGAAGAAGCGGACGAATGAGGGATCGCTTCCGGGCATCCGCCTGCCGGACAACGTCACCGGTACGACCGATCTCGCTGACGCCGTGTCCGGGGCCGAGCTGATCGCGATCGCCGTACCGTCGCAGACCCTGCGCGGCAACCTCGCCGACTGGGCCGGCGCCTTTCCCCGGGACGCGACCGTCGTCTCGCTGATGAAGGGCATCGAGCTCGGCACGCTCAAGCGGATGAGCGAGGTGATCACCGAGATCGCCGGCGTCTCGCCGGAGCGGGTGGTGGTCGTCTCCGGGCCCAACCTGGCTCCCGAGATCGCCGCCGAGCAGCCCACCGCCACCGTCGTGGCCTGCGCCGACGAGGGCCGGGCCAAGCAGGTCCAGCACGCCCTCGCCACGCCGTACTTCCGTCCGTACACGAGCGACGACGTGATCGGCTGCGAACTCGGCGGCGCCACCAAGAACGTGATCGCGCTCGCGTACGGGATGGCGATCTCGATCGGGCTCGGCGACAACACCCGCGCCTCCCTGATCACCCGGGGTCTCGCCGAGACCGCCCGGCTCGGGGTGAAACTCGGTGCCGACCCGCTCACCTTCGCCGGCCTGGCCGGGCTCGGTGACCTGGTCGCCTCCTGCTCGTCCCCGCTCGCCCGCAACCGGACCTTCGGCGAGCACCTGGGCCGTGGTGAGACCCTGGAGCAGGCGCAGATCGCCACCCGGCAGACCGCCGAGGGCGTGAAGAGCTGCCTGTCGCTGCGGGACCTGGCCCGCTCGCGCGGTGTGGAGATGCCCATCGTCGAGCAGGTCGAACGGGTCTGCCACGAGGGCGTCGACCCGCGCGTCGCCGTGAAGCTGCTGATGACACGAGAGATGAAACCCGAGTGAGCTCCATGCCTGATCTGCCCCACTACTCCGACGGGACCCGGGCCGTGCACGCCGGCCTGCCGGCGCCCGCTGTCGGTGAGCCGTTCCTGCCCGGCCCGGTCTTCGCCGCGCCCTACCACCTGGACCCGGAGACCGGGGCCGGTGAGAACGGATACGCCCGGACCGAGCACCCGACGCGGCGAGCGCTGGAGGCGGCGATCGGTGCGCTGGAAGGCGCTCCCACGCTGGTCTTCGCGAGCGGGCAGGCGGCGATCACCGCCCTGCTGCTGTCGGTGCTTCGCACCGGAGACACTGTCGCGCTTCCCGCGGACGGCTATTTCACCGTACGGGCATTCGCTGAAGGCACCCTGCGGGACCTGGGAGTCAAGACGGTGCTGGTGCCGACCGCCGGGCCCTACCCGGACTTCAGCGGGGTACGGCTGGTGCTGCTGGAGTCGCCGGCGAACCCCGGTCTGGACGTCTGTGACCTGCGCGCCGTCTCGGCGGCCGCGCACGAGGCCGGTGCCCTGGTCGCCGTCGACAACACCACCGCCACGCCGCTCGGGCAGAACCCGCTGGCGCTCGGTGCCGACCTGGTCGTCGCGTCCGGTACGAAGGCGCTGACCGGCCACTCGGACGTGCTGCTCGGCTACGTCGCCGCCACCGACCCGGACCTGCTCGGCCGGGTGGAGACCTGGCGCAAGCAGACCGGCGGTGTACCCGGGGCGTTCGACTGCTGGCTGGCGCACCGGTCCATCGCCACGCTCGATCTGCGGCTCGCCCGGCAGAGCGGGAACGCTGCCGCGGTGGCCGCGCTGCTGCTCGGCCGTGACGACGTGACCGGGGTGCGGTGGCCGGGACTGGAGTCCGACCCGTCGTACCCGGTGGCGTCCACGCAGATGCGGCGCATCCCCGGCGTGGTCTCCTTCGACCTGGGCAGCGCCGAGCGGGTGGCGAGCTTCCTCCGGGCGGCCGAGCTGGTCTTCGCGGCGACCTCGTTCGGCGGCGTACACACCACCGCTGACCGGCGGGCCCAGTGGGGTGACGACACGCCGCCCGGCTTCGTCCGCTTCTCCTGCGGCATCGAGGACACCGCGGACCTGATCGCCGACATCACCGCGGCCCTGGACGCGTCGCGGGGATGACGGCGTGGAGCAGCTTCGACGGGGATCAGGTGGCGGCGCTGACGCGGGGGGAGAGCTTCTTCGCCGCGCCGGGTGAGCGGGACTGTCCGGCCTGCGGGGAGCGGCGGCTGCGCGCGTACTTCACCGCTCCGGAGAACGCCAGGCGGCCGACGCTGGTCAGTTATGTGTGGTGCGGCGGGTGCGAGAAGTTCGTCGGTACCCGGGCGAAGCACCCGGAGGGGCTGATCTTCTCGGACCCGCTGGCGGTGCTGCCCGCGGGGGAGCGGCGTGAGCTGGAGCGGAGCCTGACCGGGTTTCTCGCACACCTCGACTCGCTGTGGGACTCCGGCGCTCTGCCGCAGACGTTCACCGCCTGATGCCTCTGATGAGCCGCCTGAGGCCTCTGATGAGCTGCCTGAGGCCTCTGATGAGCTGCCTGAGGCCTCTGATGAGCTGCCTGAGGCCTCTTATGAGCCGCCTGAGGCCGCTCATGGGCCGGCGGCGGGCCGCGGCCTCGAGGTGGCAGGTGATCGCCGCGGGGGCCGTGGCGGGACGGGCCGGCTTCGGCTGGGCAGTTTCGGTCGTACCCCCGCGGTGTTGAACGAAGCAGGCACCGTCGCGGTGAGGGTGAGCGCCGATCAGGCGTGTGCCGCGACGAAGTCGTGCAGCCAGTCCTTGGCGACGTCCGTGCCGTGATCGCCACCGGTGCGGCGCAGTGCCTCGCCCGGCCGGATGCCCAGCAGCGCCAGGATCATGCTGGCCAGGAGGGTCGATCGTCCGAGATCGCCCACCGACTGGGTCACCACGAAGCGGCCCGCGCGGACCTCGCCCGCCAGCCGGGTCGCGAGGGCGACCATCTCGCCGGCCTCCTCGCGCGGATCCCCGCCGGGGGTGGGGTAGGGGATCAGCTCGATGCCCGCGGAGTCAGCCGCGGCTTCCTTCGCCTCCCTCGCACAGACGAGAAGCTGGACGCCGGCTCTCGCCAGAGCGCCCAATTCCGGTGCTGACCAAGGCTCCTCACGAGGGTGAGCCATCGTCGCGAGCCGGCCCGGACCCGGACCCGCGATCACGTGGAGTGCTGGAGCCATGAACTGTTCGTCTCCCCTGCCGAGCGATGGCCGCCGCGATCCCATATCTGGCTTACGCAGAGTAGGGTCACCCCCGGCATGACCGCTAGCGAGAGGCGCAGAGAAGAGTGACGACCCCCCGGAAGACCCGCGTCGCGATCGTTTTCGGCGGCCGCAGCACTGAGCACGCCATTTCCTGCGTCAGCGCGGGTGCCATCCTCGGTGCGCTGGACCCGGATCAGTACGAGGCGGTCCCGGTGGGAATCACCCGGGAGGGGCGTTGGGTACTCGCTGCGGGTGACCCCGCCGAGCTCGCCATCACCGAGCGGCGCCTGCCCGAGATCACCGCCGGGTCGGGCAGCGCGCTGGTGCTGCCGGCCGACCCGACGGCGGGCGAGCTGATCGTGCGGGACGCGGCCGCGGGTGTGTCGGAGCTGGCCGGTGTGGACGTGGTCTTCCCGGTGCTGCACGGGGCTTACGGCGAGGACGGCACCATCCAGGGTCTGCTGGAGATGGCCGGGATTCCGTATGTGGGTGCGAATGTCTTCGCCTCGGCGGCGGCCATGGACAAGGAGTTCACCAAGAAGCTGGCGGCCGTCGAGGGCATCCCCGTCGGACCGTACGCGGTGCTGCGCGCCGGGGTGTCGCTCTCCGAATCGGACAAGGAGCGGCTCGGGCTGCCGGTCTTCGTCAAGCCGTCGCGGGCCGGGTCGTCCACCGGCATCACCAAGGTCACCGACTGGGCCGATCTCGACGCGGCGATCGCTGTCGCCCGGCAGATCGACCCGAAGGTGCTCGTCGAGGCGGCGATCGTGGGCCGCGAGATCGAGTGCGGCGTGCTGGAGGGCGAGAACGGCGGTACGCCCGAGGCGTCCCTGCTCGCCGAGATCCACGTCGACGACGCCGAGTGGTACGACTTCGAGACGAAGTACCTGGTGGGCAGCCGGTACACGATCCCGGCCGACCTGCCGGCCCCGGTCGCGCGGCAGATCCAGGAGTACGCGCTGCGTACCTTCACCGCGCTGGACTGCGCGGGGCTGGCGCGGGTGGACTTCTTCGTGACCGCCGACAACCAGGTCTTCCTGAACGAAATCAACACGATGCCGGGTATGACGCCGACGTCGATGTTCCCGCAGATGTGGGCGGCCACCGGGCTGGAATATCCGAAGGTGGTCGACCGGCTGATCCGTACCGCGCTGAACCGCGGCACGGGCCTGCACTAGTTGTTGCAGCCGTACGGCTGTTTGTCGGCCGGCGTGGACTTCACCGTCTTGACGACGGTGTCGGAGAACTCGTTGGCCCACTGGGCCGGGTTCTCGTAGACGTCCGGCACGGTCACCCGCACGGGGACCTCGCGGTCCATCGTGGTGAAGGTGGCCGCGCCGGTGTCCGCTTTCGCATACCAGCAGACCTGATTCATGATCAGCAGCTCGGTGTCCATCGGGATGCAGCCCGGCGTCTCGTCCTTGGGCGTCTGGCACATGATCGGCTGCGGGACGCCGCACTGGACGGCGAGCGGGGGCTCGCCGTAGGCGGCGTTCTGCTCGGGGCCGGCACTGACCCTCCGCTGTTGCAGGTCCCGAACCTTCGCCGGGAGCTGCGAGGTCACCGCCAGGCAGGCGAGGGCCGCGCGGTCGTCCAGTCGCGGAGCGTCGAGCCGTACCTCCGTGCTGGGAACCACAACGGGCTGTTTGAGCGATTTGTCCGAAACATCGGATTTTTCGGGTTGAATGGCCATGAAGGCGAAAACACCCACGAGGAGTGCCACCGGTACCGCCACCGCGGTCGCCCACAGAGCTGCCACCCGGGTCGTCCGATCCGGCTCGGGTGGTTCCGGTGTTGTCCTCGGGATGTCGACGTCGACCATGTCAGAGGTTTACCACGGAGCATGTGAGCGTCCGCGTGATGCCCGGTACGTACTGGACCTTGCTCACAATCAAGCCACCCAGCTCGTCGACGGTGTGTGCCTCGGTGAGCACGACAACGTCGTACGGGCCGGTCACGGCATCGACTCGGACCACCCCCGATATCTTCTCGATCGCGGCGGCCACGTCACGGGCCTTCCCGACCTCCGTTTGAATGAGGATGTATGCCTGGACCACGATCGACTCCAATCCGCCACCGCGTCGGTGATCCCCGATCGTGAAACTACCGTACGAAGCCGCCTCGCAGCGGGTCGCCACCATCGAAGGACTTAGACGTGAGCATCGCAGAGACCGGTGAATTCGGGCTGATCGGCCGAATCGTCTCCCGGCTCGGCTCCGGCCCGGCTACCCTGCTCGGCCCCGGCGACGATGCCGCGGTGATCCGGGCAGCCGACGGACGGGTGGTGGCCTCCACCGACGTGCTGGTCGAGGGACGGCACTTCCGCCGGGACTGGTGCGGGCCTGTCGATATCGGTCACCGGGCCGCGGCGGCCAACCTGGCTGACATCGCCGCGATGGGTGCCCGGCCGACGGCGCTGCTGGTGGCGTTGTGCGTACCGCTCGGGCTGCCGGTGGAGTGGGTGGAAGGGCTCGCCGAGGGCCTGAACGCCGAAGCCACCCGGGTCGGTGCGAGCGTGGTGGGCGGAGACACGTCGTCGAGTCCGACTTTGACCATCGCGGTCACCGCGCTGGGAGACCTGGGCGGCGCGGCACCGGTCCGTCGAGACGGTGCACAGCCGGGCGACATTCTCGCGATCTCAGGCAGGATCGGGTACGCGGCCGCGGGCCTCACCGTCCTGTCACGCGGATTCCGTACGCCCAAACTGCTCGTCGAGGCATACCGCCGCCCCGCCGTCCGCTACGAAGCGGGCCCCGAGGCGGCGCAACTCGGCGCCACCTCGATGATCGACGTGTCCGACGGGCTGCTCCAGGACCTCGGTCACGTGGCGTCGGCGAGCGTGGTCGGGATCGACGTGCACAGCGACGCCTTCCCTGTGCCGGACCAGATGCGGGACGCGGCCAAGGCGCTGGGCGTCGACCCGTACCAGTGGATCCTCGCCGGCGGCGACGACCATCCCCTCGCCGCGACCTTCCCACCCGGGGTGAGCCTTCCGGAACAGTGGCAGGTGATCGGCGCGGTACACGACGGAAGCGGTGTGACCGTCGACGGCAAGCCGTGGACCGGAGGGACGGGCTGGGACCATTTCCGCTAGGTCTCGCCCCGTTTTTTCTTGTGCGGTCGCTCAAGTAGGTTTTCCTCGTGCAGTCGCTCAAGATCGAACCGGCGGATTTCGGCTCCCCCTCGGTGCAGGCCCTCGTCGCGGAGAACCTCGCCGACCTGTCCGCCCGATACGGCGGAACCGGCGACGACACCCCGATCGGGGCCGCCGACTTCACGCCTCCCCACGGGGCGTTCCTGGTCGCTGTGATCGACGACTCACTGGTGGCGAGCGCGGCATGGCGGCGCCACGGTGATGACGCTGAGCTGAAGCGAATGTTCACCCGCCCGTCCGCCCGGGGCCGCGGTGTGGCACGCCGGATGCTGGCCGCCGTCGAGGAGTCGGCCCGGGAAGCGGGGTGCCGGCGGGTCATCCTGGAGACGGGTGACAAGCAGCCGGAGGCGGTCGCCCTGTACGAGTCCGCAGGCTACCAGCGCATCCCCGACTTCGGCTTCTACGCAGGCCACGACTCAGTCCTCTCCTACGCCAAACCCCTCTGACCCCGCTCCGCGTCGCCTTGCCTCGCGTCGCCTTGCCTCGCGTCGCCTTGCGTCGCGTCGCCTTGCCTCGCGTCGCCTTGCCTCGCGTCGCGTCGCCTCGCCTCGCCTTGCCTTGCCTCGCGTCGCCTCGTCTCGCTCACCCCGCCGCGTGCCCCTGCTCCCTCGTGCGACGGCTCGCTCGGGTGGGCGCGTTCTGCTCGTGTGGCGGCTTGCCGACGTTGATGCGTCCTGTCCACGGGCGATCTTGGGTGATTGACCACGTCCCGATGGGGCTCAGCACCCAAGATCTACAAAAGGTGATCTTGGGTGATCAGGGACACGTCGATCTTGGGTGAATGACCACACCCTGGGGTGGCTCGTGACCCAAGATCTCGGAA
>NZ_JBHTDO010000041.1:0-58599 GCF_042666575.1 Actinoplanes sp. GCM10030250 | reverse complement strand
GCCGAGCCGAGCCGAGCCGAGCCGAGCCGAGCCGAGCCGAGCCGAGCCGAGCCGAGCCGAGCCGAGCCGAGCCGAGCCGAGCGGGACGAGGCGACGCGGGGAGTGGTGGTGACGCGGGGAGGGCATTAGACGGGGGACAGGGCGGCCTGTAGCTGGGCGATGACCTCGTCGGGATCATGGCGGATCGCCCAGGCCGGGAATCGGAGTACTCGATCCCCGGGGAGCCAGAGCCTATTCTGGCGGGACATATCTGCCCACCATTGCCGCACGTCGACGTGGAAGCTGCCGTCGATCTCCACATGGACTCGCTGGTCGGGAAAGTAGGCGTCCAGGTAGTTTGTCCGTCCCCGGCTGTCTGGACGGCAGAACTGAAGCCGTGGTTCCGGGAGGGCGGCGGTACGGCACAACCGCAAAAACTCCGCTTCGGGCAGGGAGCCGGCGCCTCCCGCGGCATCGGCGATGGTTTCGGCGATCAGGGCGCGGTGCCGTAGCCGGGGCATCGCAGCCAGCACCGGCAGCATGTCGCCGACGCGCACCAGCCGCTGTTGGAAACCGGCCATGATGATCGCAGCGGCTCGCCGCTCCGACTGCTGCCACTGCGCGGCGTCGATCAGGGAACGAGCCGGCACGGTTCGCGGCGGGCGTCCCGTGATGCGCAGGTCGGAGTCCGGTAGGTGGGTGGTGCGATGGACGACCACGCCGCCCGGGGGTCGCTTGGCGGTCAGCCGTGCCGGCATCAGGATGTGAACTGGCTCGGTCAAGAAGCCGCGGAACCCCGCAGCCCGGAGAGCCGACAGCCCGCCGAGCCACACGGTGTGCCCGCCGACGGTGCCCAGTACCGCGATCCACAGGCGCTCGGCGGTACCGATGGGGCCCGAGTGCGCGACATAGACCCCGTGATGTGGTGACTGCCACTGCCCGGAGTCGAGCCGGTGCTCGATCGTGCGGCGGGAGAGGTGCCGGATCGCTTGAGTCCGGCTGATCACACCGTCCTGGTACTCGAGCAACTCGCGCAGACGAGGATCGCAGGATGCCGGCATGGCGGCAGATCCTGGCCGACCGGCAACTCGAAAGCCACCCCGATCGCAGGCCTGTGGACACGGCGCCAGAGAAACGGGCCACCGCGCCGGGAAGACGGGCCACCGCGCCGGGAAGACGGGCCACCGCGCCGGGAAGACGGGCCACCGCGCCGGGAAGCGCGGGCCTGGAGGGGAGCGGGGCCGGAGGGGACAGGCGGGTGGGACGGAAACTAGCCGCCGAGCGGGGCTCGGCGGCTAGTTGAGTAGAGCTGGGAACTCAGGTCAGGCGCGGACGACCTTGCCGGCCTTGATGCACGAGGTGCAGACCTTGAGCTTCTTGGTGGTCCCGCCACCGGCCGGGGTGCGCACCGACTGGATGTTCGGGTTCCAGCGGCGGTTGGTCCGCCGGTGCGAGTGGGACACGTTGTGGCCGAAGCCCGGTCCCTTGCCACAGACGTCGCACACGCTAGCCACGGGATACTCCTGGGTTTGAAACGAAAAGTTGAAACGCAAACTTGAAGGCGCCCAGGAACATGTATCGCCCAGGCAACCCGGCAAGGCTACCCGATGCCCACCCGGTACAGCCAATCGCCCCCGGTCACGGTGCCTACCCCGCGTTTGTCGGAGGTCACAAGTACGATTTTCGCGTGCTGGAGACCCTCGATGCCGCTGCGGTACACCGCTGGTGCGGTGGTGGGCTCGAGGCGCTTCGGGCACATCAGCGCGAGATCGACGACCTGAATGTGTACCCGGTGCCCGAC
This sequence comes from Actinoplanes sp. GCM10030250, assembly GCF_042666575.1. NCBI lineage: Bacteria > Bacillati > Actinomycetota > Actinomycetes > Micromonosporales > Micromonosporaceae > Actinoplanes > Actinoplanes sp. GCM10030250. Next base: position 56,819 of record NZ_JBHTDO010000041.1, on the reverse strand, counting down.
GGCGACACCGGCACCAACCTCGTCCTCACGCTGACCGCCGCCCTGGCCGCCCTGGAGTCCGACGACCCGCACGCCACGACGGAGCCGGTGACGGGTTCGACAGTTGGCGGGCTGATGCGCCGGATGGCGCGTGGTGCCCTGCTCGGCGCTCGGGGCAACTCGGGCGTCATCGTGTCGCAGATCCTGCGTGGCATGGCCGACACCTTCGCCACAGCCGTCTCCGTGCGGGGCGGCGAGCTGGCCCGGGCCCTGCGCACCGCGACGGACGCGGCCTATGCGGCGGTCGCCCGGCCGGTGGAGGGCACCGTCCTCTCGGTGGTGGCCGCGGCAGCCGAGGGCGCCGGCCGGATCAGGTCCGACAACCTGGTCATGGTCGCGCGTGCCGCTGCGAGAGCCGCCGCGGATGCCCTCGCCCGCACACCGCAGCAACTCCCGGTCCTGGCACGCGCGGGCGTCGTCGACGCCGGCGGCCGGGGCCTCTGCGTCCTCCTCGACGCCCTGGTCGCCGTCATCGACGAAGGCAACCAAGATCACGAAGAACACCAAAACCACCAAAACCTTCGGCGTACGCCTGAAGCGCACCACCACCCCCTAGAGCCCGAGCCCGCCGACAACTGCTCCGGCATGGGCTACGAGGTCCAATTCCTCCTGGACGCCGCCCCCGCCACCGTCGAGCGCCTCCGGCACACCCTCGACGCCCTCGGCGACTCGCTGGTCATCGTCGGTACCGGTGACGGCGACCCGCCCACCTGGAATGTGCACGTCCACGTCACCGAGATCGGCCCGGCCATCGAGGCGGGGATCAGCGCCGGCAAGCCGTACCGGATCCGGGTCACGCCCCTGGCGGAACGACGGCCCGGCGCCGACCTGCGTGCCGCCGTGGTGGTCGCCTCGGGCGACGGTCTGACCGCGCTGTTCGAGGCCGAGGGCGCCACGGTCGTGGACCGGAATCCGTCCACCGCCGAGTTGCTCGCCGCGGTCCACGCGACGGGTGCCGACTGTGTCGTGCTGCTTCCCAACGACATGAACACGCATGCCGTCGCGTCGTCGGCGGCGCGTGAGGCCGCCGCGGCCGGTGTCAACGTCAGCGTGGTGCCGACCCGCTCGCCGGTGCAGGCACTGGCCGCCCTGGCCGTGCGGGACACGCAGCGCCCGTTCGCCGACGACGTGATCGCGATGGCCGAGGCCGCCGGCGCCTGCCGGTACGGCGAAGTGTGCACCGCCCAGCGCGACGCGCTCACGGTGGCCGGTCCGTGCCGGGCGGGCGACCTGCTCGGGCTGGTCGACGGTGAGGTGCACGTGATCGGTTCCGACCTGACCGACGTGAGCCACCGCCTGCTGGACCGGATGCTCGGTGGTGGCGGCGAGTTGGTCACGCTGGTGCTGGGCGCCGGCGCGTCACCCGATCTGGAGACGGATCTGCGCCGTCACGTGCATCGCACCTGGCCGTTCATCGAGTTGCAGTGTTACGCCGGTGGTCAGCCCCGCTACCACCTCCTGGCAGGAGTCGAATGACCACGACCGACACTCCGCTGACCAAGGTGCTCGGTGCGAAGACCGCCGGCGCCCTGGAGACGCACCTCGACCTGCACACCGCGGGCGACCTGATCTACCACTTCCCCCGGCGGTACGACGAGCGGGGCGAGCACACCGACCTGCGCAGTTTGCAAGTGGACGAGCAGGTCACCGTGCTGGCCCAGGTGCAGGGGATCAACGTCAAGCCGATGCGGGCCCGCAAGGGCAACATGCTCGAGGTGACCATCGGTGACGGCTCCGGCGCGACGCTGACCTGTACCTTCTTCAACCAGGCCTGGCGTGAGCGGGAGTTGCGGCGGGGTGTGTGGGGGCTGTTCGCCGGCAAGGTCACCGAGTTCCGGGGCAAACGCCAGCTGAACGGCCCGGCCTATCAGCTGCTCAGCGCCGACGCGACGCAGGACGACGCGGCCGCCGAGATCGAGGAGTTCGCCGGTGCGCTGATCCCGGTCTATCCGGCGGCGGCCGCCGTGCCCACGTGGACCATCGCGAAATGCGTGCGGACGCTGCTGGACACCTTCCAGCCACCGGATGATCCGATGCCGGCGCAGGTGCGGGCGAAACGCAACCTGACGGGCATCGGGACGGCGTTGCGGGAAATTCACCGGCCGAGCTCCGAGGAGGCGCTGTACCGGGCGAAGCACCGGCTGAAATGGGATGAGGCTCTCGCCGTACAGCTGACCCTTGTGCAGCGCAAGGCACGTGCTGCCGCGGCGCCCGGCACGGCCCGTCCGCGCGCCGAGGCCGGGTTGCTGGCGAAGTTCGACGCCGGTCTTCCCTATGAGCTGACCGAGGGTCAGCGTGAGGTGGGCGAGGAGATCGCCGCCGATCTCGCGCGGCCGCATCCGATGCACCGGCTTCTGCAGGGTGAGGTCGGTTCCGGCAAGACCCTGGTCTCGGTACGAGCCATGTTGCAGGTCGTCGACGCCGGTGGGCAGGCCGCTCTGCTGGCTCCGACGGAGGTTCTCGCCACCCAGCATTTCCGCGGCATCAGTGCCCAGCTGGGCGCCCTGGGCCGCGCCGGTGAGCTGGACGGCGACGCCGAGGGCACGCAGCTGACGCTGGTGACCGGCTCGCTCGGTGCGGCGGCCCGGCGTGCGGCGCTGGCAAAGCTGGCCGACGGGACCGCCGGCATCGTGGTGGGCACACATGCCCTGCTGTACGAGGGTGTCGATTTCCGGGATCTCGGACTTGTGGTCGTCGACGAGCAGCACCGGTTCGGTGTTGAGCAGCGGGACGCGTTGCGGGCCAAGGCCGCCCGGCCGCCGCACGTGCTGGTGATGACCGCGACGCCGATTCCGCGGACGGTGGCGATGACCGTCTACGGCGACCTGGAGACGTCGGTTCTGTCGCAGCTGCCGCGGGGGCGGTCGCCGATCGCCTCGCACGTGATCCCGGCGCTGGAGAAACCGGCCTATCTGGATCGTGCCTGGAAACGGATCAAGGAGGAGGTGAAGGCCGGCCACCAGGCGTATGTGGTGTGTCCCCGGATCGGCGACGGGCCGGAGGACGGTGACACGCCGCCGCCGGACAACGAGCCCGCCCGGCGCCCGCCGCTGGCCGTCACCGAGGTGCTGCCGCTGCTGGAGAACGAGTATCTGCGCGGCCTGCGGATCGGCGTGCTGCACGGCAAGCTGCCGCCGGACGAGAAGGACGCGGTGATGCGCAAATATGCCGCGGGCGACCTGGACGTGCTGGTGGCGACCACGGTGATCGAGGTCGGCGTGGACGTGCCCAACGCGACGGTCATGCTGATCCTGGACGCCGACCGGTTCGGCGTCTCCCAGCTCCACCAGCTGCGTGGCCGGGTGGGCCGCGGCTCGGCGCCCGGCGTCTGCCTGCTGCACTCCGAGTCGGCGGAGGGTTCGCCGGCCCGGGAGCGCCTCGACGCGGTGGCCTCCACGACCGACGGTTTCAAGCTGTCCGAAATTGATCTGGAGCAGCGGCGTGAGGGTGACGTGCTGGGTGCGTCGCAGTCCGGCAAGCACTCGCACCTGAGGCTGCTCTCGCTGCTCCGTGACGAGAAACTGATCAAGGAGGCCCGGGCGGAGGCGTCCGAGCTGATCGGGGACGACCCTGATCTCTCCCGCCATCCGGCCCTGGCAGCCTCGGTGGCCGCCCTGGTCGACGAGGATCGCGCCGAGTTCTTGGAGAAGGGTTGATCCTGCACATCTGCCCGCGTGACGCGTGGGCCGAGGCGACAGCGGCCGGCTGGTACGAGGGTGACACCCTCGCGACCGAGGGCTTCATCCACTGTTCCCCGGCGGACTGGGTGCACGTCCCGGCCACGCTGCGGTTCCGCGGCCGTACCGATCTGCTGCTGCTGGAGATCGACGAGTCCCTGCTTCCCGCACCCGTGGTCTGGGAGGACGGCAGCCCGCCGGAGCCGGACGGGCGCCAGTTCCCGCACATCTACGGTCGCCTGCCGGTCGGTGCGGTGGTCGCTGTGCACGATTTCCCCCCGCTGGCGGACGGATCGTTCGGCGCATGGAAAGGGCGCGCCCCGTAGGAGCGCGCCCTTTTCATTGCGGGTCTGTCAGGCCCTTAAGCGGGGGCCTGTCAGGCCTTGATGCCGGCCTGTCAGGCCTTGAAGTTCACCTTGCGGCGGCGGGCCATGAGGAACAGGCCGGCACCGACGACGAGCAGCAGGGCCGCACCACCGGCGACGGTCCCGGCGGCGGCACCGGTCAGCGCCAGCTCCTCGTCGCCCTCGTCGGACGGCGTGGTGGTGGCGGGAGCGTCCGGCGTCTCCGACGGGGTCTCCTCCGGCGTGGTGGTCGGCGTGCCGGTGGGGGTGGTGGTGCTCGGCGACGGGCTGGCCGAGCCGCAGTCCTTCGGCTTGGCCCAGGTCACCGTACCGTTGGCGGCCTTCAGGTCACCGGTGACGGTGACGGTCAGGCCTTCCTGCCCGGCGAAGGTGACCGTCTTGGTCTCCCCGGTGGCCACGGTCGCGGTCTGCGCCTCACCCTTGTTCGGGGTGAACGTGGCGGTCAGCGACTTGCCGCCGGCCGGGTTGGTGACGGTGAAGCCGAGGCCGTCACAGGTGTGCTTGACCACGGCCTCGGGCTGCGCGCAACCCTCCGGCTCGGTCCAGCCACCGGTCCACGGTGTCATGCCGTCCGCGGTGACCGAGATCTTGCCGGCCGAGGCGGCCGGGACGACCACGGCGTTGTCGTCCAGCTCGCGGGCCTTGATGGTGACGGTCTTGGTGAAGCCGTTCTCGCCGGTGACGACGAACGTGGCGGTCTTGTTGCCCGAGCGGTTGTTCAGCGCCAGGGTGACCTCGCCGTTGCAGGAGCTCTGGGCGGTGACCTCGGGCTTGGCCGCACAGGTGCCGCCGTTGTCGCCGTTGTACCAGGCGTGCTTCGGGTTGCCGGGCAGGGCCGAGGAGCGTGAGCCCTCGTTCCGGTCGCTGCCGACCTTGCGGTCGCCGTAGAGCTCGCCGTCGCCCTTGTGGTCGAGCGGCAGGACCTTGTCGCCGAAGACGAAGTCGACCTGCATGTAGCAGGTGGGCACGGCGACCTCGAACTTGAGCGTGGTGAAGGTGTCCGCGGGGAACTCGAGTACCTGCTTGGCCAGCAGGTACTGCGGGAACTCGGCATTCGTCGAGGTGGTGGCGTAGGAGACGAGCGAGAACCACTGCGGGTCGCAGAGCGCCTTGCCGTGGGTGCGCTTCTTGTCCAGCTGGATCGAGGCGGTGCCCGCCTTGCCGTCGAACTCGTGCAGCCAGCGAGCATCCGCCGCCGAGACGCAGTCCGGGTGGTTGCCACCGCCGCCGCCGTGGTTGCCGCCGCCGGGGTTGCCGTGGCCGGTGGCACCGGCCGGGCCGGCTAGGGCCGACAGGCCCAGAAGCGCTCCGGCCAGTGCGGCCAGGACGCGATACCCGCGAGGGGTCTTCTTCATCTGTGCTCCATTGAGGGGAATGGGCGGGGGCGCGCCGACATGTTGTCGACGCGCCCCCGGTTGTTGCTGTTGTTATCGGTGCTGCTGAATCGCTATCAGGCGGTGAACTTCACCTTGCGACGGCGGGCCACGAAGAAGAGCGCGCCACCAGCGGCCAGCAGGGCCGCGGCGCCACCGGCGATGCCACCGGCTGCGGCACCGGTGAGCGCGAGCTCCTCGTCGTCCCCGCCACCGCCGCCGCTGGCGCAGTTGGCCGGAGCCTTGTAGGTGATGGTCGCGGCCTCGTCCTCGTAACCCTTCGGGGTCGCGGTGACCTTCAGGCCCTCGGAGGCCTTGAACTCGGCCCACTTGGTCTCACCCGGCTTGGCGGTGACCGTCTGCGACTCGCCAGTGCTCGGCTTGAAGGTGACCGTGACGGCCTCCTTCCAGTCCGCCGGGACCTCGATGCCGACCGACAGGGTGTCGCAGGTGCTGTCGTAGACGAAGGTCGGCTCGGTGACCGGGATCTCGGGAGCCGGGGTGGTGCTGGTGGGCGTCGGGGTCGGCGCCGTGGTGGTCGGCGGCGTCGTCGTCGGAGCGGTGGTGGTCGGCTCCGTGGTCGGCGGCGTCGTGGGAGCCGTGGTGGTCGGCTCGGTGGTCGGCGGCGTCGTCGGCGGCTCGGTGGTGGGCTGAGTCGTCGGCGGCGTTGTCGGCGGGGTGGTCGGCGGCGTGGTGGGCGGGGTCTCGTCCTTGCAGACCTTGCGCGGCTTGTTGATGTTGCCGGTACGCGTACCGGTCTGGGTGCCGCGGTTGCTCTCCCACTCGCCCTGGACCTTGAGGCTGGCCGACGGAGCGCCGCCGGTCACCACCTGCGTGACCTTGAGGCCGTTGCGGGGCAGCACGGCACCCTTGCTGATGCCGGTGACCTCACCCGCGGGCGACGCCTCGAAATCGGTGACCTTGCCGTCGTAGCGCTCGCTGCTCTTGACCTGCCAGGTGACGACCCAGGTGCCGTTCTTGTCGACACAGGGCGAGCTGCCGGAGATCTCGGGGTGGCAGGCCATGGCCGGCACGGCAGTTGCCAGCATGCCGATCATGCCGAGGGCCGCGCCGGCGAGGACCGAGCCGGTCCTGCGGCGAAGCGGGGACTTTGACAGGTTCACGCCAACTCCTGTTACGAGGGGGGTTCAGGGGCGTGAGGAAGCAAGAGCCGACAGTCGCTAAGGGACGGAAGCGAACCCCGCGACGACGCCTCCCCACGTCGTCGTCGGAACGACCGTGACCGTTCCGACGGAAGCTGACCCTAGCCACTCATCAAGGTCAAAGAAACGTCTCAGGCGCCGCTAATGCTCTTGATACCAATCTGAGATCTTCCATGCACCGAACGGAACGGTGCCGTTGCGCGTAGTGCCCTCCACGAGGGATTTGTTCACGCGCCCGTGGCCTGTCGGGGCTGGTGAAGTAGCGTCGGCTGTGATGACGAGGATTATCGCGGGCGCTCATGGTGGCCGTCGCCTGGCCGCACCGGGCGGGGCAGGCACCCGGCCCACTTCGGACCGCGTACGTGAGGCTTTCTTCAGTTCATTGGAGACGATGACCGAACTGTCCGAAGCGCGGTTTGCTGACCTGTATGCCGGGTCCGGCGCGGTCGGGCTCGAGGCGCTGTCGCGCGGAGCCTCGCATGCACTTCTGGTCGAATCGGACACCAAAGCCGCTCGGATCATCCGTGACAACGTCGTTGCGCTGCGTGTCGGCCCGGCGACCCGGCTCGTGACCGGAAAGGTTCTGCCGACCCTCGCGGGCGCGCCCGAGGGCGGACCGTACGACGTGGTCTTCGCCGACCCGCCGTACGCCCTCGGCGCCGACGAGATCGACACCGTGCAGGAGGAACTCGTGTCCAACGGATGGCTGTCGCCGGACGCCGTCGTGATTTTCGAGCGATCCACCCGTTCCGGGCCGCTGAGCTGGGTGGACGGCCTCGAAGGCGTTCGCACCCGGCGTTACGGCGAGACCACTCTTTGGTACGGTCGCCGATCATGAGACGAGCGGTGTGTCCTGGATCCTTCGACCCGGTCACCAACGGGCATCTCGACATCATCGGACGGGCCAGCCGGCTCTTCGACGAGGTGATCATCGGAGTCCTGATCAACCAGTCGAAGGTCGGGCTCTTCACCATCGACGAGCGGCTGGAGATGCTGGGCGAGGCGACCGCGCCGTACGAGAACGTGCGTGTCGCCGCCTTTCACGGTCTGCTCGTCGACTTCTGCCGTGATCAGGGTGCCGCCGTGGTCGTCAAGGGCCTCCGCGCGGTCAGCGACTTCGATTACGAGTTGCAGATGGCGCAGATGAACATCGGGCTGTCCGGTGTGGAGACACTGTTCATGCCCACCAATCCGCTGTATTCGTTCCTGTCGTCCAGCCTGGTCAAAGACGTGGTCAAGTGGGGTGGCGACGCCTCGTCGTACCTGCCGGACCCGGTTCTCGCGCGCCTGATCAGCCGGCTGAAGCAGAACTGAGCCGCATCGGCGCGCCGGAAACGGGCTCGGCGGTGACGCAGTAACGTGATCGCACCACGCCGTGACATGCCTTCAGTCCGATTTCGGGTGGTGGGCGGGGCGGTCGGACGGTAGACGACAGGAGTGAGGCGCCGGTGGATCCGCTCGACGGCATCGACGAGATCATCGACATCGTGCACGACGCGCGCTCTGTGCCGATGTCCCGGGCGAACGTGATGATCGACCGGGACCACATGATCGAGAAGCTCGAGGACCTCCGCGCCAAGCTGCCGTCGGAGCTGCGCAAGGCGGCCGCGGTGCTCGAGGAGCGGGACCGGATCATCGAGGCCGGCCGCCGCGAGGCCGATCGGATCGTCAGCGAGGGTGAGACCGAACACGCCCGTCTCGTCTCGGTGAACGAGATCACCGTGTCGGCCGAGCACGAGGGCGCCCGGATCATCGCCGAGGCGCGGACCGAGGCGCAGCGGCTGCGTGAGGAGGTCGACGACTACGTCGACACCGCCCTGGCCAACTTCGAGCAGTTCCTGACCCGGGCGCTGGCGTCGATAGAGCGAGGCCGTGACAAGATGCACGCGCTCCGGGAGATCGGGACCTTCCAGGGCGAGGACGCCGAGCGTCCGCTGCCCTTCTGACCCCGGCCGGACCGGGCCCGATTCGACGATGTCCGGCAAGCTCAGGTAATGTTTTCCGTCGGCCTACCTATGGCTGAGAGTTCATGATGCCAAAGTCACCGCAGAGTCACCTGGATCCCAGGCAGCCGCTGGTCGTCGACACGACGAAACTCCCCCGGCAGCCTGGTGCGACGCGTGCCCTGAACAGGGTGGTGCCGGCACCCGCGGACCTCGGCCTGGAGCTGATCTCGGTCTCCGAGGGTTCCGACCTCGAGCTCGATCTGAGCCTGACGTCGGTCTCCGAGGGGGTGTATGTCAGTGGCACCGTGCGCGGCTCGCTCTCCGGCGAGTGCGGGCGTTGCCTCAACGAGATCAACACGTCGTTCCAGGTCTCCGTCGCGGAGCTGTTCGCCTACGAGGACAGCACCACCGAGGAGACCACCGACGAGGACGAGGTCGGCCGGATGCATGGCGACCTGTTCGACCTGGAGCCGGTGGTGCGGGACGCGGTGGTGCTCACACTGCCGACCAACCCGCTCTGCCGTCCGGACTGCCCTGGGCTGTGCCCCGACTGCGGGGTGCACTTCGACGACCTCCCGGCTGATCACAGCCACGAGGAAGTCGATTCCCGCTGGGCCGCTTTGCGCAACCTGTCGAACGCCGAGCTGCCTGACGCGGCTTCGCAGCAACACCCGCAGAAGATCACTGAGGAGTAGGAACCGTGGCCGTCCCCAAGCGCAAGATGTCGCGCAGCAACACCCGCTCGCGCCGGGCCAACTGGAAGGCGACTGCGGTGGTCACCGCCGCCTGCCCCCAGTGCAAGTCGCCGAAGCTGCCGCACGCGGCCTGTGGGGTCTGTGGCACCTACAACGGCCGTCAGGTCCTCGAGGTCTGACGCCACCACGTGACGCGCCCGATCATCGGGCGGGTCGCACCTGAGCTGTGGCGAACCACCGGTGCCGCGGCTCCCGGACAACGGATTGTCGGGGAGCCGGGCACCGTGCGGATCGCCGTCGACCTCCTCGGCGGGGACCAAGCTCCCGACGTCGTGGTTGACGGCGCTCTGCGTGCCTGCCAGGCGGACCCGTTCCTGCACCTGACCCTCGTCGGCCCGGCTGATGCCGCCGACGCGGTGATCTCTGCCCTGTCACCGGTGGACCGGCAGCGGATCACCACCGCTGTCACCTCCTCCGACACCGTCCGTGGAGCCGTCCGGGCGGTCGCCGAGGGTGCGGCCGACGCGCTCGTCTCGGCGGGGGACACCGCCGTGACGGTCCTCGCCGCGGCCCGGCAACTGGGCCGCTGGCCGGGCGTACGCCGCCCTCCGCTGGCCGCCGTCCTCCCCACGCTGACCGGCCGGCTGATCCTGCTGGACGTCGGCTCGACCGTGGACCCCGACGGCGAGACGCTCGCTGTGCACGCGCGCCTCGGTGCCGCGTACGCCTCCGTCGCCCACCACCTCACCGCGCCCCGAGTGGGCCTGCTCACCATCGGCACCGAGACCGGCAAGGGCGACCGCCTGCGCCGTGCCGTGCCCGCCCTGCTCACCGCCCGCCCACTGCCCGCCGGTGCCCGATACGCCGGCCTCGTGGAGGGCGGTGATGTCGTCTCCGGCACCGCCGCCGATGTTGTGGTCACCGACGGCTTCACCGGCAACGTACTGCTCAAGGGCCTGGAGACGGCGTACGCCCTCACCGGCCCACCCACCCCCGACACCGAACCGCCGCCCCGGGCCGCGCTGCTTCTCGGGGTCGGCGGCACCGTCGTGGTCTGCCACGGCGCGGCCACCGGACCCGATTTCGCCGCGGGCATCGGCTTCGCGGCCGACCTGCACCGCCGCGCCTCGGTCGCGGCCATCGCCGATCTGCTCAGGTACAGCGAGGTATCGCATGATTGACAAGCGTCGCCGCCCGTCCACCCTGCCGCTGGAGGAGGCGTTCGGCATCCCGTTCAAACCGGAGCTGCTCGAACGCGCCCTGACCCACCGGTCGTACGCCTACGAGAACGGCGGGCTGCCCACCAACGAGCGCCTGGAGTTCCTCGGCGACTCGGTGCTCGGGGTGGTGATCACGTCGGCGCTCTTCCACAACCACCCGGACCTGCCCGAGGGTCAGCTCGCGAAGCTCCGCGCCAGCGTGGTCAACATGCACGCGCTGGCCGAGGTGGCGCGTGGGCTGGGCCCGCTGGGTCTCGGCCCGCACCTGCTGCTCGGCAAGGGCGAGGAGACGACCGGCGGCCGGGACAAGGCGAGCATCCTGGCCGACACCCTCGAGGCCCTGCTCGGCGCGATCTACCTGGAGCACGGCCTGGAGACCGCCGGCGAGGTGATCCACCGGCTGTTCGACCCGCTGATGGCCGAGTCGGCCGGTCGCGGTGCGGCCCTGGACTGGAAGACCAGCCTCCAGGAGCTGACCGCGGCTCTCGGGCTGGGCGTGCCGGACTACGAGATCGAGGACTCCGGCCCGGACCACGCGAAGACGTTCACCGCCTGGGTGGTGGTGGCCGGTGAGCGTTACGGCGGGTCCGAGGGGCGCAGCAAGAAGCAGGCCGAGCAGCGGGCGGCCGCGGCGGCGTGGCGCACGCTGACCGAGCGTGCCGAAGCCGTCGAGACGGTCGAGGACGCCGGGACAGCCGCGACATCCGGGACAGCCGGGACATTCGAGACGGCCGGGACGGTCGAGACGGAAGAGCCCGACGTGTCATGATCCCGGCTGTGCAGGCGGAGACAGAGAAGAAGGCCGATCCGGTACGTCTGTGGGACGCCGCGGGCGGGGGACAGGGCATCCTGGTCGCGGTCGGCCTGCTCGGGCTGACCCGGGTCGGTCAGCTCGTCATGATCTGGTGGCTGGGCGGCGCGACAGCCGAGCCCCGCCCGGTCTGGGACCGCCTGCTCGTCTGGGACGCCGGCTGGTTCCTGCGGGTCGCGATGGACGGCTATCCGCACGGCTACACGTTCGACGACAACCAGGTCCTCCAGGGCAACGAGCTGGCCTTCTTCCCGGTCTACCCGATGCTGATCCGGGCCGGGGCGCTGCTCGGCCTCGAACCGGGCACCGCGGCCGTCGTCGTCGCCTGGCTGGCCTCGATCGGCGCCGCGATCGGCCTCCACCTGCTCGGCACCAGCCTGTACGGCAAACGGGCCGGCTGGGCCCTGGTGGCGATCTGCTGTTCCGCCCCGGCCTCCGTGGTGCTGTCGATGGCGTACTCGGAAAGCATCTACCTGGCCCTGGTGGCCGGGATGCTCGTCGCCGCCCACCGCAAGGTGTGGTGGGCCGCCGGGCTGCTCGGCCTGGCCACCGCGCTGTCCCGCCCGACCGGTGCGGCCGCCGCCCTCGCCCTCGCCGTGGCGGCGATCATGGCCATCCGCGAGGACCGGAAGCAGATCTGGCAACCGCTGACCGCGGCGGCCGTCGCGCTCGCCGGTGTGCCGCTCTACCTCGGCTGGGTCGCCCTGCGGGTCGGTGAGCCGAGCGCCTGGTTCAAGATTCAGACCGCGGGCTGGGGCACCTCGTTCGACTTCGGCGACAGCACCCTGCAGTTCCTGAACAGCACACTGCGCACCGGCGACGGCTGGATCCCGATGAGCGTCGCGCTGATCCTGCTCGCCGCCCTGGCCGCGGCGGGTGTGGCGCTGGCGCAGAAGCCGTGGCTGCCGCTCGCCGTCTACGGTGTCGTCGCCATGATCCTGGTGTACGGGCAGGCCGGCTTCTACCACTCCAAACCGCGGCTGCTGCTGCCCGTACTGTTGACGCTGCTGCCGGCCGTCGTGGCCGCCGCCCGCGCCCGCCCCCGGGTCGCGGTCCTGTCGATCGCCGCCTGGGCCATCTTCGGCCTCTGGTACGGCGCCTATTTGATCACCGTCTGGCCCTTCACCTTGTAGGAGCAGCCCCCGTGCCCGAACTCCCCGAGGTCGAGACCGTTCGCCAGGGCCTGGCCAAGTGGGTCACCGGCCGCACCATCGACACCGCCGAGGTGCTGCACCCGCGGGCGATCCGGCGCCACGTCCCCGGCGACTCCCACTTCGTGTCGGTGCTGGCCGGCCGCACCGTCCTCGACATCGCCCGGCGCGGCAAATACCTGTGGCTGCCCCTCGACTCCGGCGACGCGATCATCGGCCACCTCGGCATGAGCGGCCAGCTCCTGATGCAGCCGGCCGAGGTCCCCGACGAGAAACACCTGCGGATCCGCTTCACCTTCACCGACGGCGGCCCGCAGCTGCGCTTCGTCGACCAGCGCACCTTCGGCGGCCTCTCCGTCTCCGAGGGTGGCGCCGAACTACCCGGCGAGATCTCCCACATCGCCCGCGACCCGATGGACCCGCTCTTCGACGACGAGGCCTTCGTGGCCCGCCTCCGCGGCCGGCACACCGAGATCAAGCGCGCCATCCTCGACCAGACCCTGATCTCCGGCGTCGGCAACATCTACGCCGACGAGGCACTCTGGCGCGCGAGACTGCACGGAGCCCGCCCCACCGACCAGCTGACCCGTCCCGCCGTGAAGCGCCTGCTGGGCCACGTCCGCGACGTACTCGGCGAGGCCATCGTCGCCGGCGGCACCAGCTTCGACGAGCTCTACGTCAACGTGAACGGCGACAGCGGCTACTTCGACCGCTCCCTCAACGCCTACGGCCGCGAGGGCGAACCGTGCAGCCGCTGCGGCGCCCCCATCCGCCGCGAACATTTCATGAACCGCTCAAGCTTCAGCTGCCCCCGCTGCCAACCCCGCCCCCGCCACGCGTAACCCCGCGTCTTCCGTTTCCCCGGCCCGCTGGCGTCTTCCGCAGGCGTTTCCCCGGCCCGCTGCGTTTCTTCCGCAACGTTGGTGCTGAGGTCACTCTTCTTTTTTCGTACGCCGGACGTACAGCTCTCTTCTGTCCACGCGAGCGGCTGCAACTCCAGACCATGCCGCGCCAGCCGGGCGTGAGTGGTGGGTCACCCTCACCCCACCGCCCCCCGCCCCCCGCCAGCCGCCGCCTGCCGCCGCCTGCCGCCGGCCGCCGCCTGCCGCCGGCCGCCGCCTGCCGCCGGCCGCCGCCGGCCGCCGCCGGCCCGCGATCTTGTGGACTTCCCGTGCACCGTTGTGGACGAACTCCACAAGATCGGCATGGGGTAACTCCGCCAGCGCCCTCGGCCACCAGGAACTCCGCGATCTTGTGGACTTCGGGTGCACCATTGATGGGCAGGTCCACAAGATCGCGGGTGGCGGCGGGCGCCGACCGGCGGGAGAGGCGGCCACCGGGGAGGCGGTCACCCGTGCAGGCGGTCACCCGTGCAGGCGTCGCGAGGGGAGGGGATGTGGTGCGGGGGTGGGTGGGACTTTGCTTCGGGCGTACGGATGAATGAAAGGTCTTAATCGGCGCGATGTGCACCCACGGTGCTCAGGATGGGGCTGGCGTCGGTGGCCAGGCCGAAGCCCGCGCCGCGGCGTCCCATCAACCGGCGTGCGGCCGTGAGCAGCGAAGACGGCACCCCGTGCACGATGTGCCCGTCACCGGGCCGGCAGCCTTCGCCGTCCCAGCTCTGGTATGCCTCCCACGGCCCCTCGAATGTGCAAATGCGCACGCCCAGATCGCGATAGAGCGGATGCGTGGGTACCCCCGGGTTGAGCACCACCCGATGCAGACCCCGCCGCGCCGCCAGTCGCACGGTCAGCGCGACCGGCCCGACACCACCGGAACCAGCCGGAGCGCGATCGAGGAAGAGACCCTCCACGCCGTCCGCACGCCAGGCGTCCACATCGGCGAGTACGTCGGCGAGGGACCGGCTGCCCCAGTCCAGGTCGATGCGGCCCAGTGACTGGTGCAGGGTCCGGCGGTCACCCGGCTCCTCGCGGATGATCCAGGTGTCCGCGTCGAGCTCCAGCTCGGGGGCGGGGTGGGCGTACGGGGGGAACAGGGTTTTCACGGCGTCCTCCGGAGGTCGGCGGCGGTCAGGGCGACGATGAGCAGGCCGGCGATGTGCGTGGCCGCCAGTACGGCGACGGCGGCGGGCAGCGGTCCGGCGGCTGATGGGAAGAGGGCGAGTGCGGCCGCGGCGAACGGCGGGAGCGCGGCCAGGGCGGCGGCTGTTCCGGCGCGGAACCGGGCGGCGAGCAGGAAGGTGACGGCGAAGACCCCGCCGAGCAGTGTTCCGGCGGCGAGGGCGAGCACCACCTCGCGAGCATCGGGCATGGTGGACAGCCCGTACGGGAGCTGGTGTGCGGCCAGCGCGAGCCCACCACCGGCGGCCAGCGGCGGGAGCATCCCGGCCAGCGTGATCGCGGTGACGTTGCGGATGTGCCGGTCCAGTTCGGCGGGTGTCTCGGCGGAGTCGAGGCCGGCGTCGATGCGGTCGGTGTGCCAGCCGATCAGCGTCTCCAGCAGCGGGACGGCGACAAGCAGCGGCAGCACCGCGGGCAGCGGCGTGACATCCGGTGCGGTGCGCCAGAGCAGCACCACGCAGATCGCCTGGGACGCGCCGATCACCAGGTAGGCGGCGCCGCGGCGGCGTTCCACGGGAGTCAGCCGGGGTGTGCGGGTGGTGCGGCCGGCGACCACGGCGGGCCGGAAGGCGCGGACAGCGACCGCCACGATCGCGGCGGGCAGCAGCGTCTCGATCGGCAGCCCCAGCACGGTGCCGGCCGGTGCGGCGCCGGCGAGTAGCCAGCAGGGGACGTACCAGGCGGCGACGGACGCCTCCGAGCGGGTGACCAGGGCGGCGGTCACCGAACCGAAGGTGAGCAGCCCGCCGATGCCGATCGTCGCGGCGAGCGCGCGGTCCGGGCCGATCAGGGCGTCCGGTGCGATCCAGATCAGCGCGCACCAGAGTCCGGTCACTGCCGCGAATCCGGCGCCGACCAGGCGGGCCGCGGCGGCCTGGCCGCACCTGCGGGCAACCGTCACACCGACGCTGGTCAGACCCTGTGCGGCGGTCCAGCCGAGGAGCAGCATCACGGCGGGCACCGGCCAGGCGACCCGGCCGAGCGGCGGGGCGGCGGCGACCGCCACGCTGAGCGGTCCCAGATAGAAGACGCAGCGGGTCAGCGCGAGGCCGAGGCAGGCACGGCGGGCGGGCGCGCGCCGGCTGCCACGTTTTTTGGCGTACGGCTCCGCGCTCTCCTTATGCGGTTCAGCGCTTCCCGCCCGCTGCTGGTGCGGTTCAGCAACTCCCGGCGGGAGCGGCTCGGGGTGCACGTCCACCGGCTCGGAAGTGGCGGCCGCCGCGACCGGGGGCGGCCATTCCAGCTGAGGCGCGGGAAACGCCACGTCGGAGCCGAAGTCAGGGATCGGCTCAGCTTCGGGGAACTCCGCTTCGGGGAACTCAGCTTCGGGGAACTCGGCTTCGATGAACTCGGCGGAATGGCGGCCGGGCCGGGTGTTGGGGCGACGCGGCGGTGTGAGGTCCTCGCGTACCGGAGCCTGGTTGGGTGCGGCGTGCCGCGGCTGCTCGTTCGCGCCGGCGTTGCGGCGGCGGTTGCGGTTGCGGGCGGTCCGCGTGGGGGGAGTGATCGTCATGTGGTCTCCCGGATCAGCCAGCGCACGGTGGCCGGCATCAGGGTGCGGGGCGCCGGGACGGTGAGCGCCAGGGGGAAGGCCGGTGCCGGTGGCGGCGCGGCCAGGTCGGTGTAGAGGGCGCCGTAGACCCGGACCACCCGGTCGACGGTGAAGTGGTTGAGGGCCCGCTGCCGGGCCGCGTCTCCGAGCGTGCGGCGGCGGGCCGGCGTACGCAGCAGGTCGACGATGGCGATGGCGAGTTCCGACGGGTCGTTCGGCGGTACGAGGATCCCGGTGTCGCCGAGCGTCTCGCCCGCCGGGCCGACGTCCACGCCGACCACCGGGCGGCCCGACATCATCGCCTCGACCAGCCGGTACGGCGGGTCGGCCGGCCCCGGCACGTGCGCGACGACCTGGCCGACGGTGTAGCGGTCCCGCGGGTCGGCGGGCAGCGGGTGCAGGCGTACGGTCCGGCCGAGCCCGGTCCGCTCGATCTGCACGGCGCAGTGGTCCTCGTGTGCCGCGGTGACGCCGACCAGGTGCAGCACGGTGCCCGGCACCGCCGCCGCGACCTCGGTGAACGCCTCCAGCACCAGGCTGAGCCCGCTGTCCGGTCCACCGCTGCCGGCCCAGACGACGGCCGGGGCCGCGCTCAGCTCGACCGCACCCGGGTACTCCCTCGGGTCCACCCCGGCGGGCACCTGGACCAGCCGTGACGGGCGCGCACCGTGTTCCAGCGCCCACCCGTGGTGGTAGGTGCTCAGCGGTGCGATCAGTTCCGCCTCCGCGTAGCCCGTACGCGCCACCGAGCTCCGGAACCTCCTCAGCACCGTCCGGACGCTCGCCGACAGCCGGTCCTCGGCGGGCCGCTGCCGGGGCACCGCCGCGCGGGCCTCGGTGAGCAGCAGCGGCGTACCGGTACGCCAGCGCCCGGCCAGCGCGGCCAGCAGCGGTGTCGTACCGCCCACGCAGTGCACCAGCTCCACCTCGGGCAGCGGTACGGCCATCGCCCGCAGCGCGTGCCGCAGCAGGGTCGCCGCCGTACGCGCGTCCCGCACGCTCAGCTTGGGCAGCTCGGGCCGGCCGGAGCCGGTCCCGCTCTGCCGGTGCCGCCAGGCCTCCAGCAGCGCGTCGCCGAGCGGCAGCCCGGCCAGCGGGTCCGGTGAGCCGGCCAGCTCGGCGATCCCGCGCAGGCCGGTCGCGAAGTCACCGGTGACCGGCGCCTCGTCACCGAGCAGACCGCGGCAGAGCAGCGCGGCGGCCTCGGCGGCGCCGTCCGGGGTGCTGACCCGCCGCCGCTCACCACGAACCGGGTCTCGGCCGAGGGCGACAGCACGCGCCGAGCCGACGTTGAACGGGAGCGGGTACGCCGGCGCGGACGGCAATTCACGGTCCGTGACGGTCAGCAACTCGAAGCGGAAACGGCGCAGACCCTCGACCAGGGTCCGGCACCACCCTCCGAGCGCGTCCCGCCGGTACGGGTACCCGCCGCCGGTCAACAGGCAGATGCGCTCACGCGACGGGGTCGGATTCACGGTGGAGGCAACGACACAACCCGCCGAAGTTACCGGAGCATGTCGGCTAGGCGACACAATTCCGTCCCTTTTACACCTATTTGTCGTCCATGTTTGCCCGTTTTTGTCCGAAAGGGTGTTAGCTGCGGGGCCTGCCGCATCGACGACCGTCCCGCGACACCCCGCACGGGCCGCCGCATGATAGATCGACAAACCGCGCGAAGCCGGATAAGAGCAGATGAACAACGCTGGTGGCGTGATTCACTGGTTCCGAGCGGGCAACTGAGCCTCCCTCGGCTTGACGGAGGGTGGGTATCGGCGGACTATGGAGGTGTCGCCAGTCGCGCCCACTCATGCCCCGGTCCACTCAGGGTTTGAGATCTCGCACCCAAAGAACCTCGCTTGTTACCCGGGCGGGTTTCTGTGCTCACGCGTGCCCGTGAGTGCTGGGTGTGCACCGCGCACTGGGCGCACCAGGCCGGCAATCCCGGCCATCAGAAGGCAGCGCATCTTCATAGGCAACGCATCTCCAAAGGCACAACGCATCCAAAACGAGACGCAGCGCGTCACAAGGAGTCACGATGGCGAAGGCCCTCTACGGCCACGTAGGTGCGGCGCCCGACCGGCGCCTCCTCGACGAGGTCACCCGACTGCGTTCCAGGGTGCAGGCCCTGGAGTTCGAGGTCACCCGCTTGCGGGCGGAAAATGATCGTCTCGCCGCGGCAGCGGCGGAGGCAGACGATTTCGCGCGGCTGACCGAGCCCGCACTGACCTGAGCTCCGGCGAACGCCGGCGGGTACCGCGGGGTGGACCACCCGGCGTTCACATTCCCCTCGCACACCGGAACGTAACCGAAGCACCACCGGCACCAAAGAAAGAGCGCGCCTCCACACCCGTGGTGGCGCGCAGTTTTTTGCCCGTTTTCTCGGCCGTGACGGCGCTGCGGGCGCGGCGTGTCCCTGCTCCGCCGAGCACCTGCGGGTAGCCTGCCACCAGCAGACCACCGCCGACCCTCGGAGATCCGTGCACCTCAAGAGCCTGACGGTGAAGGGCTTCAAGTCCTTCGCCTCCGCTACCACGTTGCGGCTGGAACCGGGCATCACCTGTGTCGTGGGCCCGAACGGATCCGGCAAGTCCAACGTCGTCGACGCCATCGCCTGGGTTCTCGGCGAGCAGGGCGCCAAGGCGCTCCGCGGCGGCAAGATGGAGGACGTCATCTTCGCCGGTACCGCCGGCCGGGCACCGCTGGGCCGCGCCGAGGTGACGCTCACCATCGACAACAACGACGGCGCCCTGCCGATCGACTACACCGAGGTGTCGATCACCCGCCGGATGTTCCGGGACGGCGCCAGCGAGTACGAGATCAACGGCAACGCCTGCCGCCTGCTCGACATCCAGGAGCTGCTCAGCGACTCCGGCATCGGCCGTGAGATGCACATCATCGTCGGGCAGGGCCGGCTCGACGCGATGCTGCACGCCAAGCCCGAGGACCGCCGCTCGTTCATCGAGGAGGCCGCCGGCGTCCTCAAGCACCGCAAGCGCAAAGAGAAGGCGATCCGCAAGCTCGACGCGATGCAGGTGAACCTGAACCGCCTCGGCGACCTCACCGCGGAACTGCGCCGCCAGCTCAAGCCGCTCGGCAGGCAGGCCGAGGTGGCCCGGCGCGCCGCCGGCATCCAGGCCGACCTGCGTGACGCCCGGCTCCGGCTGCTCGCCGACGACCTGCACACCCTGCGGACGACCCTGGACAAGGAGATCGCCGACGAATCGGCGATGCGTGAGCGCCGCCAGCAGGTCGAGGAGGAGAACCGCGAGGTCAGCCGCTGGCTCGCCGAGCTGGAGGCGGCGCACGCCGAGGACGCCCCGCTGCTCCAGGCGGCTCAGGACACCTGGTACCGGATGTCCACCCTCCAGGAGCGGTTCCGCTCCACCGAGCAGCTCGCCACGGAACGGCTGCGCCACCTCGCGGCCACTCCCGACGAGGAACGGCCCGGCCGCGACCCGGAGATGCTCGAGGCCGAGGCCGAGCGGGTCCGCGAGCAGGAGGAGGAGCTGCGCGAGGCGCTCACCGAGGACCAGATGCGCCTGGCGGAGGCGGTCGAGTACCGGCAGGACCTCGAACGGCAGCTGGCCGCGGCGGAGGGTGAACTGCGTACGGCGGCGAAGGCGATCGCCGACCGCCGGGAGGGGCTGGCCAAGCTCGCCGGCAACGTCAACGCGGCGCGGGCGCGTACCAGCAGTGCGGACGAGGAGATCGAACGGCTCGCGGCGGCGCACACCGACGCGCTGATGCGGGCCGAGGCGGCGCAGGCCGAGGTGGATCTGGTAGCCGCGGAGTCGTCCGAGGCCGACCGGGACAACGCGGACCTCGACGCCCGGCACGACGAGGCGGTCGCGGCGCACGACCGGGCCGCCGCCGTGGTGCGTGAGCTCTCGGACGCCGAGCGGTCCGCCGAGAAGGACGCGGCGAGCTGGAAGGCCCGCGAGGAGGCGCTCGCCCTCGGCCTCAAGCGCAAGGACGGCGCCGGGGCGCTGCTCGCCAGGGCCGGGCAGGTGCCGGGGCTGCTGGGGAGCCTGGCCTCGCTGCTGACCGTCCGGCCGGGGCACGAGGTGGCGCTGGCGGCGGCGCTCGGCGGGCTCGCGGACTCGGTGGCGCTCTCGGGCGTCGACGAGGCGATCGAGGCCATGCGTACGCTCAAGATCGCCGACGCGGGCCGCGCCGACCTCGTGGTCGCCGGAACCGCCGGGCCCGGCATGCGCGGCTCACTGGAAAGCCTGCGCCCGGCCCTGCCCGAGGGTGCCGTCTGGGCGCCCGAGGTGGTCGACTGCCCGGAGCAGATCCGCCCGGCGCTCAACCGCGCCCTGCGCGATGTGGTGCTCGTCCCCGATCTCGCCGCCGCCGCCCGCCTGGTCGCCGACAACGGTGAGCTGCGCGCGGTGACGCCGGAGGGCGACGTGCTCGGCGCCTACGCGGCGGCCGGCGGTTCGTCGAAGGCCACCAGCTACATCGAGGTGCAGGCCGCGGTCGACGAGGCCAAGGCGCAGCGGGCCACGGCCGAGCAGACCATCGCCGAGGTCAAGGACCAGCTCGGTGCGGCCCGGGCCGAGGTCGCCGAGCTCAAGCAGGCGGTGAACCTGGCCGCCCAGGCCAAGCGGGCCGCCGAGGGTGAGCGCAACGCGGCCGCCCGCCGGCTGGCCGAGTTGGGTGCCGCGGCCCGCTCCGCGAAGGCGGAGAGCGAGCGCCTCGGCGCCTCCCGGATGAAGGCCGAGGGAGCCCGCGAGACCGACCTGCTCCGCCTCGGTGAGCTGGAGGAGCGGCTGCGGCTGGCCGAGGCCACGCCGCTCGACGAGGAGCCGTCCACCGACGAACGGGACCGGCTGGCCGCCCTGGTGCCGCAGTCGCGGCAGAACGAGATGGAGGTACGCCTCGCGGTGCGTACCGCCGAGGAGCGGGTCTCCTCCATCGCCGGCCGCGCCGACTCCCTGCTGCGCCAGGCCAACGCGGAGCGGCAGGCCCGGGAGCGGGCCGCGGCCCGGCGTGCCGCACGCGCCCGGGGTGCCGAGATCGCCCGTGCGGTCGCCCTCGGTGCGGCGGCGGCCCTCCAGCGGGTGGCCGTCTCGCTCGCCGGTGCGGCCGAGGCCCGGGATCAGCTCGCGCACGCGCGCACCAGCCGCGAGGCGGAGCTGCAGGAGGTACGGGCCAGTGCGAAACGCCTCGGCACCGAGCTGGAGCGGCTCACCAGCGAGGTGCACCGCGACGAGATGGCCCGCGCCGAACAGCGGATGCGCATCGAGCAGCTGGAGGCGAAGGCGGCCGAGGACTTCTCCCTCGACGTCGAGACGCTGATCACCGAGTACGGTCCGGACCAGCTCGTACCCCCGACACAGGCCGAGGTGGCGCTGGCCGAGAAGGACGGCAAGCCGGAGCCGCAGCCGGTGCCGTTCCACCGCCAGACCCAGGAGAAGCGGGCCAACAAGGCCGAGCGTGACCTGACCCTGCTCGGCAAGGTCAACCCGCTCGCGCTGGAGGAGTTCGCCGCTCTGGAGGAGCGCTTCAAGTTCCTCTCCGACCAGCTCGAGGACCTGAAGGCGACCCGCAAGGACCTGCTCACCGTGGTCAAGGACGTCGACGAGCGGATCCTCGAGGTCTTCACCTCGGCGTTCGAGGACACCGCGCGCGAGTTCCAGGCCGTGTTCCAGGTGCTCTTCCCCGGCGGTGAGGGCCGGCTCGTGCTCACCGACCCGGAGGACATGCTCACCACCGGCGTCGAGGTCGAGGCCCGCCCGCCGGGCAAGAAGATCAAGCGCCTGTCGCTGCTCTCCGGCGGTGAGCGCTCGCTGACCGCCGTCGCGATGCTCTGCGCCATCTTCCGGGCCCGTCCCTCGCCCTTCTACATCATGGACGAGGTGGAGGCGGCCCTCGACGACGTCAACCTGGGCCGGTTGATTACCCTCTTCCAGCAGTTGCGGGAGAAGAGCCAGCTGCTCATCATCACGCACCAGAAGCGCACCATGGAGGTCGCTGACGCCCTGTACGGCGTCACGATGCGCGCCGGCGTCACCCAGGTGATCAGCCAGCGGCTCAACCGCGAACCGGAGGACTAGGAAAGACATGCGCGACCGTGCCCAGGCCCTGCTGATCGACCTGGACGGCGTGCTGCGCCGCTGGGACCCGGCTCCGATGATCGCCGCCGAGCTGAAGTACGGCTTGAAGCCCGCCTCGTTCCTGGAGACCGCGATGTCCTGGGACATCTACCGTCCCGCGATGGCCGGCGAGATCACCGACGCCGAGTGGATGAGGCTGGTGGCCGACCGGCTGCCACTCTCCGATGAGGAGTCGGCCGCGGCGGTCGCCGAGTGGCAGGCCTACCGCGGCGAGGTGGATCAGGACGTGCTGGCGTTCGTCCGCGAGGTGCGCGCCGCGGGCCGCCCGGTCGGTATCGCCACCAACGCCACCGACCGGCTCCGCGGCGACCTGGACGCGCTCGGTCTCACCGGCGAGGTCGACGTGATCGTCAACTCGTCGGAGCTCAAGGTGCACAAGCCCGCACCCGAGTTCTTCCAGCAGGCCTGCCTGGCCATCGGCCGCCTGCCGAAACACGTGCTCATCATCGACGACGACGACCGTGTGGTCCGCGGCGCGCGGGTGGCGAACCTGTCCGCCTACCGCTGGGCGGGCACCGAGCACCTGCCGTACCTCCGGAAGGTGCTCGACCTGCCGCAGTGATCGGCGGTCAGTCGCCGGTGGTGCCGTCGAGGCGTTCCCGGAGGAGGTCGGCGTGGCCGTTGTGGCGGGCGTACTCCTCGATCATGTGGTGGTAGACCCAGCGGAGGCTGTTCGGGCCGTCGCGGCCCTCGTGCTCGCTCTCCAGGGGGAGGTGGGCGACCGCGGCGTCGGCCAGTTTCAGCTCCTCGTTGAAGGTGACGAGGTTGGCCTCGGCGTCCGCGGTGGCGACGTCGTCGAAGTCGCCGTCCAGGTTGTCCGGGGTGCAGTAGACGTCCCGCAGCTCGGACTGGCCGCCGGCGCGCCGGCGGAACCAGCCGCGCTCGACCTCGGTCATGTGCCGGACCAGGCCGAGCAGGGTGAGGTTGGACGGCTCGACGCTGGCCGTCCTCAGCTGCTCGGCGGTCAGGCCCGCGCACTTGCGCAGCAGGGTCTGGCGGTGCCAGTCGAGCCAGCCCTGCAGCATGGCGCGCTCGTCGCCGGTTCGGGGTTCGGAGGTGCGGTGCGCCTCGGGCGCGGTCCAGGTAGTCATTGAGCGACATCCTTCGCGAACGCCGACCCGTCCGCCACCTGATTACCCGGGTGGTACTCGACGGCGGCGACGTCGTACAGATTGCCGTCCTTGGTGGTGCCCTCGATCCGGGCGGTCGCGGTGGAGCCGTCCAGGCGCAGGGTGGCCACCGCGTTGCCGAAATACGGCCCGGCGAGCCGTTTCCAGCGCAGCGTCGGCTTGCGGACGCCGGCCGCCTTGGAGAGGCCGCGGGCCACCCGGGCCACCGTGCGGGACCAGCTGATGCGCATCAGCGGGCGCATCGGCGCGGGCACCTGGTTGTGGATCGGCGAGCAGGTGAGCTGCATCACCGGGGTGGCCATGGTGTGACCGAAGTCGGCGCGGGCGACATAGGAGTGGTGCACGTCACCGGAGAGGACGCTGATCGAGGACGGTGCCGCGTACGCCCCGCCGGCACCGACCCGGTGGCCCGGTGAGCCCGGCCCGCCCTCGCCGAGCCGCCGGAACAGCTCACCGAGCGCCTCGAACGACTTGCCGAACGCGGCCCAGTGCTCCAGGTCGACGGCGCGCCGCACCTTCTCACCGAACGACGCCGTCAGCGGGTGCCGGGACTCGGCGGCCCGCTCGTTCCACGCCTCCAGGTGGTGGATGGCGGGCGGCATCAGCCAGGGCAGCGAGGAGCCGATCACCAGGTGGTCGTAGTCGCCGTGAGCCCGGTCGAGGAACCAGTCCCACTCGGCGGCGGGCAGCATGGCCCGCGCACCGGGCGTCAGCACCCGGTTGCAGCGGTTGTCGAGCACGACCAGGCGGGTCCGGCCCAGATCGAGGGCGAAGCTCCACTGGTACGGCTGGTCGGTGTTCTCCGCCGAGCCGGGCTCGTCGACCTGCCGCCCGAACTCGCGCAGCAACTCGGTGGCGTCGTCGGCGGCGATCACCTTCTGGAACAGCGGGTCGGCGGCCAGCTCGTCCGGACTGAGGTTGCCGAGGTGCTGATAGATCCAGTAGGACGCCAGCCCGCCGGCGATCCGCTCCCGCCACCAGGCCTGCTCTGCCATGTCGGAGCGCCAGGAGGCCGAGGTGTTCCAGTCGTCGATCAGCTCGTGATCGTCGAAGATCATCACGCTCGGCACGGTGGAGAAGAGCCAGCGCACCTCCGGGTCACGCCACGACTCCAGATAAAGCTTCGTGTACTCCTCGAAGCCGACGACCTGGTTGTCCGGGCCGTCGTGGCCGTTCTGCCGGCGGTGGCGCAGGAAGCGGCGGACCTTGCGCGAGGTCTTGTCGGCGTAGACCTGGTCGCCGAGCAGCACGAGCAGGTCGGAGCGGGCCTCCGGGTCGGCCATCAGGCGCCGCGCGTAGGCGTCCAGGGCGTCCGGCGGCAGGCGCCGTCCGGTCGCCTCCGGCGTCGCCTCCCGGCAGGAGCCGAAGGTCAGGCTCACCGGCTGGGCGCTGTCGTCACTGGCTCGGGTACGGATGACGGGCGCCGGGTAAGCGGAGTCGGCCGCCGGCCACACCTGGTGCTCGTCGAGCGTCACCCGGTATCCCTGGGCGGTGTCCGGCAGGAGACCGGAGACGACCACGACCGCGTAGTGATGACCGTACGCCGAAAAGGTTTTCGCCGTGCCGGCGCCACCGCCGTCGACCTCGACCCGCACCTGGGCGGGTTCGCTGGTCTCCAGCCACAGGGTCGCGCGGTCGCCGACGACGCGGCGCAGCACCGGTCCGATGAGCAGTTGAGCCGTCACCGGACGGCGCCGGGGTGTTGACGCATGGGAGAGCCTCCACGGCGTTGTCAGGGTGTCCCATCCTGCGTTACCCAGGGGCGGAACCGCCAGTGCGTGGCCCTCGCCACGGCCCGCCGGCGCATCTGTCAGGATTCGGGCATGGAATACGTGGTCGCCGCAGTGATCCTGCTTGTCGTGCTGGTGGTGGGCGCGGTCGGGCTGGTGGTGCCGAAGATGCGCCGCCGGGAGATCCCGCCGCCGCCCGCACCGGGCTCGACCACCACCCTGGAGCGGCCGCCGGTCAAGGTGCCCCCGGCCGATGAGCAGCTTCCGCCGCTCATCGAGAGGCCCGCCGGCGAACCGGTTGTCGTCGATGAGCCGTTCGTCGAGGAGCCGGTGGTCGAGGAACCGGTGCTGGACCGTCCGGCGCCGACCGCCGGCCGGCTCGTCCGGCTGCGTGCCCGGCTGGCCCGCTCGCAGACCGCACTCGGCCGGGGCCTGCTCACCGTCCTCTCCCGGGACCACCTGGAGGAGGACGACTGGGAGGAGATCGAGGACAGCCTGATCACCGCGGACGTCGGTGTCGAGGCCACCCAGGTGATCGTCGAGCGGCTGCGGGAGCGGGTGCGGGTGCTCGGCAGCCGGACCGTCGCCGAGGTTCGCGAGCAGCTCACCGACGAACTCGTGGCGGCCCTCGAGCCGGACATGGACCGCAGCCTGAAGACCACACCGCACGACGGCCGGCCCGCGGTGATGATGGTCGTCGGCGTCAACGGGGCGGGTAAGACCACCACCTGCGGAAAGATCGGGCGGGTGCTGATCGCCGACGGGCGCACCGTGCTCTTCGGCGCCGCTGACACCTTCCGCGCGGCCGCCGCCGAGCAGCTGGCCACGTGGGGCGAGCGGGTCGGCGCCGAGACGGTCCGCGGCCCGGAGGGCGGTGACCCGGCCAGTGTGGCGTTCGACGCGGTGAAGCGCGGTATCGAGATCGGCGTGGACACCGTGCTCGTCGACACCGCCGGGCGCCTGCAGAACAAGGTCGGCCTGATGGACGAGCTGGGCAAGGTCAAGCGGGTGGTGGAGAAGCACGGCCCGGTCGACGAGACGCTCCTCGTGCTCGACGCCACGACCGGACAGAACGGACTCGAACAGGCCCGGGTGTTCACTGAGGTGGTGGATGTCACGGGTGTGGTCCTCACCAAGCTCGACGGCACCGCGAAGGGCGGCATCGTCATCGCGGTGCAGCGCAAGCTGGGTATTCCGGTCAAACTCGTGGGTCTCGGCGAGGGTCCGGACGACCTCGCGCCGTTCGAGCCGGCGGCCTTCGTCGAGGCCCTGCTTGGCGGGGACGCGTAGGCTCGGGTCGCAGGCTCAGCCTCAGTCCTCCTCAGGGCGGGGGCGGGCGGTTGGACAGGATCGTGGGAGGCCGTGAGTGACGCAGGAGCCGGTGCGCGAGATTCCGCTGCACGGTGGCAACGTCAGCACGGTCTCCAGGATCGGTGACACCGTCCGGCGCAACGCGGGCCCGTGGACGCCCGCGGTGCACGCCCTGCTCAACCATCTGGAGCGGGTCGGCTTCACCGGGTCACCGCACGCGCTCGGCATGGACGAGAAGAACCGTGAGGTCCTCTCCTACCTGGACGGCGAGTGCGGCGAGTATCCGCTGGCACCGCACTGGGTGACCGAGGAGGCGCTGGTCACCGTCGCCACGATGCTGCGGATGTTCCACGACGCGCAGTATGGCTTCGTTCCTCCGCCCGGCTCGGTCTGGCGCTCGTTCGGGCCGCCACCGCCGGACACCGAGGTGATCTGCCACCACGACGCCGCCCCGCACAACGTGGTCTGGCGGCCGGACGGGACCCTGGCCCTCATCGATTTCGATCTGGCGTCGCCCGGCTCACGTCTCTACGACGTGGCGTATGCGGCGTGGACCTGGGTGCCGCTCTTCAGCGACCGGGACTCCTACACGCTGGGGTGGAAGCGGCCCAACCGGCCGCGGCGGCTGCGCCTGTTCGCCGACGCGTACGGATTGATCCCGCGGGACCGGCACCGGCTCGTGCGGACCATAAGGAAACGGATCGTGGACCATGTCGAGGGCATCCGCCGGATGGCCGCGGCCGGCGACCCGGCGTTCGTCCGGATCGTGCACAAGGGCCACCTGCGCCGCCCGATGCGTGACCTGCGGCTGCTCGACTACGAGCGCCACACCCTGGAGTACGCGCTGCGCTGACGCCGCCCGCGTCTGTGAGTTTTTCTTCACACGTCGGAAACACGCCGTCACTCGCCGGTAATCGCGCAAAGACCGTGCGCGAAACAGGGGGGCGGAAAGCTTCGCCGCATCCGGCCAGGGGCGATGTAGCCATGCTGAGCCGGGAGGGAGGGTTCCTACTCTAGGAGGCCAGCGTGCCTGAAGCACCGACGATTGATACCGGCAATACCGCCTGGCTGCTGATCTCCAGTGCGATCGTGTTGCTCATGACCCCTGGACTGGCGCTGTTCTACGGCGGCCTGAACCGGTCCAAGGGCGTTCTGAACATGATGATGATGAGCTTCAGCGCCATGGGGCTCGTCTCTGTACTTTGGTTCTTCTACGGCTTCTCCCTGGCGTTCGGCACCGACACGGGCAGCGTGATCGGCAACGTCGGCGATTACCTGGGCACGAAGACATTCCTCGGCGAGGCGGACCTGTGGGGCGCCAGCGCGGAGAACCCCAGCGGTACGGGTATCCCGCTCTACGTCTTCATGGCGTTCCAGATGATGTTCGCGATCATCACGGTCGCCCTGATCAGCGGCGCGATCAGCGACCGCACCAAGTTCAGCGGCTGGCTGATCTTCGCCGGTGCGTGGGCCACCCTGGTCTACTTCCCGGTCGCACACTGGGTCTGGGGCGGTGGCTTCATCGGCGCCGGCCTCGGCGCGCTGGACTTCGCCGGTGGTACCGCGGTGCACATCAACGCCGGTGCCGCGGCGCTCGCCCTGGTCCTGGTGCTCGGCAAGCGGGCCGGCTGGCCGCGTGAGTCGATGAAGCCGCACAACATCCCGCTGGTGGCGCTCGGCACCGGTCTGCTGTGGTTCGGCTGGTTCGGCTTCAACGCCGGCTCCGAGCTGACCGCCGACGCCATCACCGGTCTGGCGTTCATCAACACCCAGCTGGCCACCGCCGCCGCGGTTCTCGGCTGGCTCGTCGTGGAGCGGATCCGCGACGGCAAGCCCACCCTGGTCGGTGCCTCCTCCGGTGCCATCGCGGGTCTGGTCGCCATCACCCCGGCCTGTGCCTTCGTCGCACCGTGGGCAGCGACCCTGCTCGGTGTGGTCGCCGGTGTGGTCTGCGCCCTGGCGGTCTCGCTGAAGTACAAGCTGGGCTACGACGACTCGCTCGACGTGGTCGGCGTGCACTTCGTCGGTGGCTGGATCGGCTGCCTCTGGATCGGCCTCTTCGGTCAGACCTCGGTGAACGCCCTGGTCGAGAACGAGGGCCTGCTCGTCGGCGGCGGCGTGACCCAGCTCGGCATCCAGGCGATCAGCGCTCTGATCGTCACCGTCTACTCGTTCGCGGTGGCCTTCGCCCTCGGCTTCGCGATCAACAAGACGATCGGTTTCCGGGTCTCCAAGGAGGCCGAGATCGACGGTATCGACCTCGCCGAGCACGCCGAGAGCGGCTACGACCTGTCGACCGCCGGTGGCAGCGGCGGCGGTGGCGGCGCGTTCGCCATGGCCGGGCTCAAGCCGGGCAGCAGTGTCACCGAGGACACCCCGCCGGTCACCGAGAAGATCTCCGGTTAAATTCTGATGGCTGCTCCGATGGAAGGACTGAGCATGAAGCTGGTGACCGCAGTCATCAAGCCCTACCAGCTCGACGCGGTGAAGGAGGCTCTGCACGCCCTGGGCGTCGCCGGGCTGACCGTGAGCGAGGTACAGGGTTACGGACGGCAGAAGGGCCACACCGAGGTGTACCGGGGTGCCGAGTACACGGTGGAGTTCCTGCCGAAGATCAAGGTCGAGGTGCTGACCGACGAGATCGACGTCGAGAAGATCGTCGACGCCGTGATCACGGCCTCGCGGACTGGCAAGATCGGTGACGGGAAGGTCTGGGTGACCTCCGTCGACGAGGTGGTCCGGGTCCGTACCGGCGAGCGCGGCCTCGACGCTCTGTAGACGACGATGACGAACCCGTTGAGTGAGCCCCCGGCCCCGCCCGCGCGCCCGGCTGGTGGCTCGCTCGACGAGCTTCGTGACCACATCGGCGCCGCTGCCCGCGACGAGCGGGCGGCGGCGCTCGGTATCTGGCTCGCCAAGCTCTTCCCGGCCCACCTGAGCGGCGTCAGCCTGATCGCGGTGGGCGGGCTCGGCCGGCGCGACTGCGCGCCGTACAGCGATCTCGACCTGGTGCTGCTGCACAACGGCACGGCCGGGATCGACCGGATCGCCTCGGCGCTGTGGTACCCGATCTGGGACGCCCGGCTGGGGCTGGACCACTCCGTGCGTACGCTTCCGGAGGCCCTCTCGGTCGCCCACGACGACGTGAAGGTCTCGCTCGGCCTGCTCGACGCCCGGCACGTAGCGGGCGACAGGACACTCTCCGCCGAGCTGGTCGCGGCCGCCGGCGATCAGTGGCGGCGCACCGCCGTGCGGCTGATGCCGCAGCTCAAGGAACTGACCACCAGCCGCTGGACCGCGCACGGGGAACTCGCCTTCCTGCTCGAGGGTGACCTCAAGGAGGCGGCCGGCGGGCTGCGCGACGTCACCCTGCTGCGCGGTATCGGCCGGGCCGGCATCGCGGACACGATGCGACCAGCGGTCCGTGCCGCCAACCTGCGCCTGCTCGACACCCGTGACGCCCTGCATCTCGCGGTCGGCCGCCGGGTCGACCGGCTGGTCGCCCAGGAGCGCAAGGCGGTCGCCGACCTGCTCGAGATCGAGGACCCGGACACGCTGCTGCGGCGGGTGGCGGGCGATGCCCGTACGGTCGCCCACGCCGTCGACGACGCCTGGCGTGCCATCGACCGGCTGCGCAGCGGCCGGCGCCGGGGCGCCCCGGTCGGCGCACCGGCCCGCCGCCCGGTGGCCCGCGACGTCGTGGAGCAGGACGGCGAGCTGGTCCTCGCCCGGACCGCCATCGGGCCGGTCCCGGACCCCACCCTGTCGTTGCGGGTGGCCGCCGCGGCCGCCATCACGCAGCTCCCGATCGCGCGCGCCACCAGCGAGTGGCTCGCCGCCTTCTGCCCGCCGCTGACCACACCCTGGCCGGACCGGGCCCGTGCCGCCCTGGTCTCGCTGCTCGGTTCCGGTCCGGGGCTGCTGCCGGCCTGGGAGACCTGTGACAGGTACGGGCTGATCGACGCCTGGCTCCCCGAGTGGGCCCGGATGCGCAGCCTGCCCCAGCACCACCCGATCCATCGGTACACCCTGGACCGGCACCTGGTGCAGGCCGCCTACGAAGCCACCAAGTACACCCGTGAGGTGGACCGCCCCGACCTGCTGCTGGTCGGCGCGTTCCTGCACGACGTCGGCAAGGGCCTGCCCGGCGACCACAGCATCGTGGGCGCCCCGATCGCCGCGGACATCGCCACCCGGATCGGCCTGCCCCCGGCGGACGTGGCGACCGTCGAGAAGATGGTCCGGCTGCACCTGCTGCTGCCGGACGTGGCGACCCGGCGCGACCTGAGCGACCCGAAGACGATCTCCACGGTGGCGGCGGCGGTCGGCGACCCGGCCACCCTGGACCTGCTGCACGCGCTGGCCCGGGCCGACTCGCACGCCACCGGCCCGGCCGCCTGGTCGGACTGGAAGGGCCGGCTGATGGCCGAACTGGTCCGCAAGGTGCACACCGCCCTGGACACCGGGGCGCTGCCCGAGCCGCCCCGGCCGGACCCGGAACTGCTCGACGGCGGGCTGCCCGTGGTGCATCTCGACGGCGACCGGGTCGCGGTGGCCGCCGCCGACCGCCGGGGACTGCTCGCCGGGGTGGCCGCCTGCCTGGCCATGCACCGGCTGGACGTGGTGGCGGCGAACACCACGACGGTCGGCGGGCGCGCCATCGTCGAGTTCTACACGCAACCGCGCTACGGCTCGCCGTACGACCCGGTCGCTCTCGCCGCGGACCTGCGCCGGGTGGCCTCCGGCGACGTCTCGGTGACCCAGCGGGTGCGCGCCCGGGCGATGAGCGCGCGCGGTGGGACCGCCTCGCCGCGGGTGGTCTGGCAGCGCGACGTGGCGACCGACGCGGTGGTGCTCGAGCTGCGGGCGGCCGACTCGCCGGGTCTGCTCTACCGGGTCACCACGGCCCTCGACGAGGCCGGGGCGGAGATCCGCGCGGCCCGCATCTCCACCCTCGGCAGCGACATCGTGGACGCGTTCTACCTGGTCGGGGCGTGGTCCGAGTCCGCCGAGCGGGACCGGGTCCAAGCGGCGGTCCTGGCCGCCGTCTGACCGGGACTCCGTCACCCGAGGCCGTCACCCGGCGTTGAGCTGATCGACATAGCCCGGGGTACGGACGGAGAGTCGATGGCTGAGTCGCAGCCGGTCGCGTTGCTGGACGACCACGTCAGGCTTGCCGGTTCCGGAGCCGGGGTGTCGTTGCCGCACACCGCGATGCGCAACCGCTCGGTGGCGGCCCGCGAGGTGCTCGCCCACGCGGCCACCGGGATCAGCCTGGCGGAACTGCTGGAGGCGGCCCGCACCTGTGACACCCGCCGGTTGCGCCGGGTGCGCCGCCGCCGGATAGACGCGGAGCTGCTGGCCGGGCTGGCACAGACCATCGCGCTGCAGGACGAGCTGCCCGGCGACCGGGACGACGCGATGGCCCTGTACGCGCTGATCCGTACCGCGCTGGGCGCCCGGGCGCTGCCGGTGGAGCATCAGGTGCTGCACACCCAGCTGGCGTACGCCTGGCAGGGCCCGGAACAGGCTCGTGACCTGCTGTCGGCGTACCGGCGGCTGCCCTCGGCGGCCCGGGAGGCCCTGGAGATCGACCTGGCCAACCCGCACGCCGGCGGTACCGCCGAGGAGGAGACCTGGCTGGACCGGTTCGGCGCGCTCTTCCCGGCGCCGCCGCCGATGCTGGCCGCCGCCCCGGAACGGGTGCCGTTCGACCGGCTCACCGGCACCGCGGGGCTGGCCGGCGAGCCCACCGGTGAGCGGGTCTCGGTCGTCGTCACGTCCTTCCGCCCCGGTCCGGGCCTGCTCACCGCGGTCCGCTCGATCGCCGCCCAGTCCTGGCCGGATCTCGAGATCATCGTGGTGGACGACGCGTCCGGCCCCGAGTACGACGCGGTTCTCGCCGCCGCCGAGGACCTGGACCCGCGCGTCCGGCTGGTACGGCTCACCGAGAACGGCGGCACCTACGCGGCCCGCAACGCCGGTGTGGCGGCGGCCCGCGGCGAGTTCGTCACCTTCCAGGACTCCGACGACTGGTCCCATCCGCGCCGGATCGAGCTCCAGCTACAGCCGCTGCTCTCCCGCCCGGCCGTGGTCGCCTCGGTCTCCGAGGGGATCAGCGTCACCGACGAGCTGGTGATGACCCGCCCCGGTATCCGCCGCGGCCGGGTCAACGTCTCCTCGCTGCTGTTCCGGCGCGAGGCGGTGACCAGCCGGATCGGCTGGTTCGACGAGGTGCGCAAGGCTGCCGACTCGGAGTACCTGGAGCGGATCCGGGCCACCTTCGGGTTCAAGGCGCTGCGCCGGGTCACCAGGCCGCTCGCCCTGATCCGGCTCTCCGACGGGTCGCTGTCGCGGGCCGAGATCCGGGCCTACTGGATGCATCCGGCGCGGACCGCGTACATGTCGGCGTACCGCTGCTGGCACGCCTCGGCCCGGCCGCTGCACTCCGAGCGCGCCGGTCATCGCCCGTTCGTGGCGCCGGCCCATCTCAGCGGCGGGTCGCGGGCGCGGGCGTACGACGTGGTGGTGGCCGCCGACTGGCGGTTCCTCACCGGTTCCCAGCGGTTCGCGCTGGCCGAGATCGAGGCGCTGCGCCGGGCCGGGCACTCGGTGGCGATCCTGCACCTGGAGTCGCTGCGCTCGGTGCACCGCCACCGCCGCCCGCTCAGCCCCGAGGTGCAGCGGCTGATCAACCTGGGCCGGCTGGAGCAGGTGCTGGAGACCGACGAGGCGCAGGCCGGTGTGCTGCTGGTGCGGCAGCCCGAGGTGCTGCAGTTCGCCCCCGAGGACGGCTGCCGGGTCCGGCCCCGCCGCGTGCTCGTGGTCGCCGACCGGGCGCCTGCACGGCAGGACGGCACCGACCGGCGGTACACGGTGCCGGCGGTGACGGCCGCCGCCGTACGGCTGTTCGGGGTGGAACCGCTCTGGTGCCCGCAGGACGCCGGGATCCGGGCCGCGCTGGCCGGCGCCGAGCTGACCGCGTACGACATGCCCGCCGTCGCCGAACCGCAGGACGTGGCCCGCCCGCTGCCCGCCCCGCGCGGGCCGGCCGTGGTCGGTACCGACCTGTGCGACGCCGGTGAGTGGCCGGGTGACCTGGCCGAGGTGCTCGCCGTCCCGCGGCGCTGCCGGGACGCTGACGTCCGTCTCCGGCTGCCGGAGAGCCCGTTGCGCCCGGACCGGCTGCCGGCGTCCTGGCTGGTCTACGAGGCCGCCGACGTCGACCCCCGCACCTTCGCCGCTCAGCTCGACTTTTACCTGCACTTCCCGGCCGAGCAGGCGGCCGAGCTGCTGTCCCGCCCGGCCCTGGAGGCCGCGGCGACCGGCTGCGTCGTGCTGGTTCCGGAGCGTCTCGCCGAGGCGTTCGGGCCGGCCGCCGTGCCGTGCCACGCCTCACAGGTCCCCGCGGTGGTACGCCGTTTCCAGTCCGACCCCGCCCGGTACGCCCGGCAGAGCGCGCGGGCCCGCGAGGCAGTCGCCACCGACCGCCGCCCGCACGCCCTGATCGAGCGGATCGGCACCCTGCTGCTGCCCGCCGCGGGCGCACCGGCCCAGCGGCTGCCCGCCGGGGCGTAACGGCGTCACCACCAGCGCCGTTACGCCAGGGGAAGCGCACCGATGAGGAGTCCACATGAGTCAGCTGAGCCGAGTCCGCCGCCGGCTGCCCCGTCTTTCCGGAGCGCAGGCCGCGGTGGTGGCGATCGCCGGTGTCCTCTGCGCCGGTACGGCGGTGACCGGCCTCACCGGGCACACCGGTACGGCCACCGCGCTGCTGGCGGTTCTCGCCGGCGCGGTCCTGGCCGGGCTGATGCTGGTCCTGCGCCGGATCGGCAAGGCGCAGAAGGCCGGCCTGGCCGCGCAGCGTGACCTGCGAACCACCGTCGAGGAGATGCAGCGCCGCCTGGTCGCGGCCGTGGAGCGGGAGCGGCTCACCGCCGGCGACCGTCACCTGGAGCTGGCCGAGGCGATCGCCAAGGTCGCCCACCGCGCCGATCTGCTGCCCGGCACCCACGACCTGCGTGCCGTGCCGCGCGAGATCGAGGCGACAGTGCAGCTGTTCCAGGCCTTCACACCGCGGGCGCCGATGCCGTCCTCCGGCGGCTTCGCCCTGAACCCGACGGACCTGCTGGAGGTTCTCCACCTGATCCGGACCCGGCGGCCGCGCCGGGTGCTGGAGCTGGGCAGCGGCACCTCGTCGGTGTGGATCGCCTACGTGCTGGAGAAGACCGGCGGCCGGCTGATCTCGCTGGACCACGACGCCGGGTACGCCGCGCAGACCCGGGCCGCGCTCACCGCGCACGGTCTCACCGGTGTCGCCGAGGTGCGCGACGCGCCGCTGGTCCCGGCCACCATCGACGAGCGGGACTACCCCTGGTACGACCCGGAGACCCTGGCCGACCTGAGCGACATCGACTTCGTGCTGATCGACGGCCCGCCGGAGCGGACCGGTGCGGACGCCCGGTACCCCGCCCTGCACATGATCGAGAAGCGGCTGGCGGACCAGGCGACGATCATCTTCGACGACGCCACCCGCAAGGACGAGCTGGCCGCCCTGGCCGCCTGGACCGAGCGGTTCGAGGGGCTGACCCGGGAGGGTGAGCTGCTCGGGCGGCACGCCGTGCTGTCGTTCTCCCGGCCGCCGACGATGGCCACCGCGCGCGGCTGACATGACCGTCACGCTGCCTCTGCGCCGCGAGGGCGGAAAGGCCCCCGCGGCGCGGCGGACACCGCACCGGGGGGACATCGAGGGCCTGCGCGCCGTCGCGGTGCTGCTCGTGGTGCTGGCGCACGTGGGCGTACCGGGGCTGGCTGGTGGTTTTGTCGGTGTCGACGTCTTCTTCGTCATCTCCGGCTTCCTGATCACCTCGCTGCTGAGCCGGGAACTGGCCGCGTCCGGCCGCCTGGACCTGCCCCGGTTCTACGCCCGCCGGGCGGTCCGGCTGCTGCCGGTGGCCACCCTGGTCATCGCCGCGACGCTGGCCGGGGCGTGGCTGTGGGCGCCGCCCACCAGGTTCGCGGGGTACGCGGGCGACGCTCTCGCGGCCGCCACCTACACCGTGAACCTGCGGCTGGCCGATGTCGGCACCGACTATTTCGCGGACGGGGCGCCGTCGCCGTTCCAGCACTTCTGGTCGCTCGCCGTCGAGGAGCAGTTCTACCTGGTCTGGCCGATTCTGATCGGTGTGCTGGCGCTGTGCGGGCTGCGCCGGCGGTGGGTGCCGCTGACCGTCCTGGCCGGGCTCTCGGCGGCCTCGTTCGCGTGGAGCGTGTCCGAGCTGGAGCGGGCGCAGCCGTGGGCGTACTTCGGCTCGCTCAGCCGGGCCTGGGAGCTGGGCGCGGGCGCGTTGCTGGCGTTGCTCTTGACCGGACGGCTCCGGCACCGGCCGTGGCTCGCCTGGACCGGTCTGGCGGCGATCCTCTGCGGAGCTGTCGCCTTCGACGCCGCGACACCGTTCCCCGGCGCGGCGGCCCTGCTGCCGGTGCTGGGCACGGTGGCGGTCATCGCAGCGGCCGGCAACCGACTCCTGGAGACACCGCCGATGCGCTGGCTGGGCCGGATGTCGTACGGCTGGTACCTCTGGCACTGGCCGCTGCTCTTCCTGGCCCCCGCGGGCCTCGCCGCCCGCACCGGGTACGCCGCAGCCGCCCTGGCCCTCGCCGTAGCGAGCCACCACCTGCTCGAGAACCCGGTCCGCCACCACCGCCTCTGGTCGGTACGCCCTCGCCGTGGCCTGCTCCTCGGCGCCGGACTCTCCGCCACCGCCGCGGCCCTCGCCGGGCTCGGCATGCTCTTCCCGCCCGCCGTGCCGACCGGCGGGACCGCACCCGATCCCCAGCTGGCGCTCTCCCGCGCCGCCGACCCGGCCGCCGAGCTGAACCGCCTGGTCGTGGCCGCCACCGGTGCCACCCGCCTGCCCCGGAACCTGACTCCCCGGCTGTCCGCCGCGGCCCGGCAGCGGCTCGCGCCTCAGCTGGACGGCTGTCACGTCGGGCTCACCGGGCCGTTCAGCCCGAAGAGCGACTGCGTCTACGGCGATCCGCGCGGGGAACGGACGATCGTCCTGTTCGGGGACTCGCACGCGCTCCAGTGGTATCCGGCCTTCGCCGGCCTGGCGCAGCGGCGCGGCTGGCGGCTGATCAACTGGACCCGGAGCGCGTGCAGCCCGGCCGAGATGGCGATGATCGAGCGCCGGACCATGCGCGTGTACCCGGAGTGCGACACCTGGCGTACCCAGATGCTCGGCCGGATCGCCGAACTGCGCCCCGAGCTGGTGGTGGTCTCGTCGAGCGTCAACTACCGGGAGCTGCTGGCCGGGCCGCCCGCCGATCCGGACGCGGTGTGGCGGGCCGGCTGGAAGCGGACCCTGGCCACGCTGAAACGGCACTCCGGTGCGGTGGTGATGGTCGGTGACACCCCGTTCTTCGCGGGTGAGCCCGCGGACTGCCTCACCCGGCGGGCCCGGCGGACCGGCGGTTGCGCGGCACCGGCGGACACCGTGGTGCTCGAGCCGGGCTGGCGGGAGATCCAGCGGGCGGCGGCGGCCCGGGCCGGCATCCCGATGATCGATCCGCTGCCGTGGCTGTGCGGTGCCCGCTGCCCGCTGGTGGTCGGCAACACGCTCGTCTACCGCGACAGCAACCACCTGACCGAGGCGTACGCCCGCCTCGCCACGCCGATGTTCGACGCCCGGCTGCCCTGGAGCGGATGACAGACGAGCCCCCTGCCGTCGCGACGGCAGGGGGCTCGCCCCGTGGTGCGGGGGCACCACGGAGGCCGGCAGGGGGTCCGGCCCAGATCAGGAATCAGTAACCGAAGTCCTGGGTGAAGTACGGGGCGCCGCTCTTCGCGTACACCGCACCCACGCCGACGGTCTTGTTCTTGCAGTTCACGATGTTGGCGCGGTGACCCGGGCTGTTCATCCAGCCCTTGACCACGTCGGCGCCGGTGCGGTAACCCCAGGCGATGTTCTCGGCGGCCGGCTTGCTGTAACCGGCGGTCTTGACGCGGGCCACGAAGCTCGTGCCGCCCAGGCCGGTGTGGCTGAACGTGCCGGACTTCGCCATGTAGGTGCTGTGACCGCGGGCCGCCTTGGTGAGCGCCACGTTGACGGTCAGGGCCGCGCAACCGTGTGCCTTGCGCTGCACGTTGGTGAGGCGGTTGATGTCGGCCTGCAGGGTCGCCTCGGAGACGGGCGCTGCCTCGGCCGGAGACGCGATCATCGCTGCGCCGGTGAGGGCGGCGGGGACGAGGGCGATCAGGGCGAAACGACGAAGCAGCGAGAGCAAAGGAGACCCTTTCGGAGTTCGGCGCCTGGCTACGTCGCCAGGTTCACCGTTCTCTTCGGCGTCTCCTCCGGTTCGTCGGATGGCAGACCGGGTGCCTCGTCGTCGCGGTTCGGTTGCCGGGCCCGGCGGTTACCCGCTCACCGGTTCACCATCGGGTCCGGCCGGGTCGCCTTCCGGTTGCAGCAGGGCCGCGACGGCGTCGGCGTACCGGCCGTGGTGGTGACCGAGCTGGACGAACTCCAGGCCGCGGGTGCTCTGCTCGTGCAGTCGCTCCGGGCGGCTGTGCAGCTCGATCACGGTGGCGGCGACCTCGTCCGGCGTGCAGTAGAGCGCGGCCGGGCCGAAGGTGGGCGCGTACCGGTGGGGTAGCAGCGGTACGCATCCGGCCGCCAGCGCGATCAGCAGCTCCGGTACGGCCACCGTGCACTGCTCGTCGGCGGGGAAGTACGGGTAGAAGTCGAGCTGGTGCAGGAAGGCGCGGGTGTCGATGTCGGACGGGCGGAAGACCAGCCAGCCCTTCGGCGGGAGGTGCTGGATGCCGGAGCGGTTGAGGACGCGCACGTCGAGCGTCTTCGAGCCGGGCAGCATCTCCTCGAGCCGCTGCCAGTCGCTCGCGTCGCCCCGGAAGAGGCGGCCGATCACCGGACGGTCCGAGCGGGGGCCGGGCCGGTGCAGGCGCCAGCGCAGCAGGTTCACCGTGCCGGGCAGATCGGCGCGGGCCGGGCGGATCCCGAACGGGCCACCGGCGAGGGCGGCACGCTCGGCGGGACCGGCCGGTGCCCAGGCGGGTGCCACCCCGAACATGCGGCGGGACTCGGCGACACACGGCCCGGCAGCGCTCGTCCACTGCGGATCGGCCTCGACGACGACCTGGTCCGCGCGGATACCGCACGGCGAGCCGGGGGCGAAGGTGAGCAGGCCGGGGCTCTGCACCACGACGAGCCGGGCGTGCACCTCGTCGGAGAGCACCACCTGGTCCACCGCGCCCGAGCTGACCATCGCCTGGAGAGCGGGGTCCAGGTTGGCCGGGCGGTCCGCCACGTTGCCGAGCTCGGCGAGGTGCAGCAGGGCCACTGTCCGGCCCGGGCGGGCGACGGCGCGTACCCGCTCGCTCGCCGGCCAGGCGACGTCGTCCCGCGCGCTCCAGTCGCCGGCCAGGACCACGTCGTAGACACCGCGGCCGAGGTCGCCGGTCAGCGCGCGCGGAGCGGCGAAGGCACGCTGCCGGGGTTCGCGAGGCCGCAGCGGGTCGGCGTTGCCCGCCGCGACGCGGGCATGCCACCCCTGGAAGGCCGAGAGGTACGCCCACCGCGCCGGGTGCATCCAACCGGGTGTGATGTCGGCGCTGGAGAGCGAGCCGCCGGTCAGCCGGATCAGCGCGAGCGGCTCACCGCCCAGGTGCCGTACGGCGCGGCGCCCGAAGACAGCACGGGCGCGCTCCACGTACTCGGCGTCGGCTCCCTTGCGGACGGTGTCCAGGTAGCCGAGCCGGGCGAGGGCCGCGGCGCGCCGCACCATCAGCGACGACAGGTTGTAGGACCGGTACTCGGGTACGCCCGGCCGGGTCAGCACCAGGTCCTCGGTGGCCCGGATACCCACCGACGTCGTCGCGAACAGCGTGCCGTCGTCGAGCAGCGGGGTCACCTGCCGTTCCAGCCGGAGCGGGTGCGACCAGTCGTCGGAGTCCTGGAAGGTGACGAACTCGCCGGACGCGGCGTCCAGGCCGGCGTTGCGGGCCCGGTAGGTGCCGCCGTTCTCGGGCATCCGCACGATCCGCACCCGCGGGTCGATCGCGGCCGCCCGGCTCAGCACGACCTCGAACTCCGGTCCCGACCCGTCGTCGACCACCAGGATCTCGTGGTTCGTCCAGGACTGCGCCACCAGCGAGCGGACCGCGGTGAGCAGCGCCAGCCCGGGGCGGTAGGTGGTCACGATCGTGCTGATCCGGTGCGCCGAGCCCCGCCGGGGCGCGTGCAGCGAGCGGATCCGGTCGAACGGCACGTCACCGTCGCCGTCCAGGGACAGGCCGGGCCCGGGCAGCAGCTCGTTGAACCGGGCCGGCCACTCGTCCTTGGTGCTCAGGTCCACGGTGAGGGCGGCGCGTACCGGCTCGGGCAGGTCCGGGCAGTCGGCGAGCAGCTTCGCCGCCCGGCCGTGGTCGCCGGCGGCGAAGGCCAGCTGGGCGTGCAGCCCCTGGTGCTCACCGGCCACCCCGGCGGTACCGAAGGTGCGCAGGAGCGAGTCGAACAGGGCCAGGCCGTCACCGCGGTCGTCCGGGTAGAGGTCCTGGAGCGTGATCACCCGGGCCAGCTCGCCGAGTGCCCACGAGCCGGCGTCCGGGAAGAGGCGGCCCTCGCGGGCGCCGGAGATCAGCTCGTCGACCGGGCGGCGGGCCGCGGCGTACGCCATCATCGTCCGCGCACCCGGTGAGCGGGTGTGCAGGGCGGCCGTCGCCGGGCCGGTCGGTGCCACCGCGATCAGTTCCCGCCACTGCCGGACCAGCAGGTCCGTTCCGTACGCGTCCGGTGTCGTGTGCTGCCTGCGCATGGGCCCCCGCCGGTTGGTGTCGCCGTCAGCGGGATCAACGCCCCGGTGATGCGGAGCGTGACGCCGGGCGAGCGCCGTTCGTTGTGTTCGCGGGGTATTCGTCGTGCCCGCGGGGTACGCGAGGCGCCGAGCATCGGAGAGAAACACCATGACCGAGAACGTCCATGACGTGGCGATCCTCTCGGACTTCCGGTATCCGGGCGGTACCTCGGCCAGCATCGCCGCCGAGGTCCGCGCGCAGGCCCGCGCCGGTCTCTCCACCGTGCTCGTCCAGGTCCGGTCGCCGCATCTGAAACGGGATCGCCCGTTCAACCCGCTGCTCGTCGAGCTGCTCCGCGAGGGGCAGGCCGACCTGGGCACCGAGGGGGAGACGGTGCACGCCCGGCTGCTGGTGATCCGCCAGCCGCGGATCTTCACCCAGGATCTGCCGGTGGTTCCCCGGATCCGGGCCGACCGCACCGTGGTGGTGCTCAACCAGGCTCCCGGTGACGCCGCCGACCCGGCCCGCTACTACGACTTCGCCGAGGTCAAGACCCGCCTGGAGAGCTGTTTCGAAACCGGGCTCGAGTGGGCGCCGATCAGCCCGCAGGTACGGGGTGAGGTGCTGCGCGCGGCACCTGACGCGCCGCTGGCCGAGACCGACTGGCACGAGATCATCGACACCGCGGACTGGTGGGCCGAACGCAACGGCCCGGTCGCCGGTGTCCCGGTCATCGGGCGGCACGGGCGGCCCGACCCGGTGAAGTGGCCCCGGACCGCCGAGGAGCTGCTCCAGGCCTATCCGGACAACTCCAGCCTGCGGGTGCGCATCCTCGGCGGCGGTGAGCTGGCGGTGGAGAAGCTCGGCAGGCAGCCGGAGAACTGGGAGGTGCTGGAGTTCGGCACCGTCACACCGGGTGAGTTCCTGCGCGGGCTCGACTTCTTCGTCTACTTCCACGATCCCGACCTGGTCGAGGCGTTCGGCCGGACGATCATGGAGGCGATGGCGGCCGGTGTGCCGGTGGTGATCGGCGAGCACTTCCGGCCGGTCTTCGGCGACGCCGCGCTCTACACCACACCGGCCGGCGTCGTGCCGCTGATCCACCAGCTCTACGACGACCAGGACCGCTGCCGGGCGGTGGCACGGCGGGCCCGCGAGTTCGTCGAGGGCAATTTCGGTTACCCGTCGCACGTGGCCCGCCTCGCCGAGCGTGGCGTTCACCCGCCCGGCCCGTCCCCGGCGCACGGAGAACCGGTGACGTCCCCGGAGCACGAGCCGGCCCGTGGCGTGCTGCTGGTCAGCGACAACGGCGCCGGCCTCGGCCACCTGTCCCGGCTGATGGCGATCGGGCGGCGGCTGCCGCCGGAGACGCCGGCCGTGATCGCCACCCAGTCGCACGGCGCCTCGGTGGCGCATCGGGAGGGTTTCCTCACCGAGTACATCCCGTCCCGCCGTGTGCTGGGACTGCCCCGGCAGCGCTGGTCGGAGCTGCTGCGCAGCCGCCTCGAACACCTGGTGGACCTGCACCGCCCGGCCGTGGTCGCGGTCGACAGCGTCCCGCACGACGGCATCGTCGCCGCGGTGCGGGCCCGCCGTGACGTCACCTGGGTCTGGGTGCGGCGGCCGATGTGGCGCCGGGACACCGGAGCGGAGTGGATCGAGCGGGGCGCGGTCTTCGACGGCATCCTGGAGCCCGGCGAGTTCGCCGCCGCGGCCGACGAGGGCCCGACCGTCCCGGACCGGGACCGGGTCCACGCGGTGGAGCCGATCACCTACCTCGACCGGCACGAGCTGGTGGACCGGGAGGCCGCCCGGGAGGCGCTGGGGCTCGACCCGGAGCGCCCGGCCGCGCTGCTCCAGCTCGGCGCCGGCAACATCAACGACATCTCGACGCCCGCCGCGCGGATCGCCGCGCGGCTGCGTGACGCCGGGTTCCAGGTGGTGCTCGCGGAGTCCACGATCGCGACCGAGCCGATGCCGCCGGTCCCCGGGACCCTTCTGGTGAAGCTGTACCCGATCAGCCGGTATCTGCGCGGACTGGACCTGGTGATCAGCGCGTCGGGTTACAACTCGTTCCATGAGCTGCTGGCGTTCGGCGTTCCCACGGTCTTCGTACCGAACCGGGAGACGTCCCTGGACGACCAGGTGAGCCGCGCCCGCTTCGCGGCAGCGGCGGGTGCCGCGCTGATCGTCGAGGACCCGGCGGGCGAGGACCTGGACCGGGTGCTGGACCTTGCGGTACGGGAGGACGTGCGCGAGCGGCTGAGCAGCCGTTGCGCCGAGCTGCGGATCGGCAACGGTGCCGCCGCGGCGGCGCGCTGGCTCGTCGGGCTGGCCGATCCGGCGATGGCCGAATTCGCACCGGCCGATCCCGCACGGGCCGATCCCGCGCCGGCGGGTCTCGCGCTCACCGGACCCGCACTCACCGGACCCGCACTCACCGGATCCTCACTCGCTGGGCCCGTGCTGATCGGGACCGTGGTGCCCGGCCCGACATCGACTGGAGCGTGACCAGCATGTCCGAGACGTCCACGGAGCTCGCGGTTCTCACCGGGGGGCCGTCCGGTCCCGAACCCGATCCGGCCCGCCTCCAGGCGCTCGTGGTGCGGCTGCGCACTGTCGAACAGCAGCGCGACGCCTGGCGTACCCGGTGCGAGGGACTCACCCGGGAGCGGGACAAGGAGCGCAAGGCCGTCCGGCGGTTGCGGGCCAGCGGTTCCTACCGGCTCGGGCGCACGCTGGTCACGTTCGCCCGTGACCCGCTGCACTCCTCGCCGCGCCTGCTGCGCCGCCTGGTCGGCCGGATACGCCGCCCGGCACCGGTGAAACCGCGCAAGTCCCGGGTCGTCACGCCGGTCCTGCCCACCCACCTCTACGTGGCGATCGGCCTCGGCCTGCCCGCACTGCGCTCGTTCGTGCTGGCCCTTCAGCGGCGCCTGCTCGTCGAGGCCGACCACCGGGCGGTGGTGCTGACCGACGATCCGGCGTTCTCCCTGCTGCGCAAGGCCGGCCTGATCATCGAGTACCTGCCGGACCGGCAGACCTGGCACCGGCACCGGCCGGACCGGCCGTGGGACGGTGTGCTCGCCGAGCGGCTCTCTCGGCTGTCCGGTGAGCACGCCGCGAGCCAGGTGATCTTCGTCGATCCGGATCACCCGCCGGCTCTGGCGGATCTGCTGGGCAGGCCCGACACAACCCCGCCGGTGCAGCGGTCGTTGCAGCAGTCGTGACCGCCGAAACCGTGACAGTACGCCAGCAACCGGGCATTGGGGTGCGGCGTGGCTCTGCTCCCGGACAGTCCGAGGAGACGCCGGCCCCGGGCCGCTCGCTCTGGGGACACGTCCTGCGCCGCTGCGTCCTGATGCCCCTGATCGTCCTGGTGCCGCTGGCGGCCGTCGCGCCCCGCGGCGACCACCGATTCAACATCTACTGGCACGGCGGCATGTTCCGCGACGACCCGCTGCGGATCGTCTCGCACACGATCGCCACCGGGGAGACGTACCTGCGGCTCGGGAACTTCCGCCCGCTCGGCCGGATGGTGGAGAAGGCCCTCGACCTGCTCGCCTTCCTCGGCATGCAGCAGCTGCACCTGCCGGCCGGCATCGCGTTGCGCCTGGTCACCATCGGTGCGGCGATCCTGCTGACGTTCACCGTGGTGCTCTTCGCGGAGAGCGTGCTGACCCGGGGGCGGCTCTTCGGTACGCCACCGTCGGTGGTGGCGCTGCTCCTGCCGTACGCGGTCGGTGCGGGCCTGATCGCCGCCGGGCGCAACAGCACCACGACGCTGTTCGGTGGCCTCTACCTGACCACCGCGGCCCTGGTCCTTCTCGTCGCCGTCGCGGCCTGCCGGCTGGAACGGCTCCGCTGGTGGCACGCGGTTCTCGGGCTGTCGGCCGGCGGTGCGCTG
This sequence comes from Actinoplanes sp. GCM10030250, assembly GCF_042666575.1. Lineage (NCBI taxonomy): Bacteria > Bacillati > Actinomycetota > Actinomycetes > Micromonosporales > Micromonosporaceae > Actinoplanes > Actinoplanes sp. GCM10030250. The sequence continues at coordinate 12,733 of NZ_JBHTDO010000041.1, read as the reverse complement.
GCGGTCTTCAACGAGCCGGCCTACTTCGCTGTGCCGCTGGCGACCGTGACTGTGCTGGTTCGTGCGCGGTTCGTGCTCGGGCAGAGTCCGCGGCAGATGCTGCGCGCGCCCGGCGTACGGCTGACCGGCCTGCTCTGGGCCGGATTCCTGCCGGTCTTCGCGGCCGTCCGGTGGATCATCCAGGGTTACTGTGCGGACGGCAGCTGCTATCACGGCTCGGACCTGGCGGTGGGCGACCGCGGACTGCTCGTGCTGCCGGCCCGGATGCTGGCCTGGTTGCCGCCGGCCCAGTGGCGCGCGGCCACCGGCGAGGCCCCCGGAGCCTGGCTGTGGGGACCCCTGCCTCTCGCGGCGTTTCTCCTGATGGCGGTGCTCGTCGTTCGTACGATGAAAAAAGTCCCGGCCTCGACCCGGCCCACCACCCGGCCCCTCGCGGGCCTCGCTCTCGCGGCCCTGGCCCTGCTCGTCTTCGGCGCCCTGCCCGCCGCCCTCAGCGTCGAGGTGAACACCAACCTCGCCGGAGTGGGGCTGTGGACGGAGGGCTGGCGCGACTCAGCCACCACAGCGCCCGCCGGCATGCTCCTCGCCGTCACGCTGTTCCTGTTGGTCACCCGGGCCAGGCGCCGCGCCGCCGGACTCGCCCTGGCCGCCCTGGTGCTCTGCGCGGCCGGCTCCGTCGCGGCCAACCGGAACTACGCGGACCAGTCCGCCGGCTGGTCGACGTCGCAACTGGACAACCGGATCGCGCTCGCCATGGCCTCCTTCGAACGCGGCGAAGCCGGTGACGCCCGGCGCTGCGCCCTGCTGGCCGAGGCGCTGCGCAACAACGACAGCAGGCCGTTCCAGCAGCAGCGCTACACCGACTCGCTCGACATGGCCGCGCGGACGATCGCCGGCGTCCCGTTCTGCCGGGTGATCACATGAACGATCCGCTGATCTCCGTGGTCGCCCCGGTCTACAACGAGGGCGCCGGCGTCGAACGGTTCGTCGCCCGCGTCGCCGAGGTGATGGGCGAGGCCGCCCTCCGCTTCGAACTGGTGCTCGTCGACGACGGCTCGACCGACGACTCCTGGTCCCGCATCGCCCAGCAGGCCGTGCTCGACCCACGAGTGCACGGTCTGCGGCTGTCCCGCAACTTCGGCAAGGAACCGGCGATGCTGGCCGGGCTCGACTACGCGACCGGCGACGCCGTCGTGGTGATCGACTCGGACCTCCAGCACCCGCCCTCGGCCATCCCCGCCATGGTGCGGCGCTGGCAGGCCGGAGCACACGTGGTCGAAGCCGTGAAGACGAACCGGACCGGGCAGTCGCTCGGCAACCGGCTGAGCGCCCGCGTGTTCAACAAGGCGTTCACCGGCCTCACCAAGGTGGATCTCGTGGACGCCACCGACTTCCGGTTGCTCGGCCGGCCGGCGCTGGAAGCTTTGCGGCGCATGCCCGAGCACTCCACGTTCTTCCGGGGCACCAGCAGCTGGATCGGGTTCACCCGGGCGACCGTCGAGGTGGACATCGACCACCGTGAGGGGGGTGCCACCCGGTGGACGCTCAGCGGCCTGTTCCGGCTCGCCGTGAACGGTCTCACCTCGTTCACGTCGGCGCCGCTGCACATGGTCACGCTGGCCGGGTTCAGCTTCGCGGTGTTCGCGGTGGTGCTCGGGGTGCAGACGCTGGTGCGCTGGATCAGCGGGGGATCGGTGGCCGGGTTCACCACTGTCATCCTGCTGCTGCTCGTCACCGGGACGTTCGTGCTGATCGGGCTCGGGGTGATCGGCGAGTACCTGGCCCGCATTCACGAGGAGGTTCGGGGGCGGCCGCGCTATCTGGTTCAGGAGCGAGCCACCGGGCCCGCTGAGGCCGCCGTTCCCGAACAATGGGTCGTCGAACAACGTGCGGACCACTGAACCGACCCGCTTCGCCGCTCTGGCCCGGCTTTGTCGCCGCGCCGGTCTCGCTCCGCTTTGTCGCCGCGCCGCTCTGGCTCGGCTGCTTCGCTACGCCGTCAGTGGCGGGCTGAGTGCGGCCACCCATCTCGGGGTCGGGCTGGCCTGTTCGGCGTGGGCGGGTATGCCGCCGGTGCCGGCGTCGACGGTGGGGTTCGCGGTGAGTGTGGTGGTGTCCTACCTGCTCCAGCACCTATGGGTGTTCCGGTCGTCGGCGGGGCACGCGGTGGCCGGCCCGCGGTTCCTGGCCGTGACGGCTGCGGCCTTCACCCTCAACACCGTGGTCCTGTGGATCGGTGCCGAGCTGCTCGACGGTCCGTACGCGCTGGTTCAAGCCGTGGCGCTGCTACTGATCCCCGCTCTCAACTACGCCCTCAACTCCCGCTGGACCTTCGCCTCCGCTGCCCCCTGACGCCCAGCCGGCTCGCTCGGCTGGGCGTCAGCGGTGTGTTCGCGGCCGGAAGGCTCCGCTGGCGCCCAGCCGACTCGCTCAGCTGGGCGTCAGCGGTGTATTCGCGGCCGAAAGGCCCCGCTGACGCCCAGCCGGCTCGCTCAGCTGGGCGTCAGGGGTGTGTTTGCGGCGGGAAGGCCCCGCTGGCGTCCAGCTGGTTCGCTCGGCTGGGCGTCAGGGGTGTGTTTGCGGCTGGAAGGCCCCGCTGGCGTCCAGCTGGTTCGCTCGGCTGGGCGTCAGGGGTGTGTTTGCGGCTGGAAGGCCCCGCTGGCGTCCAGCTGGTTCGCTCGGCTGGGCGTCAGGGGTGTGTTTGCGGCGGAAAGGCCCCGCTGAGGGCCAGCTGAGTTGTTCGGGTGCTCGGCGGGGCTGTTCGGCTGGGCGTGAGGGGTGTGTTTTTGGGCGGGAGGCCCCGCTGAGGGCCAGCTGGGTTGTTCGGGTGCTCGGCGGGGCTGTTTGGCTGGGCGTGAGGGGGTGAGGGGTGAGTTGGAGTGGGCAGGTCCGCCCGGCGGGCGCCGGGCGGTATGGAGTTGCAGGTGGTCGCGTGGACGGAAGTGAGCTTTGCGCCGACCGTACGAAATAGGGGTTGATCTGGAAGTAGGGGTTGATCTGGAAGTTCGCGGTTTGGTCTGTGAAGAGAGGGGTCTGGTCTGTGAAGAGAGGCGGTCTGGTCTGTGAAGAGAGGGGTCTGGTCTGTGAAGGGGGCGGGTCAGAGGCGGTGGGCTTCGCGGGTGGTGGTGACGCCGCGGGTGTCGAAGAAGCGTTTGGCGATGCGGGCCAGGTGGTCGGGGTCGTATTCGCGGTGGTTCTGGACCAGGATGACCAGGTCGGCGGAGGCCGCGGCGCCCTCGAGGTCGTCGGTGCGCTCGACCGGGACGCCGCCGACGTCCCAGGTGCGGACGTGCGGGTCGTGGTAGGCGACGGTGGCGCCGAGCGAGGCCAGTTGGCGGGCCAGCGGTGCGGCGGGTGACTCGCGCTGGTCGGCGATGTTGGCCTTGTAGGTGATGCCGAGCAGCAGGACCGTGGCTCCGCGGACGGCCTGACCGTCGGCGTTGAGGAGGTTCTGCGCGCGCCGGGCGACGTAGGCCGGCATCGTCGTGTTGATCTCCTGGGCCAGCTCGACGAAGCGGAACGGGTAGCCGAGCTTGCTGCGGACGTTGTGCGAAAGGTAGTTCGGGTCGATCGGGATGCAGTGGCCGCCGACGCCGGGGCCCGGGTAGAAGGCCTGGAACCCGAACGGCTTGGTGGAGGCCGCGTGGATCACGTCCCAGAGGTCGATGTCGAGCTCGTGGCAGAACCGGGCCATCTCGTTGACCAGGGCGATGTTGACGTGCCGGTAGGTGTTCTCCAGCAGTTTCGCCGTCTCCGCCTCACGGGTGGAGCGGGTCCGGACCACCGTCTCGACGAACCGGCCGTAGAAGCGCGACGCCACATCCGTGCAGGCCGGGGTGTAGCCGCCGACCACCTTCGGTGTGTTGTGCGCGCCGTAGGTCTCGTTGCCCGGGTCGATCCGCTCGGGGGAGAAGGCCAGGTGGAAGTCGATGCCGGCGGTCAGGCCGGAGAGCTGCTCCAGCCGCGGCCGGACCACCTCGTCGGTGGTGCCCGGATAGGTGGTGGACTCCAGCACGACGAGCATGCCGGGGCGCAGGTTGCGGCCGATCGCCGAGGTGGCGCCGACCACCGCGCGCAGGTCCGGCCCGTCACCCTCGGAGAGCGGGGTCGGCACGCAGATCACCGCCGTGCGTGCCTGCGCGATCAGGGTCTCGTCGGTGGTCGGGACGAAACCGCCGGACAGCATCTCGTCCACGTCCTTGTCGCTCAGGTCGTCGACGTGCGAACGGCCGGCGCCGAGGGCGCTCACCACCGTCTCGTCCACGTCGAAGCCGAGCACCGACATGCCGGCCCGGATCGCCTGCTGCGCCAGTGGCAGCCCGACGTACCCGAGTCCGAGGATGACGACGTCGTAGCTCACAGGAATCTCCTTGTCGGATGGGAGTCGCAGATCAGGCGACGGGCGGCAGGGCCACGTCGCTGGGTGGGACCGGGCTGGGTGGGACCGGCTGGCGCGGCGCCGTGAGCGTCCGGGCGGCGGGTGCCGTCCCCGCCCGGGGCTTGCGCAGCTCGAACGGCGAGATGAACGGCAGGTACGCCGGGAGGAACTCGGCGAGCAGCGCATCCTGGTCGGGCACCGCGGCGCTGTGCACGTCCACGTCGTTGAGGCAGAACGCGTCCACGTTGCGGTTCCGCAGCAGCCGCGCGAGCAGCAGCGGCGTCGCCGGTTTCGCCAGGTCCGTGTAGAGGTAGCGGATCTCGCCGGGTGCCGCCTTGCCGGTCAGGTACGCGTAGTACTGCTGCAGCGAGGAGAGCAGCGAGATGTCGTCCGGATGCCGGAACTGGTGTTCCGCGGTGGCCGTCACCTGCTCGGCGAACCGCCTCTCGATCTCGGCGATCACGCTGCGCCGGGACGGGTGCGGTGTGTGCATCATCTTGCGGGTCAGCACCCGGCCGAACGCCTCCTCGATCAGCCGCCGGTTGTTCTTGGCGGCCGAGTCGGCGGGCCGGTCAGCGGGCCCGCGGGGTGCGGCGTCGACCCGCGCCGTGGAGGGGAAGAACCTGGTCAGCCCGCCCGGGGTGAAGAACAGGTCGGGGGTGACCGGCCGGCCCAGCACCACGTCGTCGTTGAGGTACAGGAAGTGCTCGGCGAGCCCGGGGATCCGGTGCAGCCGGGACTCGATCGCCTGCGAGTTGAAGGTGGGCAGCTTCCCGGTGTCGCCGAAGATCTCCCGGTGGCTGACCACGGTGAGCCGGGGATGGCCCAGGTCCAGCCAGGGCGGCACCTGATCGTCGGTGACCAGGAAGACCCGGCGCACCCACGGCGCGAAGGCGTGCAGGGCGCGCATCGAGTAGCGCAGCTCGTCGCGGCTGGCGTACCGCGAGTCGTTGGCGGTCTGTGAGCTGACCTCGCCGACCCAGGCGTTGTCCGCGAGCGCCCGCGCCTTGCGCCGCTGCCAGGCCGTGTCGGAGCCGTCGACCCAGGTGTAGACCACGTCGATCGGGAAGTCGATCCGGTCCGGGTCCACAGCGGTGAACATCCGGCGGGTCCGGTAGCCGGCCACGTCGCCGGGGGAGCTGAACGCGCTGAAGACCGGCTCGGGCGCCAGCACGCGGGGCTCGTCGGCGGGGATCGAGTCGGCAATCGGGTTGCGCCGTGGTGCCACCAGCCGGCCGCTCTGCTCGCGCCAGAACTCGACCTCGCAGGCGTACTGGGTGCCGAGGAGCATGCTGCCGCCCGGATCGGTGACCGGCCAGCAGACGGACACGACCCGCGGCGTGTGCCTGCCGCGGCGGCCCTTCGGCAGCACGGTCCGGAGCAGGCCGTGATCGTCGGCGGTCAGCTCGCGGAGCAGCCGCAGGACCTGGTCGCGGTCGGCCTCGCGGACGGCGACGGTGGTGCGGACGGCCACGCGGGACGGCACCCGGAACCAGTCGACGCCGGCCAGGTCCAGGGCGCGTACCACCCGGTCCAGGTTGTGGCGGCGGACCTCGACAGGGCCGGTCGCGGTCTCGATCCGGGCGGCCACCAGGCCTTTACTGGTGCGGACGCGCAGGCTTGTCGCACCGGTCCGGCCGGCGAGTCGCACAGGCGCCAAAGGCATCAGGGTACGGGCGATGCCGAGCCGCCGTTCGGGAGCGACCCGGGGCAGGACACGAGCCTCGACCGCCTCGAAGACCCGTCGCCGGACCGCCCAGGGGGTCAGCCGCAGGATCTGCCGCAGGGTCACGCCGTCGTCCTTTCGCCGCGGTTCGTCGCCAGCCTTAACGTCACGGCTGAGACGGAAGTTGCGGTCTATATCAGGAGTTGCACGCTTTCCCTGCGGTATACGCCCTTTATTGACGTGTTGCGCAGAATTCCAGAAGAGCCACCCCTAGGGGAACGCCTCGGGGTCACGGCCGATGCGGGCACTTGCGTGGGCCCGGCATGGTGGAGGAGGCGACAAGCCGACGACGGCAGGAGGCCGCGATGGGCAAGGCAGTGGCGTATCTCGTGGGACTGATCGCGGGCGTGATCGTGGTGGGCTGGGTGGTCAGCTCGCTGATCGGGCCGTTCCTCTTCTACCTGATCGTGGGCGCGATCGCGGTGGCCGGCGGGCTCTACCTGTACGGCAAGGTGAAGCAGTCGATCGCACCCGGGACGCGGACCCAGCGGCGGATCGAGGCGGCGGCCAAGACGTACCGGATGCGGAACCGGTGAGGCGCGCGCGGTGCGGCTAGGCTTGCGGGCGGCGCCAACTTTTACCATCGACGGGCCGAGCCGAACCTAAGGACCAGCGCACCGTGTTTGACACCTTGAGTGACCGCCTCTCCGGGATCTTCACCAAGCTTCGCGGCAAGGGCCGGCTCACTGATGCCGACATCGACGCCACCGCGCGCGAGATCCGCCTCGCGCTGCTGGAGGCGGACGTCGCGTTGCCGGTGGTCAAGGCGTTCATCGCCAACCTGAAGGAGCGGGCGCGCGGCGCCGAGGTCTCCCAGGCACTCAACCCCGCGCAGCAGATCATCAAGATTGTCCACGAAGAGCTGATCAACATCCTCGGTGGCGAGGGGCGGCGGATGGTCTTCGCCAAGCAGCCGCCCACCGTCATCATGCTGGCCGGCCTCCAGGGCTCCGGTAAGACCACGCTGGCCGGCAAGCTCTCCCGCTGGCTCAAGGGCCAGGGCCACCAGCCGCTGCTCGTCGCCTGTGACCTCCAGCGGCCGAACGCGGTCAACCAGCTCCAGGTGCTCGCCGGCCGGGCCGGGGTGGACGTCTACGCCCCGCAGCCCGGCAACGGCGTCGGTGACCCGGTGCAGGTCGCCAAGGACTCCCTCGAGCACGCCCGGCGGACGGCGAAGGACATCGTCATCGTCGACACCGCCGGCCGCCTCGGCATCGACGCCGAGATGATGCGGCAGGCCGCCGACATCCGCGCCGCCGTCCAGCCGGACGAGGTCATCTTCGTCATCGACGCGATGGTCGGCCAGGACGCCGTGCAGACCGCCGAGGCGTTCCGCGACGGCGTGGGCATCACCGGTGTCGTCCTCTCCAAGCTCGACGGCGACGCCCGCGGTGGTGCCGCGCTCTCCGTCCGGCACGTCACCGGCCAGCCGATCCTGTTCGCCTCCACCGGTGAGAAGCTCGAGGACTTCGACGTCTTCCACCCGGACCGGATGGCCAGCCGGATCCTCGGCATGGGCGACATGCTGACCCTCATCGAGCAGGCCGAGCAGGCCTTCGACGAGGATCAGAAAGAGAAGATGACCAACAAGCTGCTCGGTGGCGAGCAGTTCACGCTGGAAGACTTCCTGGACCAGCTGATCGCGGTCCGCCGGATGGGCCCGATCGCCAACATCCTCGGCATGATGCCCGGGATGAACCAGCTCAAGGGCCAGCTCGACGAGCTCGACGACAGCCACTTCGACCGGGTCACCGCGATCATCCGCTCGATGACCCCGCAGGAGCGCACCACCCCGAAAATCATCAACGCCTCCCGCCGCCTGCGCATCGCCAACGGCTCCGGCGTTACGGTGATGGACGTCAACCAGCTGCTCAACCGCTTCGTCGACGCGCAGAAGATGATGAAGCAGATGACCGGCATGATGGGCCTGCCGGGCAGCCGCCGCAGCGCGACGAAGAGCTCGAAGAACAAGCGCAAGGGCACCAAGGGCGGCAACCGGCCGCGCGTCGCCGGGCGTCCCGGTGGTGCCGGCTTCCCGGGCGGGATGCCGCAGCTGCCGCCGGGCATGGACCCGAGTGCGCTCGGCGGCGGGCAGGGGCTGCCGCCCGGCTTCAAGCTGCCGAAGATCGACTTCAACAAGCTGAACAAGCCCAAGGATGACCAGCGCTAAGTTGGCATAGAGCATCTGGACTGGTGCCTAGTATGGTCGAAGGCGAATCCGTTGAGGAGGAGCCGATGACCGCTGCGCCGCACCTGAACGAGTGGGACTTGATCGAGCACCTGCTGGGGCGAGACGACCTGACCGTCGACGACATCGCGGACCTTCCCGACGATCTCCGTTACGAGTTGATCGACGGAAGGCTCGTCTTGTCGCCCCTCGCCCTGCCCATCCATCAGTTTCTGGTTCTGGAGATCGCTTTCGCCGCCCGGGAGCACTGCCCGGACAACATCCTTGTCAACCCGGAACAGGCGGTGCTCCTGGACCGGCGCAATGAGCTGCGTCCCGACGTGGTCCTCATCCACGAGGAGGGCGCCGGGAAATCGCCGGTTCGGCCGGGTGACGTGCCGCTCGTGGTCGAGGTCGCCTCGGAGTCCACGAAGAGGTTCGACCGGACCGGCAAGGTGAAGAAGTATGCCTATGTGGCGATTCCGCACTACTGGATCGTCGACCCGCTGGCGGAGTGCGTGACGCTTACGCAGTTCGTGCTCGGTCCGGGTGGGGACTACGAACAGGTGCGGCACACTGACCGGCTCGTTACGGTCGACCAGCCGTGGGAGATGACGCTGGATCTGCCGGCCTGGACGCGGCGGCGGGACCGGATTCGAGCGGTGGCCCGGCCGTAGTTCGGTTGGCTCGCACGTAACGCCGACGTGCGCGTTTGTTGTCGCTGGGCCTCGGCCTCGTCACGACGACTCGGCCTCACCAGGACAAAGGGCGCCCTTGATCGGGCGGGACTGGTTGAGGGTGGGGCGGGGGCGCCACGACAGGCGGGGCCTTGATCCGGTAGGACTGGTTCATGGCGTTGCATGTGCGTGGGACTGTTCTGCCCGACGGCGAGATTCGGGATGTCTGGCTGGTGGGGGATCGGGTCACCTTCGAGCCGGTGGCGGGCGCCGAGACGGTCAGTGGCGGTGGCTGGATCGTTCCGGGGCTGGTTGACGCGCACTGCCACCTGGGCATCGCCTACGGTGCGAAGCCGATCGAGAGCGTCGATCAGGCCCGCGAGCTCGCCGCCACCGATCGGGACGCGGGTGTTCTGGCTATCCGGGATGCCGGTTCGCCGTACCCGTACCCCGAACTTGATGACGAACCGGGCGTGCCACGCCTCGCGCGGGCCGGGCGGCACGTGGCCGCGCCCCGCCGCTATCTGCGTGACATCGGTGTGGAGGTGGTGGCTGGTGAGGTCGCGGCGGCCGTCACCGCGCAGGCCCGGGCCGGCACCGGCTGGGTGAAGCTGGTCGGCGACTGGATCGACCGTGAGGTGGGTGACCTGGCGCCGAGCTGGGACGCTGCGACGATGGCCGCGGCGGTGGAGGCCGCTCACGCCGCCGGGGCGCGGGCCGCGGTGCACACGTTCTCCGAGGAGGGCGTGGAGATCATGGTGCGGGCCGGGGTGGACTCGGTGGAGCACGGCACCGGGCTCACGCTGGACCTGGTCGACGAGATGGCACGGCGGGGCACCGCACTGGTCCCCACGATGATCAACATTCGGACCTTCGGGAAGATTGCTGATCAGGCCCGGGAGAAGTTCGCCGGGTACGCGGACCACATGATCGCCCTCCGCGACCGCTTCCCGTCCGTGGTGCTGGCCGCGTACGAGGCCGGCGTCCCGATCTACGTCGGCACGGATGCGGGTGGCGGCATCCGGCACGGGCTGGCCGCCGACGAGATGCTCTACCTGCACGAGGCCGGCATCCCGGCGATCGACGTCCTGGCGGCGGCGTCGTGGGGGGCCCGGGAGTGGCTCGGCTTCCCGGGGCTGGTCGAGGGCGGGCTGGCCGACCTGGTCGTCTACGACGCCGACCCGCGCGTGGACCTGCGAGTGGTGAAGGCGCCCCGCCGCATCATCCTGCGAGGCGCCGTCATCAAATAAGCCGTCATCAAATAAGCCGTAATCAAATAAGCCGCAATCAAATGATCACCGCCCGAAAACGATCACCGGGTGAAGCGCCAGATCCGCAGCTCGACACTCCCCGGACCGTCCGGCCGGACCGGGCAGGCGAGCATCTCCGCGTTCCAGGCGCACCTGCCGCCCAGGGCCGGCACCTCCGCGATCCCGGTCGCCTTCCCGTCCGCGGTCGAGACGGAGTGGATCGACGCCCGGTGTCCCGGTAGAAGCCATCGAAGTCCATCCGTCACCCCGTCCTTCTCCGGAGAGGGACACGGCACGCCCGCCCGCGAGGTCGCACCCGGCGCGAGACTAAGATGCGTCCTCATGGCTCGCGTGCTCACTCCCCGTGCGGAGGACTTTCCCCGCTGGTACCAGGACCTCATCGCCAAGGCGCAGCTCGCCGACAACGGCCCGGTGCGCGGCACGATGGTGATCCGGCCGGTCGGCTACGCCATCTGGGAGCGCATGCAGGCCGACATGGACAGCCGGATCAAGGCAGCGGGCGTGCAGAACGCCTACTTCCCGCTGTTCATCCCGGAAAATTATCTGCGCCGCGAGGCCGACCACGTCGAGGGTTTCTCGCCCGAGCTGGCAGTGGTCACCCACGCCGGTGGCAAGGAGCTCGCCGAGCCCCTCGTGGTGCGCCCCACCAGCGAGACCGTGATCGGTGAGTTCATGGCCAAGTGGGTCGACTCCTACCGTGACCTGCCGCTGCTGCTCAACCAGTGGGCCAACGTGGTCCGGTGGGAGCTGCGCCCGCGGACGTTCCTGCGCACCACCGAGTTCCTCTGGCAGGAGGGTCACACCGCGCACGCGACCGAGCAGGACGCCCGGGAGCACGCCCGCGACATCCACAAGAACGTCTACGAGGCGTTCATGACCGAGATGCTGGCCATCCCGGTGGTGCCCGGCCGCAAGACCCGTGGTGAGCGGTTCGCCGGTGCCACCAACACGATGACCGTCGAGGCCATGATGCGCGACGGCAAGGCGCTGCAGATGGGCACCTCGCACGAGCTCGGGCAGAACTTCGCCAAGGCCTTCGACATCACCTACTCCTCGGCGGACCGCACCGTCGAGCACGCCTGGACCACGTCCTGGGGCACCTCGACCCGGATGCTCGGTGGCCTGATCATGGTGCATGGTGACGACAACGGCCTGCGGCTGCCGCCGCGTCTCGCGCCGATCCAGGTCCAGATCATGGTGGTCAAGGCGGGCGAGGGTGTCGCCGAGGTGGCGGCCCAGCTCCATGAAGATCTTAAAAACGCGGGCGTACGGGTAAAACTCGACGACCGTTCGGACATCCCCTTCGGTCGTCGCGCGGTGGACGCGGAATTGCAGGGCATCCCGATCCGCGTCGAGGTGGGTCCGCGCGACCTGGCCACCGGCAACGTGGTCGTGGCCCGGCGGATCGACGGCTCCAAGACCCCGATCGCGCTGGCCGAGGTCGCCGCCATGGTTCAGGCCTCGCTCAAGGCCGACCAGCAGCGCCTCTACGACGACGCCCTGGCCTTCCGCGAGGAGCACACGGTCGAGGTGAAGACGCTCGGTGAGGCGCTCGAGGCGTCACAGACCGGCTGGGCCCGCGTGCCGTGGTCGGCCGTCGGCGAGGCGGGCGAGAAGGAGGCGAACGGCAAGGCCGTCACCGTCCGCTGCCTGACCCGCGAGGACGGCACGATGCCGGAGTCCGACGAGGAGCCCGGCCTGATCGCCTACCTGGGCCGGTCCTACTGAGTGTCTTCGCGCCGGGCCGAGCGGTTCTCTACCGGAACTTCTCGGCCGGGCGGCTGGTCAACGTCCGCCCGTGCCGGGTGGTCTCGGACGACGAGCGCGGCCTGCTGCTCTGGCTGGCCCGCCACACGCCGGTGATCATCGAGGTCGCCGCCGACGACCGGGGCGTCCGGGACATGCCGTTCGCGGAGTGGGTCACCCTGGAACACAAGCTGGTCCCGTCCAGCTGGAACGGCCCGGGGATCCTCAAGTTCATCCCGCCGGAGGGTGAGCACTCGGTGTGGTTCTTCCGCACCGGCGACGGCGCGTTCAAGAACTGGTACGTCAACCTCGAGGAACACGCCGTCCGCTGGGACGACGGCGTGATCGCCGGCGTCGACGTGGTCGACCAGGACCTCGACATCGAGGTGATGCCCGACCGCTCGTGGCGCTGGAAGGACGAGGACGAGTTCGCCGAGCGCCTCGCCCTCCCCGAGCACTACTGGGTGCCCGACGAGGCCGCCGTCTGGGCCGAGGGCCGCCGCGTCATCAAGCGCATCGAGGCCGCCGACTTCCCCTTCGACGGCACCTGGACCACCTTCCACCCCGACCCCACCTGGCCCGTCCCGGCCGAGGTTCCCGCCGGCTGGGACAGGCCGCGCGCCGGCTTTTGATTTCACACTCACGCAGAATGAAGGGCCAGGGCCGCCGAAGGTGGGCCCCGGCCCGGCCCCGGCGGGAGTGCCCTGTGTCAACCGGTTGGCTGGGGTGAGGTGAGTAGGTTTTGCAGGGCGCGGTGTTCGGCCGGGT
>NZ_JBHTDO010000040.1:0-98504 GCF_042666575.1 Actinoplanes sp. GCM10030250 | reverse complement strand
CGGGGTGGGCGGGCGTGGGCTTACGCCGTACCGAAGGAGGAGGGTGAGTGAAAGTCGCAGCCGGACCGACGGATTGGCGACAGGAGGGGTGCCGGGCGGGCGCGGGGCGGGCATCGTCCAGAGGCACCGCCAGCAACGCTGCCGAACGGAGACGTCGAAGAGCATGACCACTGTAGTCGCGTCACCACTTGCCGATCTGGGGCAGATTCAGGGGAACATCCTGCGGGCGTTCCGGGAGGAGCATCAGGCGTTCCTGCCGATTTCGTTCCGCAGCCGGCGCGCCGGAGCCCGGACCTGGCTCGCGGCGGTCGCGGGCCGGGTGGCCGGCACCGATGACGTCACACCGAGTCGCGGCGCCCAGCGTGACGGTGATGTGCGACGCAACGGCGCCGCGCACCGGCACGGCGACGCGGCGCCGAACGGGTCGCGGCGGGCCCTGCTGAACCTGGGACTGACAGCGACCGGGCTGGTCATGCTGCATCCGGAGATCGCCGGTGACCTGGTGGGTCACGCGGCGTTCTGGCAGGGGCCGCTGGGCAACCGGCTCGACGACGAGGGGCGTCTCACGACGGCACCGGCGCTGCTCGGTGACGTCGGCGCGGGCGATCCGGAGCGGTGGGTGGTCGGCGGGCTGGGTACGCCGGTCGACGCGCTGCTGACCGTCGCGGCCGATGACGCGGAGTCGTTGCGCGTGGCCGTCGACAGGGAGGTGCGGGAAGCTGAGCAGGCGGGTCTCGAAGTCCTGCCGGTGCAGTGGGGTGAGGTGCTGCGCGACAGGCAGCAGGGCCACCGGATCGAGCATTTCGGGTTCGCCGACGGGATCTCGCAGCCGGGCATCCGCGGCTTCGCCGACTCGGCGCGGCTCCGGCCGGGTACGCCGATCATCGCCGCCGGTGAGTTCATCCTGGGCTGCGCGGGGGAGCGCCGCCCGCCCACGTGGACGCCGCGGCCGACGCCGGCGCCGTGGATGCGCGGCGGGTCGTTCCAGGTGTTCCGGCGGCTCAAGCAGGACGTGGCCGGCTGGTGGCAGCGCATGGACCGGCTGAGCGAGCAGGGTGGCACGCCCGAGGAGGCGGCGGCCCGCGCGCTGGGCCGGCACCTCGACGGCCGGCCTTTGGCCGAGCTGGACCAGGCGGGGGAGATCAACGCGTTCAGCTTCCGCGGCGATGACGACGGATCGCGTACGCCGAACTTCTCCCACATCCGCAAGGTGAACCCCCGTGAGGACGGGGTGTTCCGCGACCGCGGCCACAAGATGCTCCGCCGCGGCATCACGTTCGGGCCGAGGCTGGAACGCGGCGCTGCGGATGACGGGCGGGAGCGGGGGATGTTCTTCAACGCGTACATGGCGAGTATCGAGGACCAGTTCGAGTTCGTGCAGCGCAGGTGGGCACACGATCCGGGGTTCCCGGCGAGCATGCTGGCGCGGTACGGGCGGGGTGCGCAGCGGGTGGACGGCCTGGACCCGGTCCTCGGCGACGATCCGGAGAGTGCGGGGCGGCGGCTGGGTGCGGCGGTGGTGCGGGGGATTCCGGCGGCGGCGTTCGGTGGGTTCGTGACGACTACCGGGTCGGTGTATGCGTTCGCGCCGTCGCGGGCGGCGCTGCGCAGGCTGGCCGGGGACGATCATCTGGACGGTCGCTGACCGCTCTTACCGGTCTGGCACCTTGTCCCGCTCGGAGGCGTCTCCGGGCGGGGCCACCGATGGCACACGAACCGGGTTTCGCAGCAGCAGAAGGCTTGCCAGACCGGCCAGCATGACCGTGACGTAGAGCAGGTAGTCGGTCGAGCCGGTGGCTGCCGCTGCCGAGGTCAGCAACGGGCCGGCCGCCATGCCGATAGTGAGGGCCAGGCTCGACAGCGCGTTGTAACGCCCGCGCAGCTCGTCGGGCGCCATGCCGTTGATGAGCGTGGGCAGAGCACCGGCGAGTAGCAGTTCACCGAAACCGATCAGGACCGAGGCGACCGTGAGCGCCGCTCGAGTGCTCAGCCCGGCCCCGAAGACCGTCGGAATGCAGATCGCCCAGCCGAGCGCCCACAACGCTGCCGTACAGAGCAGCGCGGAACGCGCGGAGACACGCTCGGCCAGCCGCAGCGCGATCGGTGCTCCGGCGACGACGGCGACGGAGTTCGCGACGCCGGCCCAGCCCAGTGCGGCCGGGTCGTCCGCGGCCAGCGCCATCACCGAGGGAGCGGCACTGTAGACGCCGTAACCGATCGTGGCCAACAGCGCGGCAGCACCGAGGACGCGCAACAGGGTGCCGTCGCCGAGGGCACGCCGGTATCCCCCGCGCTGAACCTCGTCGGAGTCTGACTTTGGTGACAGCTGACGACCGGCAACAAGCGACAACACGATGGCCACCAGACAGGCCAGGGCCAGCGCTGCCCAGAGCAGCGGCAGGACCGCCTTGCCGGTGTCGGTCTCGGGCCGAGCCCGGGAGAAGGCGATTCCGCCCAGCGCGGCACCGACCGCCATCCCCACGTTGAACGTCACGTACTGAAGCGTGTAAACGCGCGACCGGAGTTTCTCCGGAGCCAGAATGGCCAGCCGCGTCGCCAGTGCGGGTAACGAGAACGACCAGCCCAGGCCGCCGACCATCACTCCGGCCACCGCAGAGGCCAGACCTGGGCCGTACGCCAGGGCCAGCCCGCCGGCCGCCACCATGACCAGACCGGCGGACATGACGAATCGCCCGCCGCGCCGGTCGATCAACGGTCCCGCGACGGCGTTGCCCACGATGGTTGTCAGAGGACCGAGCGCCCAAATCCCGGTCGCCACCGTCAGCGATATGCCGCGCACCTCGTGCAGCATCACCACGGCGTACGGCTGGGTCAGCCCGACACCCAGCGCGGTGATCAACTCACCCGTCAGCAGCAACCACACCGCAACGGGGAAGCGGGACGGTTTGGTCGTCTCTTCGGTGCTGTCCAGTTCGGTGGTCAGAACCCACACCCCACGGTCCGGGGATCCGCCGGTCGGTCCTCTGGCAGTGAACCGGTACGGATTCCATTCAGGATCGCCGATCGTATTGTGCGGCGTCGTCCGGGTTCAACCCCCGCGCAATGATCCGACCGAAGACTTCCACGGGCACACCGGTCTTTGTATGGTCCTCTTCGGACAGAACGTGGGTTCCTCAGGGAGGGTTCGTGGCGGACGGCCGGCGCAATCTCATCGGGCAGGTTGACGACCTCGATGGCGCGCTGGCGGATCCGCAGCAGATCCAGGGCAACATTCTGCAGCCCTTCGACGGCTGTCACCAGGCGTTCCTCTTCCTGTCCTTCGGCGGCAGGCGCACCGAGGCCCGAGTGTGGCTCGGTGAGGCGGCTACCCGGATCGACTGCACCGGCGACGTCACGGCCGCCCGGGACGGCACCCGGATCCCCGCCGGACGATGCCTGATGAGCGTCAGCCTCACCGCCACCGGCCTGATCACGATGCATCCCGAGGTTTCCGCCGACCTGGCGCGCTTCGAGGCGTTCCGGAAAGGCCCGCTGGGCAATCGGCTCGACGACAGCGGCCGGATCACGAGCACGCCGGCGCTGATGGGCGATGTCGGCAACAGCGATCCGACGTCGTGGCTGATCGGTGGCCCCCGCCGCCCACCGGTTGACGCGATGCTGATTATCGCTGCCGACGACGACGAGTCGCTCCATGAGCGGGTGCGCCAGGAACAGCTGTGGGCGACCGGCGCGGGCCTGCAAATCATGCCTATCGCCGGAATGGACGGCGCGGGACCGCTCGTGCAGTACGGCAGCGTCGTGAGGAACGCCGCGGGCAACCCCATCGAGCACTTCGGGTTCGTGGAGGGAATCTCGAATCCTGCCGTGCGGGGCGCCGACGGCGCCGCGGCCGGTTCACCGGCCATCGGGATCGGCGAGTTCGTGCTGGGCTTCGAGGGGGAGCGGCGGCCGCTGAGCCTCGGACATCGGCCGACTCCGGCGCCGTGGATGCGAGGGGGCTCGTTCCACGTGTTCCGCAGGCTGCGACAGGACGTGGCGGGCTGGTGGGACAAGATGGAGAAGCTCAGCGACGCGGACAGCACGGCCGAGGACATCGCCGCCAAGGCTGTCGGGCGCAGCCCCGACGGCGCACCGCTGGCGAAGGATGCCAACCCGGACGACCTCAACGACTTCACCTACGACGGTGACGAGCACGGCATCCACACGCCGCTGTATGCCCACATCCGCAAGATGAACCCGCGGCGCAACGACATGTTCCGCGAGCGTAGCCACAAACTCCTCCGGCGCGGGATTCCCTTCGGCCCGCCGATGGACCGGAGCAACCCCGACAACCACGACCGGGGCATGTTGTTCAACGCCTACATGGCCAGCATCGAGGACCAGTTCGAGTTCCTGCAGCGATGCTGGGCCAACGACCCCGAGTTCCCGTCCAGCACCATCGCCAAGTTCGACACGGACTCCGGCGCGGCAGCCGGCCGGGTCGACGGGATGGACCCGGTGATCGGATACAGCGCCGACGCGGCGCACCGGCGCCACGGCGCGGCCGTCCGGGGCGTGCCACCCCTGGCGTTCGGCGGTTTCGTCACCACCACCGGCTCGGTGTACGCGTTCGCACCGTCACGCGTCGCACTGTGCCTGCTGGCCAGTGACCTGCCGCTCGACGCTTTGAGATCCGTGTACTAGCCGGCGGTCTCGCTCCTCGGGCCGCCGCCTCTGATCGACGATAGGAGACCGAGATGGGCCAACCCGTGAGCGACGCGGTTTTCGAGTTGCACGGAGCGTGTGTTCATTCGTTGCGATTCTCGTTCGCGGCGCCGGTCGATTACCCCTATGCACCCGCCGAGGTGGCGGTTGACGGTCCGCCACCGGCGTTGTTCCGGCGGGTGCAGGCGGTGTCGCCGCCGCCCACCCGTGTGGGTGCGCCGTGGCAGAGCGGGATGACGCTGGACGGGAAGCCGTTCGATCCGTCCGGGCCTCTCGACCGGCTCGCCGAAGTCGAGAACACGGAGGGCACCGGGAACCTCGACACTCCTGAGCCGGAGACTGTTGTCCTGGACTGGATGTTCGACGTTCCGCGCGACGAGCAGCACCCGGTGAGCATTCCCGGTCACGACCAGGGCCGCTATCTGTTGTCGGTGCCCTATTGGAATCCTGCTGAGGTGGCCGGTCGCGCGGTGACCAAAACGGTCGACTATTTTGCCACCCATCGGGTCGACTGGAACGGGACACCCCAATCCGACTGGGTCGCCGTCAGTTTCGACGATTTCGCTCCCAAGGACCGTGACAGCGCCGATGTTCTGATCCCGCTCGGCGCCTGCGATGACCATTGCCCCAGCTCTTGACGATTGGAGTCCGAAGTGGGTGTTCCCCTGAGTGATGCGGTGTTCGAGTTGCATGGCGCGTGTGTTCATTCGTTGCGTTTCTCGTTCGCGGCGCCGGTCGACTATCCCTATGCGCCGGCCCAGGTGGCGGTTGACGACCCGCCGCCGGCGTTGTTCCGCCGGGTTCAAGCCGTCTCGCCGCCCCCCACACGCAAGGGTGCGCCGTGGCAGAGCGGGATGACCTTGGATGGCAAGCCGTTCGATCCGGCCGGTCCGCTCGACCGGCTCGCCGAGGTCCAGAACACCGAGGGCGCCGGAAACCTCGACACCCCCGCGCCGGACACCGTCGTCCTGGACTGGATGTTCGACGTTCCGCGCGACGAACAACACGAAGTGAGCATCCCCGGGCACGACGGGGACCGTTACCTTCTGTCGGTGCCGTACTGGAATCCCGCTACGGTGGCCGGCCGCGCGGTGACCAAGACCGTCGACTATTTCGCCACTCACCGTGTCGACTGGAGCCGGACACCCGAATCGGATTGGGTCGCGGTCAGCTTCGACGACTTCTTCCCCAAGGACCGGGACAGCGCCGACGTCCTCGTCCCCCTCGGCGGCTGCGACGAGCACTGCCCTGAACTCGTATCACGCGGTTAGTAGAACGGGTCTCGTCGTGGGGCTCACAGCAGGAACCGAGCACCACGACGAGGCTCCGGAGCTATATCCGTTCGAGCAGTTCTTCGAGGGTCGGGCCGTTCTCCTCGGCGATCCACTCGGGTAGTTCCGGCAGCGGCGGCCCGGGTGGCAGCATCACACCGGTGAGCCGCCGGTAGGCGTGCCGGTATTCAACGATCGGCGCCCGTTCATACAGCGTGCGGTATATGGCGGCGGCACTTGTGCGAGCGTCCTCGTCGCGGGGGTCAACCCGCCGGACGGCGTCCAGCAGCGCCGCCACCTCGTGCGGCTCGTTCCACTCGACGGTTGCCTCGCGCAGCAGCTTCGTGGCGCTGGTCACATCCACCCGGCCGGATGCCACGGCCAGGCGGACCGACAGCGCGTACGCGCTGACCCGCACGTTGCGCTCGTCGTGCTCCTCGGCGATACGCAGCGCCCCGGCATTCAACCGCTCGGCCGACTCAAGATTGTCCTGTCCGAAATGCAGGCGTGCCAGCCGGTGCAGCCAGTCGCAGAGTTGGTACGGTGCGTTCAGCCCGCGGGCGAGGTCGATCGCCCGCTCAAGCAGCGGTTGAGCGTCATCGGAACGGCCCTCCGTGGCGGCGATGGTGCCCAGGTTGGCGACCTGGTCTGCGACGCTCAGCCAGTCGCCGAGTTCGACGCTCACCCGCAAGGTGTGCAGGGCGCAGATCCGCGCTCGCTCGAACTCGCCCTGGTCACGGTAGATCTCGCTGAGGTTGCCGATGACGATGGTGGCGGTCTGCCGGGCGCCGATCTCCCGTGCCACTTCCAGCGCATGCCGGTAGGAGGCGATCGCCTGAACGTGGTCGGCGCCGCGTAGTGAGGCCCATCCAAGATTGCAGGCCGCGTTGAGCATGCGCTGTCGGTCGCCGGCTTGCTCAGCGGACTTCAACGCACGGCGCAGGTGTTCGAGCGCTGACTCGAGATGGCCGGTGTTCACGTACACGAGGCCGGTGTGTTCCAGCGCGGCGCTCATCGCGGCGGAGTCGCCAGCGGTGGAGGCCATGGCGAGATGCCGGCGCGCCATGTCGAGGGCCTCGGCGTAGGCACCCTGCCGATAGAGGGCGAAGGTCATCCGGTCCAAGGTTCGGGACTGTCCGGTTGCGTCGCCGAGGTGTTCGAACCCGGACAGGGCGCGCCGGAGCCAGGTGACCGACTCGGCGTCGGAGTGCGTGTACATAAGCAGGTCGCCGAATTGACGCTGAGCTGCGGCGAGGGTTTCTCGCCGTCCAGTTGTCTCCGCCAATCGCATGGCTTGCAGGTAATGGTCCTCGGCCTCGGTCCATTGCCCGGTGAGCTGGTGGATGGTGCCGATCTCAATGTGCAGTTCGGCTCGTTCCGCCTCGGGCAGCAGCGGCAGCAGCAACCCGTAGTAGTAGGTCGCCGCCTCATTGGCGTACATCTCCTTGGCGCGATCACCGGCCGCGCGGAACCAGGAGCGCTGCTTGTCGGTCCGTTCGGTACGCGCGTAGTGATGGGCCAGCACGTCGACATACTGGGTGAGCCGGTCGGGATAGGTCTCCTCGATGAGCTGGCCGACGCGCTCGTGCAGCGAGGCCCGGGTGTCGTAGGTGATGCTTTGGTACGCCGCCTCCTGCGTGACCGGGTGCTTGAACTCGAATTCCGGCTCGGTTTCACTGATCACCCGGGGCGTGAGGCCCAGCGCGTGGAGACGTCCGAGGTGGTCCGAGACCTGCGCAGTCGTCCCGGCGGCCGGATAGACAGAGGTGATCCAGGGCGGTTGGAACCGGCGGCCGATCACACTGGCCACCTTGATGGTCGCCTTCTCGTCGTCGGTCAGCTGATCGATACGGGCCATGACCAAGCGCTGCAGGTTGTCCGGCACCTGCACGCCGGCCAATGCGCGAGCATCTGCCGGGTCGACGCCGCGGCCATGCAGATAGCTGACCAGCTCCTCGATGTAGAACGCGTTGCCTCCGGCCTGGTCCCAAATCTGCTGGAGCAACTCCGGTGCCACGTCGGTGTCACGCCCGTATCTCTCGCGCAGCCGCAGGGCGGCGAGCTGGTCGGCCTCGGCCCGAGTTATCTGGTCAAGCCGCAGGTCGGCGATATGCGCTGGCCCGGCCAACTTCTCCGGCATCGGTTCCCGCGAGGTCGCCACCACCAGCACCGGCAGCTCCGCGATGTGGTGAAGCAGGTGTTCGAGCAGGGCTTGCGAGGCCGGGTCGATCCAGTGGCAATCCTCCAGAAGTAGCATCAGCGGCCCGTCGGTGGCCCGGTCACGCAGACAGGCCAGGAGAACGGAGCGGAGGAGTTCCTCCCGGCCGACGGGTTCCAGCTGGGCGGTGAACTCGTTGTCTGGCATCGGCAGGTTGATCAGGGCGGCCAGCAGCGGAGCGCGCTGTCCGGAGCCGTCATAACGGGCGATCCGCGCGGTCAATGCTGCCCGCTGTTCAGGGATCGGCAGGTTGGGATCGATCTCCAAGAGGTCACGCCAGATCGAGCGCCAGACCAGGTAGCTGGCGCTGGTACCGTGCGAGCGGCAACCGCCGCCATATTCGGCGAAGCCCAGCGAGCGGGTGATCCGGCAGGTTTCGGTGGCAAGTCGGGTCTTGCCGATACCGGCCTCACCGTGCAGCCAGACCATATGTCCCTGGCCAGCCCTCACCTGTCGGCCTAGAGCATCGAGCAGGTCCAGCTCCCCAGCGCGGCCGACAAGCGGTCCGTGCGCCGGGCCCGGCAGCGACGGCGGTGGGGCGG
Source organism: Actinoplanes sp. GCM10030250 (assembly GCF_042666575.1). Classification (NCBI taxonomy): domain Bacteria; kingdom Bacillati; phylum Actinomycetota; class Actinomycetes; order Micromonosporales; family Micromonosporaceae; genus Actinoplanes; species Actinoplanes sp. GCM10030250. The sequence continues at coordinate 89,808 of NZ_JBHTDO010000040.1, read as the reverse complement.
CATCCCGCGCTTCGCGGAGGATCCATACGGGTACGGGTTCCGCCTTGCCCTTGGCAGTGACCGCAGCCGGCCGCGCGTCCTGGATGAGGTCTCGGACCCGTTCGTGGGTGGCCCGATCGATTAGCAGGTGCCCGTCCGGCGCGGCCTGCATCAGGCGGGCCGCCAAGTTGACGGCGTCACCCACGACCGCGTACTCACGGCGGATGTCCGAGCCCACCTCACCGCAGTAGACGTGTCCGGTCGTGACGCCGCCCCGATACGGCCCGCCGGGCAGCCCCAGCAGTTCCAGGCAGCAGCGCAGCGCGCGTTCCTCGTCGTCCTCATGACTGACGGGGGTGCCGAATACTGCGACCAGTACGGTGCCCTTGTCATCCGCCATCAAATGTCGAAGGTGCCCACCGTACCGATCGATGACTGCGACGCCGGCCCGCAGATAGAGCTGGAGCGTTCTGACGGTTTGTAGATCGTCGACCGACAGGTCGGGCAGCCGGACGAAGGCGGTGGTCACCTTGCGGTGCTCGTTGACCAGCTCATGCCGCCCGGACCGGAGCCTGGCGCGGATAGCGGGGTGCAGGAACGGCGTCAGCAGCCCTTCTAAATCAGCGATCGGTGTCTCGGAGGTGGCGGCTGCCGGAGCCGGCTCAGCGTCAGCCGGGTCGGCGATCGCCTGCAACTCCTCGTCGACAACAATCTCGCCCCGTTCGGCGCGGTGCAGTGCCGCGACCGATCGGTCCAGCGCGGGTCCCGCGACCAGGTGCTGCAGCCGGATTTCTGGGTCGCCGAGGACCATGACTCGCAGCGAGCCGGAGGCCAGGCCGACCCGGATGGCCAAAGACCGCTGACCATCGGGAGTGGGCACCGGAGAGACCGAAGCGGTCGCCTCCCGGATGAGTTCAGCGCAGCGGATCGCCCGGCGTGCCACGGCGGAGCTGGACCCGGGTGTGTACCGGAACATGCCGACCAGTGCGTCACCGGCAAAGTCCACCACGCTGCCGCCCGCGCTGATGATCGCCTCCGCCGTCACTGCGAACCAGCGGTTGATTACCGACGTCAGCCGTTCGGTGCCGTAGTTCCCGGACCCGGCCAGGCTTTCGGCCATCGCTGTGAAGCCTGCGACGTCCGCGAAGAGCAGCACCGCGTCGACCCGCTCCGTCAGCGGCAGATTGCTGACACTTTCGGTCGTCCGAAGAAGATCGATGGCATGCTCGGGCAAGTACGACCGCCAGGTCGCGGCAAGTTCGTCGGCGATCTGTGACGCGGGACGGGTGAAGTCATCGGTCACGCCTGATGTGGCCACCCTCCGGGTCTTGGCGTCCGAATCAACCATTGTCATCCATAAATGGGAAAATCGGCCAGGGGGATTTCAGCGTCATGGGTCTACCAGTCAGCGACGCCGCCTTCGAACTCGTTGGCGCCTGCGTCCACGCTCTGCGGTTCGCCGTCGGAACCCCTCTCGACTATCCGTATGCCGCGGCCTCCATCGCCACGACCAATCCGCCCCCGGCCCTGTACCGGCGAGTGCTGGTCGCATCACCGCCGCCGAGCCGCGAAGGTAAGCCCTGGCACACCGGCCTGACCGTGAAGGAACAACCGTTCCAGCCGGACACTCATGCCGACCAGCTCGCCGAGGTGAGGCTCGAAGAGGGGATCGCCTCACTCGACCTGCCGGATCCGCAAGGGATCGTACTCGACCGATGGTTCAGCGTTCCCCGTCAGCAGGGCACGATGTCCTTCCCCGGGTCGGATTTCGGGCGGTGTCTGCTCTCCGTTCAGTATTGGAGCCCCGCCGAGCCCGGCGTCGAGAGCGTTACCAAGCAGGTCGACTACTACGGGACATACCGGATGGAGTTCGACCCCCCGCTCACCGAGGACTGGATCGCCGTCAGCATCGACAACTTCTGGCCGCCCGAGCGTGACAGCGCCGACCTGCTCATCCCCCTCTGCGAGAGCGACTGCGACGCCGACTGCCCGCCCCGCGAATCATAGAACTCACCGCCGCGGGTCGACCAGGATCTTCGGGCCGGGTCCGGCGCCGGCCGGGCGCCGGCCGGCCAGCACGCCCGCGACGTCGTCGAGGCCGACGGTTGCCGCGACCAGGGGCTGTGGGTCGACAGAGCCTTCGGCGTACGACCGGACGACTTCCTCCAGCCCGGAGGAGGCCCCCAGGATGCCGACGGCGGTCACGTCCTTGAGCACGATGTCGCGGGTGTCGACGGTGCTCGGCGTCCCGGACAGCCCGATGTAGACCACCCGCCGCCCAGGCTCGACGAGGTCGACGGCGAGGCCGGGCATCTCGGCGCCGTTCGTGGCGTCGACGACCGCGTCCCACGGCAGGTCGGGCAGGCTGTCGCGGGTCCACATGTTCGCGAAGCCCAGATCACGGGTGAACCGGGCGAACACCGGGTGCCGGCCGAGCAGGTGCACGTCGAGGCCGCGCGCCCGGCCGATCATGGCGGTGAGCAGGCCGATCGTGCCGGTACCGAGGACCAGCAGCCGTTCGCCGGGCTCCAGCGCGGCGGCGGTGACGCTGCGCTGGGCGTTGCCGCCGGGTTCGACCAGGGCGCCGAGGCCGGCGTCGACGGTGTCCGGCAGGGCGTGCAGGTACGCGGCCGGGAACGCCAGCTGTTCGGCGAGCGCTCCGGGCAGGCCGTCGGCGATGCCCAGCTCCCGCATCTCGGCGCAGACGTGGTGCCGGCCGCCCAGGCAGCGCCGGCAGTGACCGCAGGCGATCATCGTGTCCCCGGTGACCCGCCGGCCCGCCCAGCCCGGGTCGACGCCGGGCCCGCATCCGCTCACCACGCCCGACCACTCGTGACCGGGCCGCAGCGGGTACGACGAGCGGCCCGAGTGCAGGTAGCTCATCTCCCCGGTGAACAGCTCGACGTCGGTGCCGCACACCCCGGCCCGCTCCACGTCGACGATCACCTGGCCGGGCGCCGCGACGGGGGCCGGCACCTCGCGAACCTCGGCCTGACCGGGACCGGTGAAGATCAGCGCACGCATCACGATTCGGATCGTAGAGTGAATACCCGCCGGTGAGGGCGGTAGCCGGCAGGCATCCGCCAAGCGGCGGGAAGTAACCGCCATCTGGCGGGACGCTGGGGATCGTGGGAGGCACAGACTCTAGAAATCTCCCGGAAACAATTGGAGGCTTCTCGTGACGACCCTCGTTCCGCCCCCTCCGCCCTTCGACGCCGAGCTCGCCGCGGCGCTCGACGTCATCGGCGGGCAGATGCCGCCCGCCCTGACCACCGACATGATCCAGCCGATGCGCGACGGCTCGATGCTGGCCGACCTGACCGACGAGGACCTGGCCCGCGACGGCGCCTTCACCGTCGCCCGGCGCCTGGTGCCCGGGCCGGCCGGTGACCCCGACATCGAACTGCTGATCCTGACGCCGTCCGGTGCGGAGACCGGCCTGCCCGGGATCTATCACACGCACGGCGGCGGCATGGTGCTCGGCAACAACCGGACCGGCGTCGACGCCCTGCAGGACTGGGCGCTGGAGGTGCCGGCTGTCATCGTCTCCGTCGAGTACCGCCTCGCCCCCGAACACCCGCACCCCGCCCCGGTCGAGGACTGCTACGCCGGCCTGCTCTGGACCGCGGAGCACGCCGCTGAACTGGGCATCGACCCGCAGCGCCTGGTGATCGCCGGAGCCAGCGCGGGCGGTGGCCTGGCCGCCGGTGTGGCCCTGCTGGCCCGGGACCGCGGCGGCCCCGAGCTGGCCGGCCAGATGCTGCTCTGCCCGATGATCGACGACCGGAACGACACCCCCTCGGCGGTGCAGATGGCCGGCCGGGGCGTCTGGGACCGGACCGCCAACGACACCGGCTGGACCGCCCTGCTCGGCGCCGGGCGCGGCGGCCCGGACGTGTCGCCCTACGCCGCTCCGGCCCGCGCCTCCGACCTGTCCGGGCTGCCGCCGGCGTTCATCGACGTGGGCTCGGCCGAGACCTTCCGCGACGAGGACGTCGCCTACGCGTCGCGGATCTGGCAGGCCGGCGGCCGCGCCGAACTGCACGTCTGGCCGGGCGGCTTCCACGGCTTCGACATGCTCGCACCCCAGGCGGCCGTCTCCCAGGACGCCCGCGCCGCCCGGGTCCGCTGGCTGCGCCGCCTCCTCAGCGCCTGACCGATCGCCGTGAGCAGCAGCGGCGTCCGCGGGCGAGAACAATGAGCGGCGGCGGGGGACGATGGCCGTAGGGCGGGGGACGATGGCGGAGTGAGAGACCTCGCCGCCAGGCTGGCCGCGCTCGACCCCGACGCCGGGGCCGCACTGAGCGTCATCGCCTACTTCGACCGGCTCGCCGAGGGCCGCGCCGGCCTGCAGGCGATCGTCCGGGGCGCCGCCGTGCTCGCCGGCTGCCCGGCCCGGCTGTCCGACGACGGCCGTCGCATCCACCTGCGGGTTCAGCCCGACGGCACGGATGCGGCGGCCGGCGCACCGGACCCGTCGTGGATGTCCGCCGAGGTCGCCGGCGGCGCCGTACTCTGGCTGGAGCGCACCGGCCCGCCCGGCCCGGTCGAGGCGATGATCCTGGAACGGGCCTGCGGTGCGGCCCGCGCGGTGCTGGAACGGACCCGGGGGCGTGCGCCGCTCGCGGATCCGGCCTCGGTCGAGCTGACCCTCGACGCCGCAGCACCGGAACAGGCCCGCGTTCAGGCGGCGGGCCGTCTGGGTTTCAAGACCACCGATCGGGTACGCGTAAAAGCCCTCGCCTCCGGACATGCGCAACTGATCCGCGAGGACGACGACCTCCCCGCCACGGGCGAGCGCGCCGGCGTCGGCCCGTCCGGGCCCGTGACTGCCCTGCCCGCCTCCTACGCCGCGGCCCGCACCGCCCTGCGCTTCACCGCCGAGGGCACCGAGCAGGACCCCGGCCCCCGCGTCGTCCACGCCGCCGACCTGGGCGGTCTCGCCCTGCTCGCCGACCTGATCGGCCCCGCCACCGAACCGGTCCCCGACGTGCGCGCCCTCTCACAGGTCGCCGCCGTCACACCGTGGGCCCTGGCCACCCTCGACGCCGTAGCCGAGTCCGCCAGCCTCCGCGCCGCCGCGGCCGCCCTCCGCCTCCACCACTCCACCCTGCAGGACCGGCTCACCCACACCATCCCGCTGCTCGGCTGGGACGTCCGCGAACCCCGCGGCCGCCTCCGCCTCCAGCTCGCCCTCGCCCTGCGCCGCCTCCACCACAACCCCCCGAGTTAACCGGAACGCGGCTGGCGCTCAGGGGTGCCTCGGAGCGAGAAAAGCACCCCTGAGAGCCAGCCGGGGGTTACTGGACGAGGGTCAGGACAGGTGGATGTAGTCGAGCTCGGCGTAACCGGTGCCGGCTGTCAGATTGGGTGCGCCCTTGGCCAGGCGGATCATGTTCCAGCCGGCCCGCAGCGTGACCGTGCTGCTCGCCGTGGAGCCGAAGACACCCCACGCGGCGGTCGGCGGGTAGCTCACCGTCTGCCACGCGCTGCCGTTGTACGCCAGCCCGTGCGTCGCCGTCGCCCCGGTGCCGTTCGCGTACCCGATGCTCATCGTGTAGCTGCGAGCGGCGGGAACGTTGACCAGGAAGTCGACGAACGACTGGTTGCGGGAGTTCGCCGAGCCGTCGATCTGGCCGACGTACCCGCCGCTGGAGGCGGAACCCGCGGAGAACCGGTTGGCGTTGACCACTGTGGCGTTCTCCGCCTCGTACCGCTGCTGCCAGGTCGCCGCACCCGAGGACGGCGTGACGAGCAGCTGGTACGAGTCCAGCGCGCTCATGTTGCTCACCGGCACGCTGATGCTGCCGCCGGACACGGTGTAGGTGGCCGACGAGACGGCGATCGGTGCGCTCTGGTTCGTGGTGCGCCCGGTGGTGCCGCTGCGCGCGAGCGTCACCCGGACCTGCGAGCCGAGGGCGCCGAGCCCGTTGACCCGTACCGTGTTGTTGCCGCTGTCACCGCCGAAGACCACGTTGACGAAGCGGCGGGTCGGGTCGTAGGAGGCGACACCCTCGAGCCAGGAGCCGGGAACGGTCTGCACGATGTTGCCGGCCATGTCGCCGTACCACTTGTAGGGCCAGTAGGACGAGGTCGGCGCGTTGTTGTGGAGCAGGCCGTTGAGCGTTCCGGCCTCGTACCAGTAGGCGCGTTCCGCGCTGCGGATGCCGTGCCGCTCGAAGACGGCCATGTAGTGCACGGCGACGCTGGGGATGTCGACCTGGGACGGCGACGCGTACTCGTTGATCGAGATGGGCCGCGCTGTGATGCCCAGCGACCGTTCGACCGCCCGGTAGTCGTTGACGTGCGCCTGGACGTTCAGATAGCTGTCGTTGTCCAGCTCGTGCCAGACGATCACGTCCGGCAGGGTGCCGGTGTCGCGGGCGTTGGTGAGGAAGCTGACCATCCAGTCGTGGTTGTAGATCGCGTGGCTGGGACCGACGATCGGCGTGACCGTGTCCAGCGTACGGATGAGCCGGTGTGTCCTGGTCCACCCGGCGTTGAACGACCCGGCCGCGGCGGTGTTCCACGTCCAGTCCGGTTCGTTCCACAGCTCGTACCCGTCGACGTTGGTGGTGCCGGTGGCGTTGAGCCGGGCCGTCACCATGGTGCGCACCTTCGACTCCCAGTCCGCCCAGCTCACCCAGCGGTACGGGAAGTTCGGGTAGATGTCCGGCAGCCGCCAGAACTGCTGGGCGCCGCCGCTGGTGACCTTGCCGGCCGCCAGCAGGCCGTCGCAGCACGGTGTGGTGGCGCCGTTGCCGAGTTGCTGCACGCCGGGCGGCGGCTGGGTCAGGTGGTTGAGCCGCAGCGGGTACATCTGCTCCAGCGGCGGCTTCGAGCCGGTGTCGACGGCGTAGAGGCCGCCGGACGCGACGTGCGTGACCGGGCGGACCACCGTGCCGACGTTGACGGTCAGGGTGTTGCCGGCCGCCTGTGCGGGGCTGGGGACGAACAGCCCGGCGGTGGCCAGCAGCAGGCAGAGGGATGCTGCCTTTCTTCGGATTCGCATTCTGCACCTCGGTGGGGGTGAGGGGATGGAGGACGGTTACGCCCCCTGTGTGGCCAGCGGTATCCAGACCCGCATGGGGCCGGGAGCCCGGTTGGCCCACAGGAAGTAGGGGATGGCGGTGACGACAGCCGCCGACGGCCGCGGCTCGGTGGTGCGCGGGAGGTCGCGGTAGAGCGGCTCACCGCCGGCGGGCCGCACCCGGACCGGGACCCGCAGCGTCACGGGGGCGAGCCCGGCGCTGTGGTGTGCGACCGCGACGGCCGGGTCCGGAGCCAGTTCGAGGTCCTCCAGAACGAGAGCGGGCAGGTCGGCGTGTTCGAGGCAGTAGACGAGCGGGCCCCGGGCCAGGGCGGCGGTGCCGCGGACCGCGTCGACCCTCGGGTGCGCGGTGACCAGGCGGGCCGGCATGGCGAAGGTCAGGCTCACCCGGTCGCCGGTGTGCCAGGTGCGGTGCAGGCGCAGGTAGCCGCCGGTGATCTGGCCGCGGGCCGGTGCGGGGGTGCCGTTGACGGTCAGGCGTACGTCGTCGCACCAGGCCGGCACCCGCAGGGACAGCGTCCACGGCGTGGCGGGGGAGCCGGTGACGGTGACCGTGACCTCCTCGTCCCACGGGTAGCTGGTCTCGACCCGCACGCCGCGGCCGCCGATGCTGACCGTGCCGGTGCTGTAGAGATGCAACTGCAGGCCGTCCGGCCCGCCGGTGGCGAGGTAGGCGTGCAGCGACGCCATCAGCCGGGCCAGGTTCGGCGGGCAGCAGGCGCACGAGTACCAGGTGAGCCGCTGCGACGGGGCGTCCTCGTGGGACCCGTCGTGGCCGGTACGCAACTGCAGCGGGTTGGAGTAGAAGAACGCGGTGCCGTCCGCGGCGGTGCTGCCCGCGATGCCGTTGTAGAGCACCCGTTCCATCTCGTCGGCGAAGCGCGCCTCACCGGTGGCCAGCAGCAGCCGCCACGCCAGCTGGAAGTTGCCGATCGCGGCACAGGTCTCCGCGTACGCGCGGTCCGGCGGCAGCTCGTACGGGTCGCCGTAAGCCTCGTCCCGGTGCCGTGAACCCTGCCCGCCGGTCAGATAGGTACGGCTCTCCAGCGCCGAGTCCCACAACCGCACCGCCGTCTCCAGCAACGGGCGGTCGCCGGTCTCGACTGCCACGTCCACCGCGCCCGCGAGCAGGTAGACCTGCCGCACGACGTGGCCGGTGACCTCGGCGGTGTCCCGCAGCGGCTCGTGATCCTGGAAGTAGCGCGGCCCGAACCGGCCCTCGCCCAGGACACCGTGCCCGCGGTTCTCGACGAACCGCGCGGCCAGGTCCAGGTACGGCCGGTGCCCGGTGACCCGGTACAACTCGACCAGCGCGGTCTCGACCTCCGGGTGACCGTCGGTTTCACCCGATTGCCCGTACCGTTGCACCAGAAGATCGGCGAAACGGCGCGCGACCGACACGACCTGCTGGGCCGGTGTGGAATCCGGCGCGGAGCGCGCCGCCGCGACCGCCGCCTGGATCAGATGGCCCGCGGTGTACATCTCATGGCTGAAGTGCAGCTCGGCCCACTGCCGGTCACGGTTCGCCGGGTCCTGGTAGTAGGTGTCGAGGTAGCCGTCCGGGTCCTGGGCCTTCTCCAGCAGCGCGGCCACCTCGTCGGCGAAAGCGCCCGCCGAACCGGACCAGAACGCCGCCTCCAACGTCTTGTGAACGTCGGTGTCGGCGAACCAGAAGCCGGCGAACTCCTCGTCCGCGTCACCGGTCAGCCTGCGCAGGTTCGTCAGGTTGCCGTGCACGCGGAGCTGGTCGACGCAGTGCGGCAGCGTGGACTCGGTGTTGCGCTGCTGCCAGCCGCCGAGCAGGCCGTCCGCATCGAGCAGCACCGCATCCGCCGGAAGCGGCCGGAGCACGCCCAGCGCGTCCGATGTGGGCACGACGGGGCCGTGAGAAACGAAGCTCATGTGTTTCCTCAGTCCTTGACAGCGCCGGCGGTGACGCCGGCAGCCACGTAACGCTGGGCCAGGATGAGCAGCAGCGTCGCGGGGATGGAGGCGATCACGGCAGTCGCCATGATCGCGTTCCACTGCTGGTTGTTGTTGCCGATGTAGTGGTAGATGCCGAGCGTGATGGGCTGGTGGTCGCCGCCGCCGTCGAGCGTGGTGGCGAAGACGAAGTCGGACCACGCCCAGAGGAAGGCGAACAGACTCACCGTGACGACCGCGTTGCGGCTGACCGGCAGGATCACCGAGAGGAACGTGCGCCACTTCGACGCTCCGTCGATGAGCGCCGCGTTGATCAGTTCGTCCGGGATGCCGGACATGAACGCCGTGAAGATCAGGACACCGAACGGGACCGCGATCGTCGAGTCGGCCAGGATCAGCCCCGGGATCGTGTTGAGGACACCGGCGCGCAGGTAGATGGCGTAGAAGCCCATCGCCATGATCACGCCGGGGATCATCTGGGCGATCAGCAGCACGAAGCTGAGCACGCCGCCGCCCTTCGGGCGCAGCTTGGCCAGCGCATAACCGGCCGGCGCGGCGATGATCAAGGTGAGTGCGACGGTGCCGAGCCCGACGATCAAGCTCGTTCCGAGGTACGGGAGCTGCTGGTCGAGCACCGCCCGATAGCCCTCGAGCGTCCCGTTCCACGGGAAGAGGTGCGGCGGGTCGGCGCGCATGTCGGTGTCCTTGGTGAAGGACACGTTGATCATCCAGTAGATCGGGAACAGCATGATCGCCGTGAAGATCAGCCCGACCCCGGTCTTGGCATGCTGTCTCCTCGGGCTCATGCGCTTCGCCGTCTGGCTCGGGCGTTCTGTCTCCTGGCTCATGCGTTCTGTCTCCTCTGGATCCGGATGTACAGAAGGCCGAAGATCAGCGCCATGATGATCAGTAGGTTGCCGACGGCGGCGCCCGGGCCGAATTCGGGCAGCAGGTTGCCGAAGCTGAGCCGGTAGGACCAGGTGGCGAAGGTGGTCGACGCGTCGGCCGGGCCGCCCTTCGTCATGATCCAGATGATGTCGAAGACCTTGAGCGTGTAGACCAGGCCGAGCAGCAGCGTGATCGCCGAGACCGGTCTGAGCAGCGGAAACGTGACTCGCCAGAAGCGCTGCCAGCTGGTCGCGCCGTCGATGGCGGCGGCCTCGTGCACCTCTTGCGGTATGGCTTGCAGCCCGCTGTAGAGCACCACCAGGTTGAACGGGATGCCGATCCAGATGTTCGCGATGATCACGCTGGTCAAGGCCCATTGCGGTGACGTCAGCCAGTTGACCGGGTCAATGTTGACGCCGTCAATGTTGACGGCCTGGGTTGACGTGTTGACGAGTTGAATTGCCGCATTGACGATGCCGGAATCACTGTTGAGCATCCAGGCCCAGGTTGACGCGCTCACGATCAAGGGCAGCAGCCACGGTACGAGGAAAAGCGCTCTCAACGTCGCGGACAGCCGGAAGTGCTGCGCGAAGAACACGGCGAGCGCGAGCCCGATGGCGAACTGGAACGCGATCGACACGAACGTGAAGATCAGGGTGTGCAGCAGGGCCGGCCCGAAGGTGGCGTCGGCGAACACCTCCCGGTAGTTGTCCAGTCCGCTGAACGGGGCGTTGCCCTGCACGAACGAGCGCACCGTGTAGTGGCGCAGGCTCAGGTCCAGGTTGCGGTAGAGCGGGTAGGCGTAGAAGGCGATCAGGTAGATCACTACCGGGGCCAGGAACGCCCAGGCCGCCCAGTTGCCGCCTTTTCTGCTTCTTGATCGAGGCCGTTCCTCCGCCCGCGGCTGAACCGGGGCGGAGGAGCGGGTCGTCACGTCGTGAGCCATGGTCACTTGATGGCCGCGGACGCAGTCTGCTGGGCGGTGGCCAGGGCTTCCTGCGGTGAGGCTGAGCCGCTGAGTGCCGACTGGAAGGCGGTCCACATCGGCTGGGAGATCTTCGGGTACTTGGTGCCGAGGTCGTCACTGGTGCGGCCCTTGGCGGCCTTGACCGCCTCGACCCAGACGGTCAGCTCCTTGTTCTCGGCGGCCTGTTTCTGCTGCACGGCGTCGGTCGCCGCGATGTAGGACAGCGTCGTGTCCGTGGTGTACGCGTTGTCGGCGCTGGTCAGGCAGGCGATCAGCTTCTCGGTGGTGGCGTACCGGGCGGTCTCGGTCTGCACCGGGGCGGTCACGAACTCGCCGCCGGTCGGTGCGGGCGCGGTGCCGCCGGCCTGCGACGGGATCGGGATGATGCCGTACTCGAAGCCGGTCTTCTTGGCGTTCGCCAGCTGCCAGGTGCCGTTCTCGCTGAACGCGAAGTCGCCGGCGGCGAACTCCTGCCAGCTGGTCGTCTGGGTGTTGTTGAGCACCGAGTTCGGCGCGTAGCCCTTCTTCAGCCAGTCGTTCCAGAGGGTCAGCGCGGCGACGCCCTGCGCGGAGTCGAGCTGGGTGAGGTTCGCGCCGGAGCCCCAGAACCACGGCAGGAACTGGAAGCTGCCCTCCTCGGTGCCGATCGCGGAGAAGGTGATGCCCTTCTTGCCGGAGCTTTTCACCTTCTCCAGGGCCGTGGTCAGCCCGGCCCAGTCCTTGATGGACGCCGGGTCGACCCCCGCCTTGTCGAGGATGGTTTTGTTGTAATACAGGGCGAGCGTGTTGGCGCCGATCGGGATGCCGAACGTCTTGCCGCCGGTCTGACCGGCCGCCAGGAGGTTCGGCGAGACCGCCGAGGTGTCGACCTTGACCTCGTCGGCGGTCGTCAGGACGCCGGCTTCGGCGAGCGTCGAGACGACCGGGTTGTCGACGATCAGCACGTCCGGCGAGTTGCCCTGCTGGGCGGCGAGCAGCGCCTTGTTCGTCAGGTCGGTGGTGTCGTATCCGGTGCGCTTGACCGTGACCCCGGAGTCGGTGCCGCAGGTGGTCAGCAGCTTCACCCAGTCCGAGCTGTCGTCGAACTGGGGGTACGGGTCCCAGATCGTGTAGTCGCCGCCGGCCGCCGCATCACCGGTGCCGGAGCTGGAATCGGAGGAGGAGGAACAGCCGGCCACCAGGCAGGCGGTGAGCGTGATGGCCGCCGCGGCGCGCAGGCGCGAACGGTTCATATCGGTTCTCCTTGCAACGGTGGATCGCAGAGTCGGAAGCAGCGTGAATCGCAGAGTCGGAAGCAACGGTGGATCGCAGAGTCGGAAGCAGCGTGAATCGCAGAGTCGGAAGCAACGTGGATCGCTGAGTCGGAAGCAACGTGGATCGCAGAGCCGGAACGTTTCGGAAATCGATTGCCTAGAAGCTAGGTAGCGTCTTGCTGGCATGTCAAGACGAAGTTACGATCGGCCGCTAGGAAACTTGGAGGAAACGCTGAGCACCAGAGAACGCGCGGTCACGATCAGCCAGGTGGCGGCGCTCGCGGGGGTCTCCACCGGTACGGCGTCCAAGGCGCTGAACGGGCGGGGAGCGCTGCGACCAGAGACCCGCCTGCGCGTCCAGCAAGCCGCTGAGCAGCTCGGATTTGTTGCCAACGCGGCGGCGCGCAGCCTGCAGACCGGCCGCACCTACACGGTCGGCATGATCACTACGGACAGCATCGGCCGGTTCAGCATCCCGCTGCTGATCGGCGCCGAGGACGCGCTGGGCGCCGGGCAGATGTCGGTCTTCCTCTGCGACGCCCGCGACGATCCGATCCGGGAGCAGTATTACCTGCGTACGCTGCTCAGCCGTAACGTCGACGGCATCGTGGTGACCGGCCGCCGCACCCAGGCCCGGGCGCCGATCGGCGTCGGCCTGCCGGTCCCGGTGGTGTACGCGTTCATCAGCTCCGCCGACCCCCGGGACTGCTCGGTCGTGCCCGACGAGGCCGACGGCGCCCGACGCGCCATCCAGCACCTGCTGGCCATCGGCAGGCGCCGGATCGCCCACGTGACCGGACCGGAACACCATCACTCGGCCACGGTACGGGCCGCCGGAGCAGCGCAAACGCTCGCCGCCGAAGGTTTGCGGCCGGCGGCGCCGACGCTCTACGGTGAGTGGAGCGAGGCATGGGGGCGGCAGGCGGCCGGGATCCTGCTCTCGACCGGGGCCGACGTCGACGCGGTGTTCTGCGGCAGCGATCAGATCGCGCGCGGGATGGCGGAGGCGCTGCGGGACGCCGGTAAGCAGATACCGCGGGACGTGGCGCTTGTCGGCTTCGACAACTGGGACGTCATGGTCGAAGGGTCGCGGCCGTCGCTGACCAGCATCGACATGGATCTGGAGGGCATCGGGCGCACGGCGGCGGAGGTGCTGCTGGCGGCGATCAACGGGGATCCGGTGCAGGGGCAGCGGGCGCGCCCGTGCCGGCTGGTGCCGCGCGCGTCGACGGCTGTCTAGGAGAACGACGCAAGGCAAACGTTTTCCTGAGGACTCATTGACGAGTGTGGTTTTCCTTCGTAACCTGCTCGAAACGGTGCGCTCCCGTCCTTGCGCACATCCCAGGCACTCTTCTCCCCGCCTGGGGCCCGCCATCTTTTGTTAACGCTCACATCGCGTTGAGAGGCGTCCATGAGTTCCTGGAAACCCCTGACAGCCGCCGTCGCCGGCCTGCTGATCGCGACATATCCCGCCGTCCCGTCGCTCGCCGCGGCCGGACAAACGGCCGGACAAACGGCCGGACAGGCGGCCGGACAAACGGCCGGAGCAGCGGCCGACGTGCCCACTCCCGTCGTCGCCTACGAATTCGACGCCGACGACCTGACCAGCGGCGTTGTCACCGACACCTCCGGCAACGGGCTGAACGGCAGCCTCGTCAACGGCGCCACCGCCACCCTCGTCGACGGTGCGGGCGGCGGCCACGCCATCCAGCTGCCCGGCGGGGCGCCCACCTCGAACGGCGCCTACGTCACCATCCCGCGGGCGGTGCTCGAGGGCCGTACCGACCTGACCGTGTCGACCCGGGTCCGGTGGGACGGGACGACCGCGCCGTGGCAGTGGATCTACGCGCTCGGCAAGGACACCAGCAAATACCTCTTCAGTACGCCGTACAACGGGGACGGACGGCTGCGCACCGCCGTCACGGTCAACGGCGGCGGCGCGGAGGCCCAGGTCACCGGCGCGGCGCCGCTACCGGCCAACGCGTGGAAGACCCTCACCGTCACGCTCGGCGGCGGGCGGATCACCACCTACCTCGACGGGGCGGCGGTCTCCTCGGCCGCGACCACGATCACCGCCGGGCAGCTGCTCGACGCGAGCACCGCCCAGGCCGGGTATATCGGCCGCTCCTTCTACCAGGACCCGCTCTTCGACGGCGCCGTCGACGACTTCCGCGCCTACGGCACAGCGCTCACCGCCGAGCAGGTCGCCGAAGCCTACGGAGCCACCCCGCCCTCGGTCACCGGGCTGAGCGACACCAGCTTCGACGTGCGAACCACCATCGGCAAGGCGCCGGCGCTACCGGCGAGCGTGCGAGGGACCTACACCGACGGGTACGACCGTGACGTCCCCATCACCTGGGAAGCGATCGACCCCTCCCGGTACGCCCAGCGCGGCACCTTCACCGTCGCCGGGACAGCCGCCGGCCGGGCGGTGACCGCGAGCGTCACCGTGATCCGCGAGGGCGAGCTCACCATCAACCTCGCCACGACCACCGGCGCCTTCCACGGCGGAGCCTCCGGAACCCTCTACGGCCTCTACGGCGACGGCGTACCCACCAACAACCTGATCGAGGGCATGCACCTGCGCACCGTCTCGACCAAGGCGCAGGACGGGCCCCAGCACCCCGGCGCCGACGCCCTCGAAGTGGTCAAGCCGCTGGCCGACAGCACCGGCGGCGACGTCTACATCTACATGACCGACATCCACCGCGGCTTCCCCTACCAGTGGCCGGGCAGCACTCCGGAGGAGAAGCTCGACACCTTCAAGGACAAGATCGCCAAACAGGTGGATCAGGTACGCACACTGGCCCCCGAATATCAGGACAACATCGTCTTCGTGCCGTTCAACGAGCCCGAGGGCAACATGTTCGGCACCGGCGAGTGGAGCTACAACGGGGTCAGCTGGCTCAGCGACCCGGACGACTACTTCCAGGCCTGGGACGACGTCTACGCCCTCATCAAGGGGAAGATCCCCGGCGCGCGTATCGCCGGCCCCAACACCAGCATCCTGTTCTCGCAGGTCAAGGGATTCCTCGAGCACGCCCGCGACGCCGGCACCGTGCCCGACGTGATCACCTGGCACGAGCTGAGCCACCCCGAGGCGGTCCGCGACAGCGTCGCGACCTATCGGGAGTGGGAGACCGAGGTGCTGCCCGGCAAGCATCTGCCGATCAACATCAACGAGTACGCCTTCAACTACCACACCTCGGTACCCGGCCAGATGATCCAGTGGATCTCGGCGATCGAGGAGTCCAAGGTCGACGCCGACATCGCGTACTGGAACATCGACGGGAACCTGTCGGACTCGGCGGTGCAGGCCAACCGGGGCAACGGGCAGTGGTGGCTCTACAACGCCTACGGCAGCATGACCGGCGACACCGTGCGGGTGACACCGCCGTACCCGGGCCAGAACTACACGCTGCAGGGCGTCGCCAGCCTCGACAAGGGCAAGAAGCAGGCCCGCGCGATCTTCGGCGGTGCCACGAGCGCCGGGTACATCCGGTTCACCAACGTGCCGAAGTACTTCGGCAAGAGGGTGCACGCCTGGATCCGGGAGATCCCGTGGACCGGTCAGGTCGGCGACTCGGCCCCGCCGCGCCTGCTCGCCGAGAAGGACCTCACGGTTCACGGCGGCGAGGTGGCTGTCGAGCTCGACCAGTTGAAGGAGGCTTCCGCGTACGAAATAGTGTTGAGCCCCGCGGGGGAGAGTGACCGGACCGCTGCCTCGCCCACCACCTGGCAGGGATCCTTCGAGGCGGAGGACGCGACCTGGACCGGCGGCGGTTACAGCCGCAACGGCCCGGAGGGTTCGCCCTCGGACGTCTCGAAGTTCTACACCTCCGGCGGCTTCAACGTCGGCGGCCTGCGGACCGGCAGCGACGGCGTCCTCGACTTCACCGTGAACGTGCCGCGGGACGGCACCTACGACCTGAGCGTCTTCGCCAACTCGCTGAACACCTACGACCTGGTGCAGGAACAGGGGCCGACGAACGTGTTCCTGCGTGTCGACGGTGCCGCCGAGCAGGAGATCTTCCTGCCGCTCGGGTACAAGTGGGTGGTCTGGGACCACGCGGACACCACGGTGCGGCTCAGCGCGGGAGAGCACACGATCTCGCTGGCCGCCCGCAGCCTGGACGGCTCGAAGGTGACCAAGGGCGACGCGATCGTCGACCGGATCACCCTGGAGCTGCCGAATCCGGCGGCGCAGACCGTGGTCTACGAGGCGGAGCTGGCGTCGCTCGACCGGGCACAGCCCGTCTACCAGGGCCGGAAGACGTCCGGGGCCGGGGCTGTCGCGCTCGGTCGCGGCGGGTCGGCGACGTTCTGGGTCTACTCCCGTGCGGACGCCGCCGCTGTGCTCGACCTCGGGGTCACCTCCGGGCCGGTGCGGATGACGGTCAACGGGATCGGTGTGGCGGGGCATCGTGCGGCGGTGTCGCTGTCCGGCGGGGTCAACAAGGTGGTGGTCAGCGGTAAGGGCGTTCTCGACCGGCTGACCGTGCGGTCCAGTGCCGCGGCGCTGCCGTCGACGGCCTACGAGGCGGAGGCGGCGCAGGTGGCCGGCACCGCGTCGGTGACGGCGAAATCGCTGGCCAGTGGGGGAGCGGCGGTCACCGGGGTCGGTGGTGTGCCGGGGAACGCGAACACGCTGACGTTCACCGTTCGTGCGGACAAGCCGGGAACGTACGCGCTGCGGGTGCGGTACTCGAACCCGGAGCAGGCGGTGGCCACCCACTACAACCCGGACCCGCTGGCACGGCACGCCGACATCTCGATCAACGGTGCGGCGGGGCGGCGGGTGCTGTTCCCGCACAGCTTCCACGACAACAACTTCTGGGAGCTGACTGTCCCGGTCACGTTGAAGCGCGGGCCGAACACGGTTGCGTTCTCGTCGGAGGAACTGCCGAACTTCGACGGCACCACGTACGCGTCACAGACCTGGCCGGACGTGCTGCTGCGGTCCCGGTTCGCGCCGGTGATCGACAAGGTGACGGTTGCGCCGTACAGCGGGCCTGTTCGCTGATTCTGGTTCAAGGGCCGGTACCCCCCGCGGGTGCCGGCCCTTTCCGTTCTCAGTCCTCGGTGACTTCCAGGGAGCCCAGTCCGGCGGCCGCGTCGATGTCGAGACCGGGGCGGTCGCCGAGGTCGCCGGACCGCACCGTCTCGCCCTTGCCGACGCCGCCGCTCTCGTCGCCGTAGAGGACGACGTTGCCGGCGCCGTTGCTGACCTCGACCCGCACCGGGACCTCGCGGGCTGTCTCGATGCGCCACCTGTTGACGCCGCCCGTCATCCGGATCGGCAGCGTGGTCGCCAGCCGGCCGACCGAGACGTTGATCCGCTCGGCGCCGCCGTCCAGATCGATCCGGTTCACCGTGCCGGTGCCCATGTCGATGTCGGCGAGCCGGGCACCCGCGTTCATCTGCACGTGCCAGACGACATCCTCGTTGAGCAGCACGTTCAGCCGGCCCGAGCCGGATCCGTCGTTGTCCGTGTCGACCCGCAGCACGCCGTTGCCGAACCTGGTGTCCACGTCGAGCCCGGAGTCCGCCGGGGTGCTGACCTGGAACGCCTCGCCGTCCAGCTCCGCCGTGCGCACCGAGAGCTCGGTGACGCCGTCGGCCAGCTCGAAACGGGCCCGCTCCGGGAGCCTCGGGCGGGGCGGGACGGTAGTCGTGGTGGGGCTTGGTGACGGTTTCGGGGAGGGGCTCGCCGGGGTGGGAGAAGGGGCGGTGGCGGTGGGCTCGGGGGGTGCCTCGCTCGCCGGGATCTGCGGTGTCTGCGGCAGGGCGGCGTTCTGCCCGGTGCCAGGCCGCCGGGTGTCCGGTTCGGAGTTTGCCCGGATGAGGAGGATCGTGCCGCCGGCGATCAGCAACGCGACGATGCCGGCGAGGATCGCGGATCGCCGCAGCCGGGGTTCGGCCGGTTCGGTCGCTGGTTCGGATCCGTTCCTACGAGGGCGGGGAAGGGTCGGGTTCGCGGAGCTGGGCAGCAGGATCTGCCATGCGGGCGGCTGATCGGTTTCGGCCTGGCCGGTGCGGCGCCGGTGCGGGGCGTCGGGCCAGTAGTCAGCGATGTTCGGAAGCTTGACGCCGTCGACCTGCTGGTCGGCCTCTTCGTCCGCGGGTTCCGCGGTGCCGGAGACATAGCCGCCGATGCGCAGTGATGGAGGACGATCTCGGTCGTCTCCGGATAGTTGATCGTCCGAGCCAGCCCGCTCCACGTGCGTCTCCTCGCGGCGCATCGATGATTCCCCGTGGATGGTACGGCTACGCACGGTACCCGGTTCGATCCCTCGCCAACCCAAAGTGACGAACCCACGATCGCGTGTCGTCATCCCGGTGAGGTTGCGTCCGATAAGTCCTCAACGTCAATGTGTGCGCGTGGTGACCCTGAGGGCTGGTCAGGTGGCGGTGCAGGTGGGGGTGGGCAGGGTGCTGGGGCCGGTGGCCTGGAAGCCGAACTCGGCGGAGCCGGCGGCGGCGAGGCGGCCGTTGTAGGCGACGTTGGTGAACTGGACGGCGCCGGTGGTGGCGGAGCGGTCGGCGTTCCAGGCGTTGGTGATGGTGGCGCCGGCCGGGAGGGTCAGGGCCACGTTCCAGCCGTTGATGGCGGTCGAGCCCGCGGTGACCCGGACCGTGCCCACGAACCCGCCGGTCCAGGCGTTGACGGAGACGGATGCGGTGCAAGTCGCACCGGCCGGGAGCGACGGGGACGGCGACGGAGAGGAGGGCGACGGCGAGGGGGACGACGGGGACGGCGAAGGGGAGGAGGGGGAAGGGGACGGGGAGGAGGGGCCGGCGCCCAGGACCGGGGTCTGCCAGTCGCGCCATTCGGCGAGGTTGCCGGCGGCCCGGCTGGAGATGCGCATGGTGCCGGGGTCGTTGCCGGTGCGGAGCAGGTACTTGCGGATGTGCTGCTGGAGTGGGGTGGTCCACTCCGGGCGTACCGCGCAGTGGCTCCCGTTCTGGATGTCCGACCAGTAGGTGATGTTGGCGCCCGCACCCAGGGCCTGATAGACCTCGGCGCCGCCCAGGGCGGCCACGCTCGCCGAGCGCGGGCCCAGGTTGGCGATGTGCGGGTTGTCCATGATGAACAGGCCGCGCGGGGCGATCATCGCGACGACCGAGTGGGTGTCGACGGGCAGGCGGGCGGGGCTGCCGGTGAAGGAGCCGAAGGCGTCACCGAGCCAGGGCTGTTCACCGTAGGCGCTGCTCAGACTCTGGGCGCCCTCGCCGGGAATGCCGCGATAGATGGGTACGCCGGCGCTGCCCGACTCGATCGGCATCGTCAGGGCGATCCGCTGGTCGAAGGCGCCGACGGCGAAGGCGCCCTTGCCGAAGCGGGAGCAGCCGGTGACCCCGGTGGCGTCGGCTCGCAGGATCGAGCCGCCGGACTGTTCGAGGACGTCGATGATCCGGCTGACGCCCCAGGACCAGGCGGCGAGCAGGCCGGTCGTGCTGGTGTTGCCGTAGATGCTGTAGAACGCGCCCTGCTTGTTGGTGCGCGGCGTGCCCTCGCGGCCCACCGAGTACGGGTCGTAGTTGATCACCGCGGCGCCGGCCGACCGGATCGTGGCGGTGTCGGCGCCGAAACCGCCGAGGACGACGACGGCCGGGAACGGGCCGGTGCCGCTGGGCAGGCTGACCGAGGCCGAGAAGCTTGAACTGCGGCCCTGGTGCGACACGTTCACCGTGATGGTGCTGCTGGTCACGGTGCCGGAGACGGTCTGCGGTCTCGGCGGCTTCTCGCCGTAGACGAACTTCTCGGAGAGCTTCTTGATCTCGTTGCGGCGGCAGGTCCAGTCGCCGGTGGTGGTGATCCGGGTGCCGTCCAGCCTGCGGAACGGGTCGGGCAGCTTGGCGTTGGTGGGCAGGGCGCCGGCGTCGGGCAGAGCGGGGGCGGGACAGGTGGCGCCCTCGTCCTCCACTGGTGCTGCGGCGGCGGCGGGCAGCGAGGTGGAGGAGGCGGCGGCGCGGGGGACAGAGGCGGCCACACCGCCGGCGACGAGGGCCGCGGCGGCGAGGGTGATGACCGTGGAGCGGACGGTGATCACTGGAACTCTCCTTCCGGGAGAGGTGGGGAACAGCGATCGAACGGGATTCAGCCTGCGATGTGACATCGGTAAGTGTCAATGAGTTTTGGAAGTTTCGCACTGATGGATGCGAATTCCCTCGGTGAGGGCTGATGGTGGCTCCCGAAAGTTTCGGCAGCAGATGATCCCGCCGAATTTGCAACCATCTGGCCTGGCTGGTCGTCAAGGGGTGGTGAGGGTCAT
Source organism: Actinoplanes sp. GCM10030250 (assembly GCF_042666575.1). Taxonomy (NCBI): domain Bacteria; kingdom Bacillati; phylum Actinomycetota; class Actinomycetes; order Micromonosporales; family Micromonosporaceae; genus Actinoplanes; species Actinoplanes sp. GCM10030250. The sequence continues at coordinate 69,471 of NZ_JBHTDO010000040.1, read as the reverse complement.
GGGTGTTGCCGCCGTCTTCTACGCTGCACGACCGGTGGGCGCGAAATGGAAGATCGTTACGGCGGCGGCCGCTCTCTCGGTGGGAGCGGTTCTCGCCGGCGTGCCCGCGCACGCCATCGCCAACGGTGATCGGGTGCCGGACGGGCGCTACCCGTTCGCGGTGAAGATCACCGAGCTGGGCATCCCCACCGCGGACGGCGGGACCCGGGACAGTTCGTGCTCCGGCGGGCTGATCTCGCCGCGCTGGATCATCACCGCCGCACACTGTTTCCGCGACGAGGACGGCAACCGGGTGTCGCGGACGGTGGCGGAGAAGACCACCGCGACGGTCGGGCGGGCCGATCTGACGGGCAAGGCCGGTGTCACCGCGAAGGTGGTGGAGGTGCGCCAGCACGGCCGGGCCGACGTCGCCCTGGCCCGGCTGGACCGGGCGATCACCGGGATCACGCCGCTGCGGCTGAACCGGAGGAAGCCGGCGGCCGGGCTGCCGGCGAGGCTTGTCGGGTACGGGTTCACCAGCAAGGGCGCGTCGCGTACGCCGGACCGGCTGCGCACCGGCAGGTTCGAGGTCACGTCGGTGAGCAAGACCGAGATGGGGCTGTCCGGGGTCGCGCCGAAGCAGAACACCAGCCCGTGCGAGCGGGACTCCGGCGGGCCCTACTTCACCGAGGTGAAGGGTGCGGCGGTCGTGGTCGGTGTGGTCAGCCGGGGCCCGGACTGCCCGCACACCGGCCCGGACATCGCCACCCGGGTGGACGCCATCGCGCCGTGGATCCTCTCCGTGATCAAGTCGGACCTGGCGAAGGCTCAGCCGGCCGTCAAGCCCGGGTCGGGGCCGAGGTCGCCGGCCGTACCGTCAAAGGGGTCTGATCCGCCACCGGCTGCCGCGCCCGCGTCGGAGAGGCCGCCGCTGACCTGGCTCGCGATCCCGATCGTGCTGGCCGGCGCCATCGGCCTGATCGCGATCCGGGGAGGTCGCCGCCGCGGCATCCACCGTCGGCGGTGACTTGCCGAAAACGTTTTCGTGAGCGAGAGTGACCCGGACATAGAGGCCTGGCTATCGGCTGACCTTCCCCCATTGGTCGCCGGGGCCCGGTATCCCCACCGTGATCCGCGGATCGCGGCCTCATCGATCGGATGGCTTCGCCATGCTCAAATCCCCTTGGCGATCACGGCGGCTGTTGCTCGTCGTCGCGGTCGTGCTGACCATGCTCGGCGGCGTTTCCCTGATACCGCAGGTGATGACGAGCGCGTCGGCCGCCGCCAAGACCGTCTACATCCCCGCCCGCTGGACGCAGACCGGCGAGGTGCCGTGGGCCGCCGACCGCAGCCGGGAGTCGGCCAACTTCATCCTGCTCTGGGGTGAGAAGTCGGGCACGAACCCCACGTCGGCGCCGTCGCCCTACACCTTCGACCCGAACAGCATCATCACGCAGCTGGAGAACCTCTACAGCTTCTACGTGAACACGATGCAGTTCACGCCGGAGACCGGGCTGCTCGCCGAACACAAGATCATCGTGATCGTCACGAACACCTGGAACCGCACCGAGCTGAACGCCTGGGCGACCGGCGGCTCGGTGGACAACCGGGTCGGTGTCATCAATGTCGCGCCGGGTGCGGCCCTGCCCGGCTCATGGGGCCTGGCGCACGAACTCGCCCACGTCTTCCAGAACTACACGTTCCTCGGCCGCTCCGGAGCCGGGTTCACCGCCGCCTGGTCGGGCACCTTCTGGGAGGCCAGCGCCGAGTTCATGGCGATGCAGGCGCTGCCCACCACCGCGGCCGGTGACCTGACCCGGTGGATGCGCTCGGAGAACCTGTACTACAGCTCCAGCCGGCACCACTACGGCGCCTGGATGCTGGCGCAGTACATCAAGGACCGCGACGGCCTGGCGATGTTCAACCGGATCTGGAACGAGGCCCGCAACACCGAGCACCCGCTGGAGACCTACCGCCGGATCACCGGGATCACCCAGGCCGAACTCAACCGGCGGGTCGGCGAGTACGCGACCCGTACGGTCACCTACGACTTCGGCAACCGCTCGACGCTGATGCCGTTCATCAACAACGTGTACGGCGCGGGTTTCCTCAACGCCTACAACGGCGGCAACGTCGAGGCCGTCGACCAGAGCCAGAGCCACTACCGGATCAACGCCCGGGTCGCGCCCTCCGACTACGGCTTCAACAAGATCAAGCTGGTGCCGTCGAGCAGCGGTGCGCTCGTGCGGCTGCGGCTGAAGGGGCACGCCGAGACCGGCGCCTCCGGGTGGACGTTCGGCCTGGTCGCGGTCCGCAGCGGTACGCCCCGCTACTCCACCCTGCAGACCGGCACCGACGGCCAGGTCGACTTCCAGCTCCAGTCCGGTGAGAACGAGGTCTGGCTCGTCGTCACCGGTACGCCGAACGCCGTACCGCACTACGCCTTCCTCGACGGCTACACCAAGGCGCGCCGCTTCCCGTACGAGTTCCGGGTCTCCGGTGCGGCGCCGTCCGGCTTCGAACCCGGCTACGTCAAGCCGGCCGCGACCAACGGCGGGCGCTGGCACTCCAACGGCGGCGGCTGGGTCGCCGGGAACGCCAGCGTGGCCTCGACCGCGTACGTCGGCCCGAAGGCGGCCGTGATGGCCGGCACGGTGACCGGCAACGCCCGCATCGAAGGGCTGGGCTGGGTCAACGGCGGCACCGTCGGCGGCAACGCCGTGGTCAAGGACAACGCGCTCATCCAGGGCGGCGCCAACCTCTCCGGCAACATCGTGGTCGGCGGCGACGCGGAGATCGCGTTCGCCTGTAGTTCCGGTACGTACCTGATGTTCAACCCGGACCGCCGCTGCGACGGCGCCGGCGGCGAGAGCGACATCAACCCGTCGTTCTCCGCCTTCCCCAGCGCCGACCTGGCGATCAGCGGGAACCCGGCCACGCCCACGCCGACCACGCCGGCTCCCTCGCCGTCCACGTCGACACCGCCGGCCGGTGGCACCAACCTGGCCCGTACCGCGACCGCCTCGGCGTCCTACACCTCGTCGTGGGAGTCGATCGCGGCGATCAACGACGGGCTCGAACCGGGCTCCTCGAACGACACGGTGAACCCGCGGTGGGGCACCTGGCCGAACAGCGGCGAGCAGTGGGCCGAGCTGACCTGGCCGAGCGCGGTGGCGCTCAGCCAGGCGCAGGTCTACCTGTTCGACGACAACGGCGGTGTTCGTGCACCCTCGTCCTGGAAGCTGCAGTACTGGACGGGTAGCGCCTACGCCGACGTGCCCGCGGCGAGTGGCTATCCGGTCGCCGCCAACGCCTACAACACGGTCACGTTCACCGGGGTGAACACGACCCGGCTGCGTGTCGTGATGCAGTCCAGCGGCACCAGCTCGGTCGGCCTCCTGGAGGTCAAGGCCTTCTAGGAGGACATAGGAGGGCGCCGCGCCCCGGCGCCCTCCCCCTCCAGGCACACGTCCGGCAGCAGGAACCAGCGCAGCTTCTCGAAGGCGGCCGGCAGCTCCAGCCGCACCCCGTCGACCGGTTCCGGCCGCCCGGACAGGATCTCGCGGGCCTCGGCCAGATAGCCGGGGAACGCGTCCTCGCCGGCGGTGGCCGTGGCGGCGGCGGGCATCGTCACGGTGCCGTCGGCGTCCAGGCGCAGGTCGGCGAGCCGCACCCGCGGGGGAGTGTGCCGGACGTGCGCCCACCGGGCGGTCCGCGGATCGAACCGGTAGTCCGGCAGGAGCCGCGAGCCGTACCGGGCGATCAGAGCGACCGCCTCGATCAGGTAGCCGGCGGTGGCGTCCGAGATGAAATAGTTCAGGTTCAGCCGCGTCCAGCCCGGCTTGATGCCCTCCCAGCCGTCCATGATCTCGCCGCGGAACTCCCGCGAGTGCGCCTCGTCGATGCCGAGCAGCCGATGACCGTACGGGCCGGCGCACGAGCATCCGCTGCGCGCCTGGATGCCGAACAGGTCGTTGAGCAGCGCCGCCACGAAGTTGTGGTGCAGGTAGCGGTCACCGGCGCGGACCTGGAACGACACGATCGACAGCCGGTGCGCGCCGAGGTCGCCGAGGATCTCGATGCCGTCCTCGGCGGTCCAGCGTTCCCGCGCACGCTGCCAGAGGATTTCCTCGCGCGCGCCGATCAGGCCGGTGCCGACGGTGTCCTTCACGGCGAACACCAGGCCCGCGCGGATCGACTCGACGATCGCCGGGGTGCCGCCCTCCTCCCGCGCCACCGGATCGTCCAGGTAGCGGTGACCGGCCGGGTCCACGTAGGCCACGGTGCCGCCGCCCGGGACCACCGGCACCCGGTTGGTCATCAGCCGCCGGTCGACGACAAGCACACCGGGGGTCTGCGGGCCACCGGCGAACTTGTGCGGCGAGAGAAAGACGGCGTCCTTGTCCGCCATCGAGATCGGCACGTAGGGCCCGGCGGCCGCGTAGTCCCAGACGGACAGGGCGCCGTGCTCGCGCAGCACCCGGGAGACAGCCGCCGTGTCGGTCAGGATGCCGGTGACGTTCGAGGCCGCGGAGAAACTGCCGATACGCAAAGGCCTTTTCTCGTACGCGAGAAGCGCTCGCCGCAGCGCGCCGAGGTCCACGTGGCCGGTGTGGTCGGAGTCGATCTCCACCACGTCGGCGATCGACTCCCGCCACGGCAGTTCGTTGGAGTGGTGCTCGTAGGGACCGACGAAGATCACCGGACGGTCTTCGGGAGGAATGTGAGCGCTCAGCCCGTACCCCTCATCAAGATTTTCCGGAAGACGCAGGCCGAGGATGCCGACCAGCTTGGCCACCGCGGCCGTCGCCCCCGACCCGCAGAAGAGCACCACGTGCTCGGGCCCGGCACCCACGCCGCGATGGATGATCGACCGGGCCTCCTCCCGCAGCGCGCCGGTCTGCGCGCCCGTCGCCGAAGCCTCGGTGTGGGTGTTCGCGTATCGGGTCAGGACGTGCTCGCGGATGAACTCCTCGACGAAGTCGAGCGCCTGGCCCGACGCGGTGTAGTCGGCGTAGGTGATCCGCCGGGGCCCGAACGGCCCGTCCAGCACCTGCCCCGCGCCGGCCAGCCCGTCCTGGATCCGCTCCAGCATCCCCATCGTTGCGTCCTCCCCGCCTGCGGGCCCGGCGCGGCGCTTGTGGCGCTCCCCGGCTCCGGTGGGCCTTCACCGTGCCCGACCGCCGCAAGTGGCGCCATCGGCGGTTCAGTCCACCCGGCCGGCGGCTCAGAGGTGACCCGCCCGGCCGTTCCGGGTGCCTGGCCGTTTCGGGTGCCCGGCCGACTTGGCAGCCTTCAGCGGTTCCGGCGGTGGCCCCGAGGGGCAAGAATGGTGGACCGTGGCTCGCCGGGATGTGGTCGCTCGCTGGTGCACCGCGGAGGGGGCCGCGAAGGCCGGCGAGATCCTCCGGCGGCTGGCGGGAGGTGACACCGTGCTGGACCTCGGGTGGGGGGTGGTGGACGGCCTGGCCGATCTCCGAGGGCTGCCGGGAGGTGGCCTGTTCACCGGCGGTGCGGAGATCACCGGAGCCGACCTGAGCCACGCCTCGCTGTTCGCGAGCCACCTGGCCGGCGTCCACTGGCGGCGGTGCCGCCTCGACGGGGCCGACCTGTCGAACACCTCCCTCACCGGCGGATCCCTCACCGAGTGCACGCTGCGCCGCGCCGACCTGCGCGACCTGTCGATCGACGGCGCCACCTGGACCGCGGCCGACCTGACCGGCGCGAAGGCGAGGCACTTGACCGCGCAGCGCACCACCTTCACGCACACGACGTTCCCGGCGATCACCAGAGTCGCCTTCACCCGGTGCTCCTTCGACGACTGCCGTTTCATCGGTGCCCTGAACGATGTGGAGTTCCTCGGCAGGGCACACGACGGCGACCCGGCGCCCGCGGTCCTGCGGAAGGTGACCTTCTCCCGCGGCTTTCGCTACGCCGCGTTCGACAGCATGGAGTTCGACGGCGTCACCTTCCCCGGCGGCGACGCGCTGATCGTCGTCCCGTACGGATTCCGCGCCGTCGCCGACCTGGCCGGAACCCTTTCGCTGCACCGCACCGACGGCGTCGGCAAAGCGTTCCGCCGATTCCTGTCCGGCGAGACCGTCCAGCGGCCCGGCCTCACGGCGACAGCCGGGTGGGCGATCGCCCGCCGTGACCTCGGCGACGACGAACTGGCCGCCTTCGCCGCCGGCACGCTGGCGCGGGCGGAAGCGCAACTACGAGATGAGGGTGTGATCCCGTGAGCCTGGACGTCATCGACGATCTCGAGGCAGAGCAGGAGCAGTTGGACGCGGTGCTGAGCCGTCTCACGCCGGAGGACTGGCTTCTCGCCTCCGCGGCCGACGGCTGGACGGTGGCCGACGTGGTTCTGCACCTGGCCCAGACCGAGGAGGCCGTGCCGGTCACCGTGCGAGGCGATCCGCCGCCCGTGGACTGGCGCCGGTACGGCGGCACCGTCGACGACGCGATGGCCGCCATGGTCCGGGCCCAGCCGGCCCCGCCCGCCGAGATCCTCCAGCGGTGGCGGGCCGCCCGGGTGGCGTCGGTCAAGGCGCTGCGAGCCGCGGATCCGCAGAAGCCGGTCCAGTGGGTCACCTCGGCGCTGAAGCCGCGCACGCTTGCCACCACCCGGCTGGCCGAGCACTGGGCGCACGCGCTGGACATCACCGCCCCGCTGGGCGTCGCCTGGCCCGACACCATGCGGCTGCGGCACATCGCGTGGTTGGGCCACAGCACCCTTCGGTACGCCTTCCAGCTCGCCGGCCTGCCCGCCGCACCGGTGTTCTGCGACCTGACCGCACCGGACGGGTCGTCGTGGCGCTTCGGCGACCCGTCGGCCGAGTCGGCGATCGCCGGTCCGGCCGGCGCCTTCTGCCGGGTCGGCGCGCAACGGCTGGCCCCTTCGGACGCGGGGCTGCTGACCAGTGGCCCGCACGCGGCCGACGCCCTGCGCCTGCTGCGCAACTACGCCTAGCCCCTCTGGGCGCCAGCTGGGGCGGCCGGCTGGGCGTGAGTGGGGTGTTTTCGGGTGTTAGGCCCCTCTGGGCGCCAGCTGGGGCGGGCGGCTGGGCGTGAGTGGGGTGTTTTCGGCTGTTAGGCCCCTCTGGGCGCCAGCTGGGCCGGGCGGCTGGGCGTGAACGGGGTGTTTTCGGGTGTTAGGCCCCTCTGGGCGCCAGCTGGGGCGGCCGGCTGGGCGTGAGCGGGGTGTTTTCGGCTGTTAGGCCCCTCTGGGCGCCAGCTGGGCCGGGCGGCTGGGCGTGAGCGGGGTGTGGGCGGCGAGGGCTGGGCCCGGGTTGTATGCATTGACAGACTTCGATGGCTTTGGGAGGCTTCTGGTGGGGCAGACGCCGGAGCCGACGGCAGGTGGACCACCGCCGTGCGTCATTTCGACTTTCATCGAATGATTGCTGGAGGCGCCATGCTCACCCCGAGACGAGTTCTCACCGTGCTGATCGCAGCCGTACTGCTGCTGGTCACCGCACCCGCCGGCGCGGCCAACGCCCACGGTTCGACGATCGACCCGGCGTCGCGCAACTACGGCTGCTGGAAGCGCTGGGGCAACGACTTCCAGAACCCCACGATGGCCACCACCGACCCGATGTGCTGGCAGGCCTGGCAGGCCGACACCACGGCGATGTGGAACTGGAACGGCCTCTACCGGGAGAACGTGCAGGGCAACCACCAGGCCGCCGTCCCCAACGGCACCCTGTGCAGCGCCGGGAACACCGGCGGGACCCGTTACTCGGCACTGGACACGCCGGGGAACTGGGTCGCGACCCGCATCCCGAACGCCGCCGCGTTCACCGTCGTGGCCCATGACCAGGCCCGGCACGGCGCGAAGTACTTCCGGGTCTACGTGAGCCGGCAGGGCTTCAACCCGGTCACGCAACGCCTGTCCTGGAGCGATCTGACCCTGCTCAAGGACACCGGCCCGATCGCGCCGGGCGTGGGGGAGACCACCACCGACCCGGTGCTCGGCGGTGTGTCGGTGAAGATCCCGGTGAGCGCGCCGGGCCTCACCGGCCGGCACATCGTGTACACGGTCTGGGAGGCGGGCCACGCCGACCAGGTCTACTACTGGTGCGCCGACGTCACCTTCGGATGAGATCGACCGGCCGGGCGGTGTGAAGCCGCCCGGCCGGGTCCGATCGGCCGCGGGTCAGATGCGCGGGTCAGGTGCGCGGGTCAGGTGCGCGGGTCAGGTGCGCGGGTCAGATGCGCGGGTCAGATGCGCGGGATCACGACCTTGGCGACCTGCTTGGCGTCGGTCAGGTTCTGCGAGTCCGAGCCGCCGCGCGAGTAGACGTCGATCTGCACGGTGCCGTAGAGCACATAGAGGTGGCCGGAGTGCGCGTAGGCGTCCTGGCCGACACCATCCACCCATTCGGCCTCGTCGATCGTCACGTCGAAGTCGGCGGGCGTGGTGCGGCTCAGGAAGACCGCGAGCTGGCCGCCCGACTGCTGCCACTGGCAGTACCGGGTGGCCTCACCGGCCTCGGCACCGTCCTCGTCGATCTGGGTGATCTCCCGGCCGGTGAGGTCCACGACCTCGGACTTGGAGAGCAGGGTGCACGGGTCCGGCAGATCACCGGAGTCCTTCACGGAGACGGAGCCTTCCTCAGGGGAGGCGGTAGGAGAGGAGGCCGACGGCGCGGCGGGGGTCGGCAGGCTGCCGGCGGCGGCGGACTCCAGAACCCCGCATCCACCGGTGAAGGCGACGGCGACGAGAGCGGCAAGGGCGACGAGGCGGAGCTTCACCGGTGTTCTCCTAACGGTGGGTGACTGTGCGGTAAGCATCAGTGACGCCGCCAAAGAAACCCCAAAGGTCAGCGGGAAAGCAGCCCGGCCACCGCCCGTTCGAGGGACAACTCGTTCGCCTCCCGGTAGGCGAGGGCCACTTCGGCCGTACCCAATCGGGTTCTCGCCTCGTCCTCCGCCAGCTCCCGGTCGGCGATCTCGTCGGGGGTGAAGCTCGGCGCGCCCAGCGCTGACCGTTCCCGCTCAGCCATCGCGAGCAGCCGCAGCCCGCCCGCGGCGTCGCCGCCGAGGATGTCCAGCTGGGCCAGCCCTTCGACGGCATCCAGCTGACCTTCGGCGATGCCGAGTTCGGTGTAGATGGTCAGCGCCTCGCGCATCGCCGCGCGGGCCGGGGTGGGGCGGCCGCGGCGCCGGTCGGTGGTGGAGAGATTGGTCAGCGCGGCCGCCTCACCGCGCCGGTCGCCGAGTGCCCGGAAGCCGGCCAGGGCCCGGGTGAAGAGCCGCTCCGCCTCGTCGAGGTGACCCATGCAGCGCAGCGTGCCGGCGGTGTTGTTGGAGGCGGCCGCGATCATCCGGGTGTCCGATTCCTCCTCGGCGGCCTTCAACGCCTCGTGACCGAACTGCAGCGACGCCGTGTAGTCCTGCTGCGCCTGCGCGGTGATCAGCAGGTTGTTCAGCGCCGCGATCTCACCGGTGCGGTCGCCGATCTCGCGGAATTCGTCGAGGCCCTGCTCGCCCAGCCGGCGCGCGTCGGCCAGGTCGCCGGAGTTGCGGGCCAGGGCGGCGGCCGCGCGCAGGGCCCGGGCGCGCAGTGCGGACGGTTGCGGCGGTGTCGCGGCCAGCGCGCGGGCCAGCCAGGAGCGGCCCTCGGCCATCCGGCCGGCCACCCACCAGTACCACCACATGGCGGTCGCGATCGTCAGGCCGCGCTCCGGGTCACCCTCGCGCAGCGACCAGTCCAGCGCGGCCACGATCGTGTCGTGATCGGCGGTGACACCGGCCAGCCAGGCGGTGTGCGCCGGGCCGTCCATCGGCGGCGGCTCGGCGAGGCGCCGCTCCAGAAGAGAGACGAGCCTGGTGTACGCGGGAAAACGCTCGTCCGCACCGATGCGCTCCCTGGCGTACTCGCGGATGGTCTCGATCAGCCGGTAGCGGCCGTCGCGCCACTCGACCATCGACCGGTCGACCAGCTGGGTCAGCGGGCCGAGAGGATCCGTTCCGGTCACCTCGGCGGCGGTGGCCAGGTCGAAGGCGCCCGCGAGGACACCGAGTTGCCGCAGCGCCGCCTGTTGCGGCTCGTCGAGCAGCTCGTAACCCCAGTCGATGGCGGCCCGCATGGTCTGGTGCCGCGGCACCGGCGACGAGCCGGTGAGCAGGTCGAGCCGCCTGTCGAGGCGCGACATGATCTCGGCGAGCGGCAGCGCGCGGAGCCGGGCGGCGGCTAGCTCGATGGCGAGCGGCAAGCCGTCGAGGCGGCGGCAGAGCTCGGCGGCCACCTCCTGCTCGGCGGCGCTCAGGGCGGTGCCGCCGCGAGCGGCGGCGACCCGGTCGGCGAGCAGCCGGACCGCGTCCGAGTGCGGGCCGGTGGTGCCCGGCTCCGGGGTGGCGAGCCCGCCGAGCGTGAGGATCACCTCGCCGCTGAGGCCGAGCTGCTCCCGGCTCGTCGCCACCAGCCGCAGGCCCGGGCAGGTTCTCAGCAGCTCGCCGGCGAGCTCCGCGACCGGCGCCCGGACGTGCTCGCAGTTGTCCAGCACGACCAGCACCCGGCCGGTGAGCCGCCGGGTGATCGTGTCGCCCAGCGGCACTCCGGGTTCCTCGCGGACGCCGATCGCCGCGGCCAGCCGGACGCCGAGCGGGCCGTCGCGGTGCTCGGCGAGCTCGACGACGTGCACCGCGTCGTGGTCGGCGGCCATCTCGCGGGCCAGTTCGAGGCTGAGCCGGGTCTTGCCGGCACCACCCGGCCCGGCGATCGTGAGCAGCCGGGCCGTGCCGAGCAGGCCGATCGCCCGGTCCAGTTCGGCGCGGCGGCCGATGAAGCGGTTGCGCTGCGCCGGTACGCCGGGCGGCGGCTGGTCGAGGGCCGGATCCTGCCGGCGTACGGCGGCGGCGAGCGCCTCGAGTTCCCGGCCGGGCCGGGCACCCAGGCCGTCCAGGGCCGCGGACGCCCTGTCGTACGCGCCGAGTGCCTCCCCGGCCCGCCCGGACCGGTACAGCGCCAGCATCAGCAGCCGGACCAGGGCCTCGGCGGTGGGTTGCCCGGCGACCCAGCCGGCCAGCTCGGTCGCCGCGGGAACGTGCCGCCCCTCGGTGAGGGCCTGCTGCGCCCACTCCTGCCGGGCGGCCAGCCGCAGCTCGCTCAACCGGGCCGCGTCGGCCGCCACCGACGGTCCCGCGCTGACCCCCTCGTACGCCTCACCGCGCCACAGGCCGAGCGATCGGGTCCGCTCGAACTCGGCGGCGTCGAGGGTGGCCCCGGTCAGATCGAGCTGGTAACCGCCCGGTGCGGTGCGCATCCGCTCGCCGGCCACCTTGCGCAGGGCCGAGACGTGCATCTGCAGTGTCGCCGTGGCGGTGGAGGGTGCCCCGTCCGGCCACAGCTCGGCCAGCAGCCGTTCGGCGGTGACCGGGCGCCCGCGGGCCGCGAGGAGCACCGCCAGCAGTGCCCGCGGTTTCGGTGCCAGGGAGATCTCGCCGTCGCCGGTGCTCATCCGCACCGGTCCCAGTACCTCGAACCGCACCCGCACCTCCGCCGTGACCGTGCGGATCATGCTACGCACCGGGGTTTCCCGCACCCGCACCCCCGCCACGGCTGTGCAGGTCATGCTACGTGCCGGGACGCCCTCACCCGGTGGCCGTCACACGACCGGGGCGCCGGGACCGGGTGGCCGTCACACGACCGGGGCCTCCGGGACCCGGCAGCCGTCACACGACCGGGGCCGCTGGGCCCCGGTGGCCGTCACACGATCGGAGTGGCGATCAGAATCGGTCGAACTTGGACTCCAGGTCGGCGGGTGCGGTGGTGGCGCCGCTCATCGCGGGTGCCTGGTTCTCGTTGTAGGCGCCGCCACGGTCCCAGCCGCCCCCATAGTTGGTGCTGTGCGCCCAGCGCGAACCGGCGTGCTCGGTGCGGCTCGGTGCCGCCGCCGGTCGCCGCGTCCCTCCGGTGTGGAAGAAGTCCATCAGGGCGGTGAGCTGGGAGGTCTGCGCCGACATCTGCTCGGCGGTGGCGGCCAGCTCCTCACTGGACGACGCCGTCTGCTCAGTGACCTTGCCGATCTGCGACATCGCGATGTTGATCTGCCGGACCCCGGTGGACTGCTCACCGCTCGCGGCGGCGATCTCCTGCACCAGGTCGGACGTGCGGATGATGCTCGGGATCATCGTGGAGAGCAGGTCACCGGCGCGCTCGGCGGTGTGCACGCTGCCGGCGGCGAGCTCGCTGATCTCCTGGGCCGCGATCTGGCTGCGCTCGGCGAGCTTGCCGACCTCGCTGGCGACGACCGCGAAGCCCTTGCCGTGCTCGCCGGCCCGGGCCGCCTCGATCGTCGCGTTCAGCGCCAGCATGTTGGTCTGGAACGCGATGTCGTCGATGATGCCGATCTTGCTGGTGATCTCCTTCATCGCCGCCACGGTCCGCTGCACCGCGTCGCCGCCCTCCTGTGCCTCGGCCGCCGTCGTCGTGGCGATGCCCTCGGTGGCTGTCGCGTTGTCGCTGTTCTGGCTGATGCCCGCGGTCATCTGCTCGATGCTCGCGGTGGTCTCCTCCACGCTCGCGGCCTGCTCGGTGGCGGCCTGCGACAGGCTCTGCGACGCACCGCTGATCTGCATGGAGGCGCTGTTGAGCTGGTTCGCCGACTCCACGACAGTGCTCACCGTCTCGCTCAGGCGGTCGAGGGCGCTGTTGAGGGCGGTACCCATCCGGCCGACCTCGTCGCGGCCCGCGACGGTGACCCGCTGGTCCAGGCGCCCCTGGGAGAGGGCGGTCAGCACGGCGACGGTCTCCCGGAGCGGCCCGGCGACCGCGCGGGTGATGAGCTGGACCACGGTGAAGGCGAGGATGAGCGCCGCGACGATCAGGATGATCATCAGGAGCCGCGCTGTCGAGTAGGCGTCCGCGGACTCGTCGAGCGAGGTCTTGGCCGCGGCGTCGTCCTTGGTGATCAGGTTGTCCACCGCCGTGTTGATGGCGTCGGACACCGGGTTCACCTCGGTCCGGGACACCTCGTTGAACTCCGCCAGGCGGTTCGCCGAGGCCAGCGGCTTGAGCTTGTCGTTCGCCAGCTTCTTGTAGGTGTTCCACGAGGCGAGGAACGCCTCCTGGTCCGGGTCGCCCTGGTCGCCGGTGGCGAACGAGGCCCAGGCCTGGTCGAGGCTGGTCATCGCGGTGTCCAGGGTGCGGATCGCCTCCTCGGCGGCGTCCGCGGAACCGGCCAGGGCCACCCCGCGCATCTGGAAGCGGACCTCTTTGTAGTTCGTGGCGATCTCACCGAGCAGCCGTACGTCGTGCAGGTTGCTGCTGTAGAGGTGCTCCAGCCGGTCCTGGGTGCGGCCGAGCTGGAAGATGCCCACCGACCCGATCACGACGAGCAGGACGCAGACCACCCCGGCGAGCCCTCGCAGCTTCCAGGCGATCGGCATGTCCCGCAAACCGAGGCCGCCGCGCTGGTGGCGTGTTTCCGACGGATCTGCCACGGAAGAATCCCCCCATCCGGCACCTGCCGCGCCGACCGGGCCAGCCTATCGACGTACGGATCACGATTTGCCGGAACGAATTAATGCCTGGCCTTTCCACGGGATGGCCCGCAAAGGCCTGGCGGAACCGGACACCAGGCCGCTTTCACGGCTAACTCCTCGATCCTCTGCAGCGCACACAAAGAATCTGATCGAATGCGGGGAAGGCGGGATAAAGGGGGGCCGACAGTGGACACGGTTACCGAAGCCGGGCGGTACCTGACGTTCACGCTCAACGGCGAGGCGTACGCGCTTGACATATTCCACGTGACCGAGATTCTGGAATACCGGAATCTGACAGTGGTGCCGATGATGCCCGATTTCATCCGGGGCGTGATCAATCTGCGCGGTCGGGCGGTTCCGGTCATCGACATCGCGATGCGGTTCTCCCGTGGCAGTACCACGATCGGCCGGCGCACCAGCATCATCATCGTGCACATCAAGGATCCGGCGCTGGCCGAGATCGCCGGTCTGGACGGTGACGACAAGGGTGCCGCCGAGAGCCAGGACATCGGCATCCTCGTCGACTCCGCCTCCAAGGTGGTGACCCTCTCGCCCGAGGACATCGAGCCGGCGCCCGCGTTCGGCGCCGGGATCCGTGCCGACTACATCAGCGGCATGGCGCGCCGGCACGACGACTTCCTGATCCTGCTGGACATCAGCCACGTGCTGTCGATCAGCGACATGGTCCGCCTCAGCGACATCACCCAGCAGGCAGGCTCCGACCCGATCACCCAGCAGGCAGGCTCCGACCAGTCCCCGCCGCCGGAGGGCGGTGGAACGCCGCCCGGGCCGGGATCGCCGTGACCGCCCCGGCCGCCTTCCCGCGGACGATCAGCCGTGCCGACTTCGAGTACATCACCGGTGTCCTGCACGACCACACCGGCATCCGGCTCGCTCCCGGCAAGGAGGCGCTGGTCGCGAGCCGGCTGGACAAGCGGATCCGCGAGCTCGGGCTGGCCGGTTACCCGGACTACGTCCGCCTGTTGCGGGAGCGACCGCACGAGGGCGAACTGCGTCAGCTGATCAACGTGCTCACCACGAACGAGACGTACTTCTTCCGGGAGACGCAGCACTTCGACTACCTGCGCCGCAACGTGCTCCCGGCGCGGCAGGCCGGGCGCACCTTCCGGTTCTGGAGCGCGGCCAGCTCCACCGGCGAGGAGGCCTACACGGCGGCCATGGTGCTGGCGGAAACGCTGCCACCGGCATCGTGGGAAATCGTCGGTACGGACATCTCCAGCCGGGTCGTGGAGACCGCCCGCGCCGCCCTCTATCCGATCGCGGCGGCCGAGAAGATCCCCAAGCCGCTGCTGCGCCGCTTCTGCCTGAAGGGCCGCGACGAGTACCAGGGACTGATGACCGTCGACCGCGACCTGCGGTCGAGGGTGCAGTTCCACTGCCGCAACCTGATCGAGGACTTCAGCGAGCTCGGCCGGTTCGACGTGATCATGCTGCGGAACGTGATGATCTATTTCGACATGGAGACCAAGCGGTCGCTGGTACCGCGCCTGGCGGAGATGCTGGTACCCGGCGGTCACCTGATCATCGGCAGTTCCGAGTCGCTCAACGCGATCCCGTCGCGCCTGCGGATGGTCGAACCGTCGATCTACCGGCTGGACGGCGACGGCCGTGACTGACGTCTTCCTGCACCCCGGCGACTACTGGTTCGGTGACGGCGGCACCCGCGTCCACACGGTGCTGGGCTCGTGCGTCTCGATCACGATGTGGCATCCCGGCCGGCGGATCGGGGGCATGTGCCACTACATGCTGCCGGGCCGGTGCCCCGCCGCGGACCGGATGGACGCCCGGTACGCCGGCGGTGCGATCGGCCGCTTCCTGCGCGACCTGCACCGCACGAGAACCGTCCCCGGTGAGTACGAGGTGAAGATGTTCGGTGGCGGCAAACAGTTCCCGCACCTGGCCACCTCGGCGACCTTCGACGTCGCCGGCAACAACATCGAGGCCGGGATCAGCCTGCTGGAGAACCACGGCTTCGCCCTGTCCGCGCGCGAGCTCGGCGGCACCGGCGCCCGGCGGCTGATCTTCGACATCGCCACCGGTGACGTGTGGCTGCGAGCCCTCGACCGGGTCCGCGACGGCGACGGGGCGAACTTGTGAGCGGGCGGATCGGCGTGCTGATCGTCGACGACTCGGCGGTCGTGCGGCAGGTCCTCTCGGCCCGCCTGCGCGGTAATCCGGGCATCGAGGTGATGGGCGCGGTGCCCGACCCGATCTTCGCCATGGACCACATGAACAAGGCCTGGCCGGACGTCGTCGTCCTCGACCTCGAGATGCCCCGGATGGACGGGCTCACCTTCCTCCGCAAGATCATGGAGGTGCGGCCGACGCCGGTGGTGATCTGCTCGACGCTGAGCCGCCGCAACGCGGAGATCTCGATGGAGGCGCTCGCCGCCGGTGCGGTCGCGGTGATCGCCAAGCCGGAGACCGGGCTGAAGAAGTTCATCGAGGACGACAGCGGTGACATCGTGGCCGCGGTCCGGGCCGCGGCCGCCGCCGGCCGGCACCGTAGACCCCGGCCCGCCTCCACGGTCACTGGCTCCACCGCCACCGGCTCCACTGCCACCAGGCCCGTCGCCAGGCCGGCCGACATCAGGCCGACCGCCAGGCCCACCGCCGTCCGGCCCGGCGGCACCGGGTCCGTCGCCGATCGGGCCGCGGGTCCGGTGCCGGCCCGCAACGGCGCGCTGCTGATCGCGCCCTCGGCGCCACGGCCACGGTCGCTGGCGACCACCGCGGAGCGGCTGATCGCGATCGGCACGTCGACCGGCGGCACGCAGGCCCTCGAGGTGGTGCTGCCGGCCCTGGCACCCGGCGGGCCCGGCGTGGTCGTCGTGCAGCACATGCCGGAGAAGTTCACCGCGGCGTTCGCCGCCCGGCTGGACACCATGTGCCGGGTCAGGGTCCGGGAGGCGCAGGACGGCGACCCGGTGCTGCCGGGCGAGGTCCTCGTCGCGCCCGGCGGACGGCACCTGGAGGTGCTCCGGATGGACACCCGCTACCGGGTACGGGTCTTCGACGGGCCGCCGGTCAACCGGCACCGGCCCTCGGTGGACGTGCTGTTCCGGTCGGTGGCGAAGGCGGCCGGCGCGGACGCCCTCGGAGTGATCATGACCGGCATGGGCGACGACGGCGCGCGCGGCCTGCTGGAGATGCGCCGGGCCGGCGCGTACACGGTCGCGCAGGACGAGGCGACCTGCATCGTCCACGGCATGCCGCGGGAGGCCGTCGCCCTCGGCGCCGTGGACCGCGAGTCGCCGCTTCCCCAGATCGCGGAGGTGATCCACCAGCATGGCTAAGTTCGTACTCACGGCGGTGATCGCGCTGGCCGTCGGATTCGGCGGCGGCTACCTGCTGCGCGGCCGGCGGCCGGAATCCGGCTCCCTCGTGGCGCAGACCGCCCCGGAACGGTACGCGGACGACGTCACCCAGTTCGCCGGGGCCGTCGCACCGGTCTGGACGGCGCAGATCGATTCATCGCGAACCCAGATGGAATCGGCCGTCGGCCAGCTGACTGAGACGTTCGGCGGCATCGTCGAGCACCTCGACTCGGTGCTGACGTCCTCCTCCGGCGCGCTCGACGACGGCCGGGGCGGCACCTTCGACCGCAGCCGCGAGCGCCTCGGCGACGTGGTGGGCACGCTCGACAACGCCCTTGCCGTCAAGCGGCAGGCCGTCGCGGAGCTGCACTCGCTGCTCGGCCTCAACGAGGAGCTGCGCCGGATGTCGGGCGAGGTGACCCGGATCGCCGCGCAGACCAACCTGCTGGCGCTCAACGCCGCCATCGAGGCCCAGCGCGTCGGTGAGGCGGGAGCCGCGTTCGGCGTGGTGGCCCTGGAGGTACGCCAGCTCGCTGACCGGTCCCAGAACACCAGCGAGCGCATGATCGAGAAGGTGGACCGGGTGGCCGAGGCGATCGCGGCGGTACTGGCCACCGCGGAGGCCAGCGCCGAGCAGGAGAGCACCGCCGTGGTGCACGCCAACGGTGAGGTGCAGGCCGTTCTCGACGACCTGATGACCATGCTGTCGCGGATGCAGGACTCGTCGCAGCAGCTGGAGCAGGCCGCCGTCGGCATCCGCGGTGAGATCAGCGAGTCCCTGGTGAACCTCCAGTTCCAGGACCGGGTCAACCAGATGCTGGAGCACCTGCAGGACAACATCGGCCGGTTCCCGGAGGTGGCCGCCGCCGCCGCTTCCGGCGTGGCACCGCTGGACGCCCGGCCCCTGCTGGAGGAGCTGGCGTCCAAATACACGATGGCCGAGGAGCACCAGGCGCACAGTTCCGGGTCGGCCACCAAGGTAAGCGAATCCGAAATCACGTTCTTCTAGGAGACGACGATGGCCAAGACCATTCTGATCGTGGACGACTCCGCATCGGTACGACAGGTCGTCAGCATCGCCCTGAAGGGCGCGGGCTACGAGGTGATCACCGGCAACGACGGCAAGGACGCCCTGACCAAGCTGAACGGGCAGCGCATCCACCTGATCATCTCGGACGTGAACATGCCGAACATGGACGGCATCACGTTCGTGGCCGAGGCGAAGAAGCTGCCCGCCTACAAGTTCACCCCGATCATCATGCTCACCACGGAGTCCCAGGAGGACAAGAAGCGCCAGGCGCAGGCCGCCGGCGCGAAGGCCTGGGTGACCAAGCCGTTCCAGCCCGAGCAGATGCTCAGCGCCGTGGCGAAGCTGGTCGCACCGTGACCCTGCGGCGATTTCCCGCCGACGAGGAAATGACCATCATCACGGCGGCCGAGCAGCGCGACCGCCTGCTGGCCGCCCTCGCCGACAGCACCGGCGTACGCGTGGACCTGTCCGGGGTCGCGGACATCGACACCGCCGGCCTCCAGGTGCTGCTCCTGGCCCGCGACGAGGGCGCGCGCCGCGGGGTGCCGGTCGAGTTCGCCGAGCCCAGCCCGGCCGTCGCCGAGGTGCTGGCACTGACCCGTCTGGAGTTGTGATGTCCCTCGACGACGACATGCGCGAAGCGCTCGACATGTTCGTGACCGAGGCCCGCGACCTGGTGCAGGGGCTCGAGGAGGGGCTGCTGGAACTGGAGGGGCAGCCGGCGGGCGGTGAGGTCGTCAACGCGGTGTTCCGCGCCGCGCACACGCTCAAGGGCTCCTCCGGTCTGTTCGGGCTCCGGCACATGGTCTCCTTCACCCACGTCGTGGAGACTGTGCTGGGCTCGTTGCGCGAAGGGCAGCTGGACGTGTCCCCGGGCCTGGTCAGCGCCCTGCTGCCGTGCACCGACCACATCTCCACGATGGTCGAGGCGGTGGCCGAGGGGCGCCTCGAGCCGGACGCCCAGCAGGCCTCCGCGGGCGCGCGGCTGCTGACCGGTCTCGAGCCCTATCTGCTGGACAACGTCGCGGCGGCCTCGAGCGCCTCGGCACCCGCCGCACCGGCCGAACCGGAGGAGGGCGCCTGGCGCCTCGAGCTGCGATTCGGGCCGGACTGCCTGCGCAACGGCATGGATCCGCTGTCGTTCCTGCGCTACCTGTCCACCCTCGGCACCGTCACCGACGTGGTCACCGACACCGGCGGGATGCCCGACGCCGACGGGATGGACCCCGAGTCCTGCTATCTGAGCTTCACCGTCGACCTGGTCACGCCGGCACCCAAGGCCGAGATCGAGGCGGTCTTCGACTTCGTCCGCGAGGACAGCGACATCCGGATCACCCCCTCGGAGAGCCGGCTCGACGCGTACGTCCGGGCGATCCGGGCGATGCCGGAGAACGACCGGATCGGCGACGTGCTGGTCAACAGCGGCGCGGTCACCGACCTGGAGATGGCCGAGGCGCTGCGGGTCCAGCAGGAGCGCGCGGTCCGGGAGGGCACCCAGCCGGTACCCATCGGCGAGATCCTGATCGAGCAGGGCATCCTCCAGCGCGAGATCGTGGACGCCGCCCTGACCCGCCAGCGGCGGACCACCGAGACCCGCTCCCAGGACACCCGGACCATCCGGATCGACGCGGCCCGGCTCGACAAGCTCATCGACCTGGTCGGTGAGCTGGTGATCGCCCAGTCCAGCACCGGCATCCAGGGCAAGACCGGCGGCGACACCGCGGCCGAGGCGCAGGGTGAGGTGATGCGGCTGGTCGACGAGGTACGGCACAGCGCGCTCTCGCTGCGGATGGTCACGATCGGCACCACGCTGCGCCGGTTCGAGCGGGTGGTCCGCGACGTCTGCATGGAGCTGGACAAGGAGGTGTCCCTGGTGATCACCGGAGGGGACGCCGAGATGGACAAGGCCCTGGTGGAACGGATCAGCGACCCGTTGCTCCACCTGGTCCGCAACTCGCTGGACCACGGCATCGAACCGGCCGCCGAACGCCGCCGGCACGGCAAGGCCCAGCAGGGGACGCTGCGCCTCAACGCGTACCACGACGCCGGGAGCATCGTGATCGAGGTGGCCGACGACGGCCGGGGCCTGGACCGCGACCGGATCTACGCCAAGGCCGTCGAACGCGAGCTGATCGCGCCGGGCACACCCCTGACCGACGCCGAGATCTACAACCTGATCTTCGAACCGGGGTTCTCCACGGCGGACGCGGTGTCCAACCTCTCCGGCCGGGGCGTCGGCATGGACGTGGTGAAACGCAACGTCACCTCGCTGCGGGGAACCATCGAGGTGGAGACCAGCCGGGGCGTCGGCACCACGATCCGGATCCGGTTGCCGCTCACCCTCGCCATCATCGACGGGTTCCTGGTCGGTGTCGGCCCGTCCTCGTTCATCGTGCCGCTGGACCGGGTCACCGAGTGCGTCGAGCTGCCGGCCGGGCCGCTCGGGCGTGACTGCATGAACCTGCGCGGTGAGGTGCTGCCGTTCATCCGCCTGCGCCAGCTGTTCCGCATCCCCGGCCCGCCGGCCCGCCGGCAGAACGTGGTGATCGTCGAGCAGTCCGGTCAGCGCACCGGCCTGGTGGTGGACAGCCTGCTGGGCGAGTTGCAGACGGTGATCAAGCCGCTCGGGGTGCTGTTCAGCAGGGTGAAGTGTGTCAGCGGCTCGACCATCCTCGGCAACGGGGAGATCGCGCTGATCCTCGATGTTGGCCCGCTGATCGCGGACCATTCCGACCGGGAGCACACCCGCCAGGCGGTGATGGTCGGTTGAAAGGTTGCTCGCGTTCGGGGCGCACATGAGCCGGTCGCGCACATGAGCCGGTCGCGCACATGAGCCGGTGGCGCACATGAGCCGGCGGCGGGGTGCGGCCCGGTGTGGGTCGCACGCCGCCGCCCGGTCACCGTGGGACTGTGCGTCGATCGTACGAAATAGTGCTTCTAGTCTTTTGCGGTGGCTTTTTCGGTGTTCGGGGTGAGGCTGTCCATGAACGAGCTGACGGAGAAGACGGCGTTGCCGGGTCCCGCGGGGCCGTAACCGGGCGGGCTGGACAGGCCGTAGTGATCCATCGTCGCGCGGTAGGTCTCCAGCAGCCGGATGTGGTACTCCAGGGGCGCACCGTTCGGGTTGGTCTTGCCCAGCGGCGTGGTCGGTTCCGGGCACCAGGTCGTGAAACGCGGGGTGATGCCGCGCGACATGAAGTAGTGCAGGCCCTCGGCGGTCGAGTCGATCGCCTCGTCGACGGTGGTGAAACCGAACGGCTCGGCCATCTCGACGCCGGCGACGAAGTTGGGGATGACGTTGCGCGGGCCGAAGACCTCGGCCGACTCGAGGATGCGGCGGTGCCACTCCTCGCGGCCCACGTAACGCTCCTTGCCGGGGCAGTAGAGCTCGAAGAGCCGCTTGTCCCACACCTCGAAGTTCGGGTGGTAGATCTGGATCCCGTAGTCCTTGAAGCGCTGCACGTCAGCCCGGGGAAGGGCCTGGGCGACGACCTTGCCGATCCAGCGGCCGGGGAAACGCTCCTCGATCGCCTGGGCGTATTGTCCGTAGAAGTCCGCCTCGGTCTTGCCGCCCACCTGCGAGGTGACGCTGCCGCCGGTCAGCGTGTAGGCCGTCGACGTCTTCGCGGTGTCGTACTTGTCGATGATCGCGAGCGCCTCGAGCACCTCGTCGACCGGCTTGACCCCGGTGTAGGGCCGCCCGGCCGCCTTGTGCTGGCGCCAGTTGTGGTTGATGTCGCAGTACTGGCACTCCTCCTTGGCGCCGAAGTACTGGCACACCCGGAAGACCGTCAGATAGACCAGGTAACCCCACTGGATGGTCGGGGCGACCTCCATCACCTGCTTGCCGTTGGACAGCGTGTGCCGGTAGTAGTCCGGCATCGGCGGCAGGCCCACGTCGGCGATCGCACGGCCGTCCAGGAACAGCATCAGGCGACCGTCGGCGTCCGGCTTCACCCGGTACGGCGACTCCGGGTTGATCCGGACCGACACCACCGTGCGGCGCAGGTCGTACGGCCCGCCGGTGAGCACGATCTCCTCCGGCGGCCGCCGCAGCGCCGCCTCACCCAGCTCCGGCAGCGTGCGGTGATCGAACGAGAAGATGAAGTACGACTTGGGCTTGACCTCACCGTTCTCGTTGTCGGTCAGCGCCGAGTCGTCGAAGGCGAGACCGCCGCGCAGCAGATCCTCCTTGATCACCGCCTCGCGCGGGACATGGGGGAACCGGGACATCAAATCCTCGACGAGATCGGTACGCGACTGCATACGTCCTCCTTCTGCTGCTCGTACACCCATCCCATGCCATCACATCTCCGGCGTGTCGCCGGGGTCGGAGCAGGGAGACGTACGCGACATGCGATCCTGCCCGCGTGTGGACGACATTCTGGCGCTCGGTCGGCGCGAAGCCCTTCTTCACCCCCGTCGCGCGCCGGATGGTCGACGCCGACCGGTGGCTGAGCCGGGTGACACGGGGGCGAGTCGTGGCGCTGGGCATGGCGCCGTCGCTGCTGCTCACCACCACCGGGCGCCGCAGCGGCCAGCCCCGGAGCAGCCCGCTCCAGTACGTGAGCGACGGATCCGACTACATCGTGATCGCCTCCAACTGGGGCGGCGAGAAGGATCCCGCCTGGTCCTTCAACCTGCGGGCCGAACCGAGGGCCCTTGTCACCGTCGGCGGCCGGGAGGTGGCGGTGACGGCCCGCGAGACCGAGGGCGCGGAGCGCGAGCGGCTCTGGGGGAAGATCGTCGATCAATGGCCGGGGTACGAGACGTACCGCACTCGCGCCTCGCATCGCAAGCTGCGGATCTTCCGCCTGACACCTGGCTGATATCGCTGTTTAAGGCTCTCTTATGGCAGCCACCGTTACGGTCCTGGCAACAACAGCCGATCGAGGTGATTTCGTTGCCAGAAGTGGACGTTCAAGGGCGGTCGCTGAGCCTGCTGGAAGGGCGGAGGCTGGAGTATGTCCGGCTCGACCACGCCGTCATCCTGGGATTCACCGGCGACCGTCAAGTGGTGATCGAGTCCGTCGTCCATCTCGACGGGCCCGGCGGCCGGGTCGACGTGGAACCCGGTGACGACTCCTCCGACGCCCTCGCCACGTTGCTCGGCGACGTCGTCCGGACCGCACGGACCCGGGGCACCGGCGAACTGGAGCTGACCTTCGGCAGCGGGTCGGCGCTGCTCGTCGACGTCGAGACCGACGTGGAGTCCTGGGCCGTGACCGGCCCCGACGGATTCCTGATCGTGTGCATGGCCCACGGCGAACTCGCCGTCTGGGGCGACGCGGGTGCCGGTGACAGTCAGCGGGACGGCGCCAGGGCGTAAGAGCCCTTGCCGTCGCGTTTCACCGCGTACATGGCGTGGTCCGCCTCGCGCAGCAGGTCGTCGCCGTCCTTGGTCAGAGCGGACGACACGGCGATGCCGACGCTGGCGCCCACCCGGGCGGAGCCGGCGCCCGGCACCGCCACGGGCGACTCGACCACCCGGACCATCCGGGCGGCGATGGCACTCGCGTCGCCGGCCGACTCCGGGCTCAGCAGCACCGCGAACTCGTCGCCGCCGATCCGGGCCACCGTGTCGGTCGCCCGTACGCACGCCCTCAGCCGCTGGGCGACCTCACGGAGCAGCGAGTCGCCCGCACCGTGCCCCCACTCGTCGTTGACCTGCTTGAAGTCGTCCAGGTCGATCAGCATGGCGACGACCGGGCCGCCCGCCTGCAGGGCCGCGTCGAGGCGTTCGGCGTACAGGGAGCGGTTGGGCAGGCCGGTCAGCCCGTCGTGGAAGGCGTGATGGCGCAGCCGGGCGGCGAGGGCGTCACGCTCGTCCAGGGACTCGCGCAGGCCCTCCTGGGTCACGTGCAGCTCCTGGACCTTGACGTCGAGCTCGGTGAGCAGCCGGGCGTTGTCCCGGAACGCGGTCAGCTGGCGCAGCACCACGAGCAGGGTGCTGACAGCCGTGCCGGCCAGGGCGATCGGTACGGTCGCCGCGTCCCGCCGGATCACGGCGATGGTGAGCAGCAGGTAGGTGACGGCGATCGCGCCGTACGGGAGAAGGCTGTACGGCTTGGTCTGCTTCGGGTGCAGGATCTCGGGAGTGCCGGCGAGCTGGAGCTGGTTGACGCGCAACCCGATGGTCAGGAGCGCGTGAGCCGCGATCGTGCAGGCCAGGTACCAGTGGAGCTGGTCCTCGGGGAGGCCGTCACGGCTCAGGGCGTCCGCGGCGGTCTTGATCGCGGCGCCGCCCGCCCCGATCATTCCGCACGCCCTGGTGAACGGGGCGGTCCCGGACATGACGAGTTTCGCCACCACGAACACGCACAACAGCAGGATCACCGGGCCGGCCAGCACCGGGGCGGCCATGTCGAGCACGGCGCCGGGACGGTCGGGCACCACCAGATGCCAGCCGACGACCACCGCGGCGACCATGACCGTGGCCACGTCCATCCAGAACCGGGATCGCTCCCGTCGCGAGGCGAAACCCAGCGGGACGGTGAGCAGGGTGATCATCAGCAGGGCGCTGCCGATGGAGAGCGCGGCCTGGTGCACCGGCCCGCCGGTCGCGGCGATCGTGGCTGAGGGGTCACGGGCGGCGGTTACCGTCTGGGCGATGTCGCCGAACAGGTAGATGACGCCGGCGGCGGCTACTGAATGCCAGAAGCGCCTGGTCGGGGCGGGTAGGCCGGGAGTCTTCGCGGTGGAGAAGGCGACCCACACCAGGAAGACGTGGATGACGGCGATGGCGAGCCAGGTGGTGATGACGCGTACCTGGGAGGTGGAGACGCCGGCCGCGTACAGCGTGATCAGGACGGCGGTGCCGGCCGTCAGACCGCCGAGGAGACGGTCCGAGGCGACCCGTCGCTGTATCGCGTCCACTTGGCCATCATCGGCAGGTCGGCGCCGGAATCAACCCTTACGCCTTTTGTTGACATTGCCCACCCCCGAATCCGGCCCCCTGGCCGGCCGTGAGTGCTGCCTCCCGCCGGGTTCGACAGCACTGGTAGCCAGCCGGGGGCGCGAGCGCGAATGTGCGTGCGCGCGCATAGTCGCTGCGGTGGGGCGGCTGGGCGTGAGGGGTGCTTTTGTGGCCGTGGGGGGCCGCTTACTGCCAGCCGGGCGGGCCGGCTGGGCGTGAGGGGGGCTTTTTGCGCTCGAAAGCACCGCTGAGGGCCAGCTGGGTGGGTGGGTTCGGGCGGCTGGGCGTTTCGGGTGGGGGCACTGGGAGTCGGCGGGGGTGGGGGAAGGGTTAGGAGGCTTGGCGGATGGGGGTCTGGGGGAGCCAGGCGTCGGCGAGGGTGGTGAGGGGGATGTTGAGGGCCTGGCTCAGGCAGACAACGATGCCGAACGCGGGTGCGGGGAGGCGGCCGGTCTCGATTTTGCGGAGGGTTTCGGGGGAGATGCCGGCAGAGAGGGCTACCTCGGTGAGGCTGCGGCCGGCGCGGGCGGTGCGGAGGGCGGTTCCGAGGCGCTGGCCCGCGGCGATCTGTTCGGCGGTGAGGGGTTGGCGAACCATGGGAGCAGGATATCTCCCCGGGAAAGCCCCGATCCGGAGCTGGGCGGGCGGCGGTGGCAGAGCTGGGCGGGCGGCGGTGGCAGAGCTGGGCGGGCGGCGGTGGCGGAGCTGGGTGAGTGGCCGGGGCGGAGGTGAGCGGCCGCCGGGGGTAGCCACCGTGGAGGTCGGTGGGGGGCGGGGTGGGGGTGAGGGTGCGTGGTATAAAAATACCGCTTAGGGAGAGGGAGGCTGTCGTGATCGAGCTCAAGTCCGCCGAGGAGATCGGCCGGATGGCGGTGGCGGGGCAGTTCGTCGGGGAGTTGCTCGGCGAGTTGCGCGGTGTCGCCGGGGTGGGGGTCAACCTGATGGACCTCGAACACCATGCCCGCCGCCGGATCAAGGAGCGCGGTGCCGAGTCGTGCTACTGGGACTACGCGCCGTCGTTCGGGCGGGGGCCGTTCCGCAACGTGCTGTGCCTGTCGGTGAATGACGCGGTGCTGCACGGGCTGCCGCACGACTACGTGCTGCGGGACGGTGATCTGCTCAGCGTCGACATGGCGGTGGGTATCGGCGGCTGGGTGGCTGACTCCGCGCTGTCGGTGATCGTCGGTACCCCGGACCCGGCCGACCTGAAGCTGATCGAGGCGACCGAGGTCGCGCTGGAGGCGGGGATCAACGCCGCCCAGCCGGGTGGGCGCCTCGGTGACATCTCGGCTGCGATCGGGGAGGTCGCGCGGTCTTACGGGTACGGCGTGAACGGTGAGTTCGGCGGCCACGGTATCGGCCGCACCATGCACGAGGACCCGCACGTCGCCAACAACGGGCGGCCCCGCCGTGGCATGCGGCTCGACCCGGGACTCACCGTCGCCATCGAGCCCTGGTTCTGCCGGTCCACCGACAAGATCAGGTTCGACGAGGACGGCTGGACGATCCGCTCCGCCGACGGTTCCCGCACCGCCCACTCCGAGCACACGATCGCCGTCACGGCTTCCGGCCCCCGGATCCTGACGCTGCGCCCCACGCAGGACGCCACCGAGGCGGAGCCGGCGGGGAAAGCCGCCACGGCCTCTTGACGAAGAGGTGATCAGACCAGCTGGAACGTAGCGGCCTCCGTAGCGAGCCCGTTGACCTGCAACGCGATCGCATGCGGCCCCGGGTGGTAGCGGCGGGTGGTGATCACACGGAAGGAGTGCTCACGCCGTACCGTCAGCATTTCTCCTGGCTGGAGCGTCGCGACCGTGAGTTTGAAGATCTTGGCCGACTGGCTGCCGTTGGCCTTGTGGTGCGAGACGACGTAGTCGATCGCCAGCCGGGCCGGCGCGTTGCCGGTGTTGCGGACGGTCGCGCTGAAGCCCACCGCCTCGCCGATCGGCACGACGTCGCGGTCCAGTGCCGGTCCGTCGATCGTCAGTGACGCCGGGTCGCCGGTGAAGCCCATCAGGGCCAGCGCTCCCGCGTCGCCGCGCTTGACGAGCGTGCGCAGTCCGGCCCGGACCACCCGGGTTGTTTCAATGTCCGGCGTGTCCATCCAGCGTGAGGCGGTCTCGGTGACCAGGCCGGGGTGGTCGCGGCTGAGATCGTTGAGGTGGTTGGCGACCGAGCGGCGGACGTATTCGCTGGGGTCGCGGTGCAGGGCGTCGAGGATCGGCACTGTCACGCCGGGCCGGTGCAGGATCTCCGGCACGCGGACGGACCAGGGCAGGTAGGGGCGGGTGCCTTCGGAGGCGAGCCGGCGCACGTCGGCGTCGCCGGAGGTGGTCCAGTCGAGGACGGTGGCGAGGGCCCGGTCCAGGTTGTGGCGCAGCAGCGTACGGATGGCGAACTCGGCCGTGAGCAGCCCGGTGAGCTCGGCCATCATCGCCATCGCGTCGTCGAAGGCCTGGTCGGAGCCGTCGGCGACGGCCTTGGTGGCGACGGCCGCCGTGACCGGCCAGATCATCCAGCCGCTGAGACCGCCGGCGGCGCGGACGACTGTCGCGAGGTCGGCGTAGCTTCCGGGTACGTCGGTGAGCAGCGCGTCGCGGAGCAGGTCGGCCCGTTCCCGCAGTGACAGCGTGGCCAGCTGTCCGGCGGCCGCGGTCAGGGCGGGCAGTGGCGTGCGGGGTGCTGCCGTGCTGATGGCACGGGCGAGGTTCTCGGCGGTCCGGTTGCTGATGAGTTCGTCGGCGAAAGGCACGAGGGTATTCAACGCAACCCGGTGAGGC
Source organism: Actinoplanes sp. GCM10030250 (assembly GCF_042666575.1). Lineage (NCBI taxonomy): Bacteria > Bacillati > Actinomycetota > Actinomycetes > Micromonosporales > Micromonosporaceae > Actinoplanes > Actinoplanes sp. GCM10030250. The sequence goes on along the minus strand of NZ_JBHTDO010000040.1, from coordinate 41,937 downwards.
GGCGCCGCAGGTACTCCCGTTCGGCCCGGTCGGCGGTGAGATCGATCGCGTGATCGTAAGCGGCCACGGCCTCCTCGGTGCGGCCCAGCCGTTCCAGCAGGTGCGCCCGGGCCGCCGCGGCCGGCTGGAAACCGGCCGGGGCGGGATCGAGGAGGGCGAGGCCCGCCGCCGGGCCCTCCACCTCGGCGGTGACGGCGGCGAGCGCGACGCTGCCGCCGAGCGACGGCGCGAGCCCGTGCAGCACCCGGTGCAGGCTGAGCAGCGTCGGCCAGTCGGTGGTGCCGGTCCGCGGCCGTGCGCAGTGCACCGCCTGGATGGCCGCCTCGAGCTGGAACCGGCCCACCTGACCGCGGGCGTGTGCGGTACGCAGGTGCTCGTGTGCCCGCCCGATGAGACGCCGGTCCCACAGTGCCGGGTCCTGGTCCGGCAGCGGCACGAACCGGCCCTCGGCGTCGAGTCGCGCACCGGCACGGGCCGCGGAGAGCTGGATCAGGGCGGCCAGGCCGTGCGCCTCGGGATCGTCCGGCACCAGCGCCGTCAGCACCTCGGCGAGGTGCAGGGCCTCCCGCGGGCCGTCGATGACGTGGATGCCGTAGACGGCTTCGAGGACGGCCGCCATCCGGGCCGGCAGGTCACCGCGGTCCGGGATGCGGAACGGGATGCCCGCGGTCTTGATGCGCTTCTTCGCGCGGACCAGGCGGGTGGCCATCGTGCTCGCCGGCACTGAGAAGGCCCGCCCGACCTGCTCGGCGGTGAAGCCGAGCACGGTGTTGAGCATCAGCGGGGTGTGCACCGCACGGTCGATCGCCGGGTGCGCGCAGACCAGCATCAGCTCCAGCCGCCGGTCGGGCAGCGCGTCCACGTCGACGTCGTCGAGGTGGATCGGCGAGTCCCGCTCGGTGTCGAGGGCGACGGTCCGCCGGAACTCGGCCGACTTCCACCAGTCCCGCAGCCGGTTGCGGGCGACCGTCAGCAGCCAGGCGTCCGGTTTGTCGGGCACACCCTGCTCCGGCCAGGTCCGCACCGCCCGCTCGAACGCGTCGGCCAGCGCGTCCGCCGCCGCGGCGAGATCGTTCGTCGCGGCGGACAGCAGCGCGAGCAGCCGGCCGTAACTGTCCCGGGCGGCGAGGAGAGCGGCCTGCCGGGCGGCCGCGGTCAGCGGGTCCATCCGCCGCCGACGAACGCGGTGGAGACCGGGCGGACCTCCACCACGCCCCACTGCGCTGCCGGGCACTTCGCGGCCCAGCCGATCGCCGCGTCCAGGTCCGCCACGTCGATCAGGAACACCCCGGCCAGGGCCTCCTTGGTCTCCGCGAACGGGCCGTCCTGCACCCGCAGCGAACCCTCCCGGTGGGTCACCGTCGTCGACGCGACGGTCGGCTGCAGCACGTCCGCCGAGAGCAGGACCCCGGCCTTCTCCAGCGCCTTGCCGTAGACGTCGAAGGCGCGCATCGCCTCCGACAGGGCTTGCTCGCTCAGGTCGCCCTCGGCCGGTTCCCCGTAGTGCATGAGCAGTGCGTATCGCATCGTCGGCTCCCTCTCGTCGAGTCTCTACCCTCCATGACGAACGAGCGAAGCCTCAATCGTCAGCGCACGGCTCACCAACCCAGATAGCTGCGGGTCATCGCCGTGACCTGTTCAACGACCTCGATCCCGGCCGCCTTGTCGCGGTGCCCGCCGGACAGCACCGCCACGAGGGTGTCCGTCTTCTCACCGGAGACCCGGCCCATGCTGTTGATCACCCACCGGTTGTCGTCGTCCGACCGGGCCACCCAGCCGTTCTTCAGCGCCGTCCGGTCACCGTCCAGGGCCGCCGCGCTGACCCCCCAGTTCTGATCGGCGTTGACCGACGCCATGAGCTGGAGCGCCGTGTCCCGGGAGTCCTCGTCGAGGGCACTGCCCGGGTCGGTCAGCGCGGTCAGCATCCGGACCTGGTCGTCGGCGGTGGTGGTGGTCAGGCCCCACGACGCGTTGGGATCCGTTTCGGTCAGGCCGAGTCGCCCGCCGGCACTGTCCAGACCCGAGGGCCCGCCGATGGCGGTGAAGACCTTGGACGCCGCGGCGTTGTCACTGGCCAAGATCATTTTTCGTACGCGGGACGCCTCACCGTTCGTCAGGTCCCGGCCGCCGTCCTGGGCCCTCAACAGCAGCGCGGCCATCAACTCGACCTTCACGATGCTCGCGGTCTCGTGGCGCCGGCCGCCGTGATAGCTGTACCTCTTCCCGGTCTTGCGGTCCGCGACCGAGACGGAGAACTCCGGTACGCCCTGCGCGTACTCACCGAGCACCTTGGTCAGCCGCTTGACCCGCTCCGGCCAGGAGCCGGTCGCCTTCGACCGGTCCACCTTGTCGCCCTTCTGCGGTCCGAGGTACACCACAGCCTTCGGCTTGCGGCCCGTCTCCGGCAGCGTCCTGAGGTCGCTGACCTGCACCGTCCCGGCGTTGGCGGGCGCGGTGATCTGCCGGGTGGGCTGGTCACGCAGGGCGCCGGTCAGGAAATCCTGCCAGATCCGGTACGGCATCCCGTCGCCGTTGACGGACCTGCCCTTCCCGTCCCGGATCGGCCCCGGCTTCTCACGGCCGATCCACGTCACCGCGGCCAGCCCCGGGGTCCAGCCGGCCGTCCACGCGTCGGACGAGTCGGCCGAGTCACCCCACTGCTGCGAGCCGGTCTTCGCCGCCGCGTCGATCCCCGGCACCTCGCCGTCCGCGGCCACCACCTTCGCCAGCACCGCCTGCACGTCCGCGGCCACCTCCCGCGACAGCACCCGCCGGGCCTTCCCGGAGTGCTCGTGCAGCGTCGCGCCGTCGGCGGTGGTCACCGAGGCGACGAAGTGCCGTTCCCGGTGGCGTCCCTCGTCAGCCAGCGTGGCGTAGACGGTGGCCAGGTCCGCCGGGGCGACCGGGTACCGCCCGAGCGAGATGTCCGTGCGGGTGCGGCCGGGGTCCGGGTCGCCGCGAAGGTCCACGAGCGTCGGGTCCTTGCCGTACTTCTCCGGCACGCCCATGTCGTGGGCGAGCTCCCGTACCGAGTCGGGGCCGATCTGCTCGGCGACGGCGTAGAACGGCGTGTTCAGCGAGTGGACCATCGCCACGTCCAGCGGGCAGATCGGGCACTGCAGGTTGCGCTGGTTGTAGAGCGGCACCCCGAGCCGGTCCGCGAACTGCCGGGGCGACGTCCCGTTGTAGAGGGAGCCGAAGCCGATACCGTGCTCCTCGGCGGCGGCCAGCACGACCGGTTTGAACGTGGACGCCGGAGGGCGGGCCGCCAGCGCGTCGTCGAAATAGCCGCGGCCGCGGTCCCCGCCGTAGTAGGCGCGTACCGCCCCGCTGCCCGGGTCCACCGCCACCAGCGCGGCCCGCAGCTCCTTCGGCTGGCCGCGCAGCTGGTCGCCGATCGTGGTGGTGGCGGCCTCCTGGGCCTGTGCGTCGATGGTGGTGGTGATCCGCAGGCCGCCGGTGCGGATCTGCTGGCGGCTCACGCCCGCCTCGACCAGCTCGTCCTCCACCCGGTCCGCGATCAGCCCCGCGGCACCGCTGATGCTGCTGGCCGTCACCGACTCCGGCGCGACCTGCGGGTACACCGTCTGTCGTGTCTCATTCTCGTCGAGCCAGCCCTGCGCGGCCATCGCGCGCAGCACCCACACCCACCGGTCCTGCGCCCACTCCGGGTCCACCGCCGGATCGCCGTGCGTCGGGTCCTTCACCAGCGCGGCGAGCACCGCACCCTGAGCGGTCGTCAGGCGGTCGGCCGTCGTACCGAAATACGCGTGCGCCGCGGCCTCGATCCCGTATGCGGCACGGCCGAAGTAGATCGTGTTCAGATACCGCTCGAAGATCTCATCCTTGCTGAACCGGTGCTCGGCCTTCAGCGCGAGAGCCGCCTCCTTGCTCTTCCGGCTGACCGTCCGGTCCTGCGTCAGGTAGGCGTTGCGCACATACTGCTGGGTGATCGTCGACGCGCCCTGACCACCGTCGCGGGTGACGTTCGCCCACAGTGCGCGCAGCACACCGCGCACCGACACACCCGCGTGGTCGTAGAACCCCCGGTCCTCCGCGGCGAGGAACGCCTTCCGGACCCCTTCCGGGATCCGTTCCAGGCGCACATCGGTGCGGTCGGTGGCGCCGATGCGCGCGAGCACGGTGCGCCCGTCACGGTAGAAGAGAATCGACGCCTGCGGCGGTTCGGGATCCGCGGGCAGATCGACGGAGACCACATAGGCGGCGGTGCCGGCCACGAGCGTGAGGGCCAGCAGTGCGACAACCGCGACGGTACGGCGAAACCAGCGCGGAAGCCTTCCCGGATGTCGGAGAACACCCGGCACCGAACGCAGCCATCCCAGCAGCCTCGCGGCGACGGCGGTGGCACCCGACAGATCGATCCGGTTGTCTCCCACACCTCCACGACGGATCACACCCCGCAAATGTTGCACGACCGGCCAAAGATGATCGACCGTAGTGAAATGCCTACTATCCGGTGCCTTGCGGGCGGTGTCTCTATGCGTTCAGGAATGGAATGACGTCATTGCGTAATGGCGTCATTCTCCGCCATTGGTGTTCCGCTCCGGATACTCCACGTATGCGAATCGGGTGCTGTCCGGGGACCAGCTGTTGACGTTGATGGTGCCCTGGCCGCCGGGCAGTTTCGCGACGGTGCGGGGCGAGTCCCAGGCGTCGCCGTCGACCAGGCGCAGCTCCACGGGCAGGTCGGCGGGGTGGCCGGTGGTGCCCGGCGGGTAGCTCAGGTAGACGGTGCGGGCGCCGTCGGGCGACGGGTGGGGGAACCAGTTGACCCGGTCGTCGGTGGTGAGCCGGTGCATGTCGCTGCCGTCCGGGCGGATCCGGGCGATCTGCGCGTGGCCCGGTGCGGTGCTGAAACGCTCGGTGTTGAAATAGATCCAGTCGCCGGCGGGGGAGTACTCCGGGCCGTCGTCGGGACCGCCCGGCGCCGGGGTGAGCGGCGTGGTGGCCGAGCCGTCGGTGGCCATGGTGAACAGGGATCCGGCATCCCAGCGCTGGTTCTCGATCCCGACGTACGCCAGGGTCGTCCCGTCCGGGCTGACACCGTGCAGGAAGTGCATCAGGCCGTCGTCGGGGGTCACGCGGCGCCCGGGGCCGCCGTGCAGCGGCGCCTCGTAGATGTGCCCGTCGTTCGCGCTCAGGAAGATCGTCTCCGAGCCGGGCGCCAGGACGTGGTCGTTGTTCAGCTCGGGCACGCCCTCCAGCGGGATCTGCCGCGGTGGTGCCGAGCCGCCGGACGGCAGCCGCCACAGCAGACCGTCCCCGTTGAGGATCAGATCGCCGCCGGCGGACCAGTTCGGCGCCTCGAACAGCACGGCGGAGTCGGTGTGCACCACGGTCGCGGATTCGCTGGTCAGGTCGTACACAAGAATCCGGCACCGCTGTCCGTGGGTGAGCTTGCGTGCGTAACTCATCGCCCGCCCTCCGGGGTGCGGCGTTCGCGGATGACGTCCGTACCCGTCTCGCCGGCCGCCTCCGCCGCACTCTCCACCCGCGCGACCTCGGCGAAGCCGGCCTTGATCGCGACCGCCGCCGAGGCGCCGTTCGCCACGTCATGGCGGATGGCCACCCGCTCGACGCCCGGCAGCGTGAACGCCACCCGGGTCAGTGCCTTCACGGCCGCGGTCATGTGGCCGCGCCCGGCACAGGCGGTCCGCATCCAGTAGCCGATCTCCAGCACGCCCGGGCCCATCCTGGTCATCAGGCCGATGCCGCCGGCGAGGTCACCGCCCGCGGTGAAGATCGCGTAGTTGAACGTCTTCCCCTCGTCCCACTCCCGCAACGAGGTCGCGATGAACGTGCGCGACCCCTCGGCGTCGTAGGAGTCGGTCGCCCACGGCAGGAACGGCTTCAGCTCCGGCAGCGACTCACGAACGGCGGCGGTGGCCTCGTCCACCCAGGCCGGGTCCCACCGCCTCAGCACGACGTCACCGGCGGGAATCATCTCAGGCGGCTTCATGATCTGACAGCTTTGCCGCCCGCCGGTGCCGTGGCAATGCGATTGCGGCGGTGCGGGCCCTCGGCCGGAGGGCCCGCACCGGGACATCAGGCCCGCGTCCACTTCTGGTTGGCGGCGCCGGTGCAGTCCCAGAGGTGCAGCAGGGAGCCGTTGGCGGTGCCGCGGTCGGCGACGTCGACGCAGCGGTTGGCGGCGGTGTTGACCAGGTCACCGGCGGCGCTGAGGGTGAAGCGCTGGGCCGCGCTGCCGTTGCAGGTGTAGAGCTGGATCGCGGTGCCGTTGGCGGTTCCGGCGGCGGCCGCGTCCATGCACTTGCCGAGGGAGCGTACGGAGCCGTCGCTCGCGAGCTCCCACCGCTGGGCGGCGGTGCCGTTGCAGTCGTAGATCTGCAGGCGCGCACCGTCGGCCGGGTTGGCCGAGGGTACGTCGACGCAGCGGCCGCTCGCGGCGGACCGCAGGACGCCGGTGTTGCCGGCCGGGGGCGTGATGTTCACGTCGTTCCAGACGTAGGTGCCCACGGTCTTGGCCGGCAGGGTGCTGGTGAACTGCTGCCCGCCGGCGCGGAGGGTGAACGACTGACTGGCGGTGCTGCGGTTGACGACGACGGTGACGAGGCTGCCGTCCGGGTTGAGGAACGCCACGTTGGTGACGGTGCTCGCGGAGCCGTTGTTGGTGTCGACCCGCTTGGCGCCGCGTTTGACGAACTTGGAGAACTGGGCGGTCAGGTAGTACTCCGGCAGCGCCCACACGGTGTCGGCGCTGGACGGGCTCTGCACCAGCATGGTCGGGTCGGGGGAGCCGGACCACTTCTCCGGCTGCCGGTTCTGGTCGAGCATGGTGACCCAGTTCTGGTACATGATCGAGTGGTTGCGCAGGTAGTCGACGATCCGGTTGGCGCCGGTGGTGCCCCAGACGGCGCGCTCGGTCATCGCGACGTCCTTGGCCGGGTAGCTGTTCTTGACCTGGCCCATCGTCGACGGTTCGCCGGAGTAGTCGTGGAAGGCGAGACCGTCGACGGCGTTGTAGGCGTCGGTCGGACTGCCCGGATTACCGAGGACACCGGCGACGTACGAAAGTCCCTCCGCGAAGTTGTGGTCGAACGCCCAGATCTTGGTGGCGCCGGCGCCGTTGGCGTTGAACTCGGCGCGCATGGCGACGGCGAGGCGGCGTTCCTGGTCGGCGGAGATCAGGGTGCCGGGGTAGTCCGGCGGTGAGTACAGCGGCTCGTTCTGCAGGGTCACCGCGTGCACGGGCAGGCCCTGCGCGGCGTACGCCTGCACCGCCTTGCGGTAGTAGGCGGCGAGCGTGGGCACGTGCTGGTCGAGCAGGTTGCCGCCGATCAGGCTGTTGTTCGACTTCATCCACGCGGGCGGGCTCCACACGCTGGCGAAGATCAGCAGGTTCGGGTTGATCGCCCGCGCCTGCTTGAGCACGCTGATGATGTTGTAGTCGATGTCCTTCTGGATGGAGAACCGCGACAGGCCGGGATCGGCAGTGCCGTCGTTGTAGGTGTAGAACGCCCGGCTGGTGAAGTCGCTGGCGCCGAAGGCGATCCGGGCGACGTTGAAGCCGGCACCCGTCTGCGGGTCCACCAGCAACCGCAGCGTGCGCTCCCGGGCGGTGGCGCTCATCCGGGACAGGTTGTAGATCGTGGACTCCTCCAGGGAGGATCCGAAGCCCAGGACGCTCTGGTACTGCTGAGCGGTGTTGGCGGTGATCGTCGCCGTGCCGCCGGCCGCGGTGACCGGGACGTCGGCCTGCTGCGAGAGCTTGTACGGCGTACCCGCCAGGCCCGTCGCGGGGTTGGTGTACCAGTTGCCGTTCACCGGCTCGAAGCCCGCGGTACGTGACTCGGAGCTCCAGTAGACCTGCACGGACGTGGCCGCGGCGGCCTCACCGGCCGTGCTGATGACACCGGCCAGACCGGCGGTCACCGTCATCGTGGCGGCGGCGAAGGTCGCCACCCGGCGGCGTGCTGTCACGACGTGTCTCCCTCTTCGAAGGTGCGGCGCAGTTCCGGCGCCGTAACGGAAACGAAACACCGTTACATCGGAGAGTGTCAACATCAACTCAGCAAGTTGAGGTTCCGGAACTGGCATCTACGCCGCATCGCGTTCCGGAACTGGAAACTGTTGACACTCTTATCTGTAACGGTGTTTCGTAGCGTTACGGCGGCGCCGCCCACAGTCCGGCGGCACCCGCGGGCGCCCGGAACCGTGATCCCCGACGGCTCCCGGCGCAGCTCCTCCGTACGAAAAAGCTGTTCGTCCGTACCGAAAAAGGCCCGTTCCAAAAAAGGGAGTCCCCGATGCCCGCATCCCCGCGGCGCCGCCGCTTACGCCCCAAGATCTTCGCCGTCGGCCTGTCCGGCGTCGTGGTCGCCGGCCTCAGCCTGGCCGGCATCACCAGCGCCTTCGCCGCCTCGGCCGGCTCGCTCGTCGGCGCGGCCAGCGGCAAGTGCCTGGACGTGGCGAACAACTCCACCGCCGACGGTGCCGCGGTGCACATCTGGACCTGTTACAGCACGGTACCCAGCCAGACCTGGACCCTCGCCGACAACGGTACGGTCCAGTCGCAGGGCAAGTGCCTCGACGTGGCGAACAACTCCACCGCCGACGGCGGCACCGTGCACATGTGGTCCTGCGTCGACGCGGTGGCCACCCAGAAGTGGTCGCTGAACGCCGGTGGCGCGCTGGTCAACCAGGCCAGCGGCAAGTGCCTCGACGTGCGCGAGCGCGGTACGGCCGACGGCACCCGCCTGCAGATCTGGGCGTGCGGCGGCACTGACAACCAGCGGTGGACGCTGACCGGTGGCGGTACGCCCCCGACCACCCCGCCGACCACACCGTCCAACCCGGGTACGCCGGTGACCAACCCGGACCTGGGCCCGAACGTGTCGGTGTTCGACCCGTCGATGTCCGCCTCGACGATCCAGAACCGCCTCAACACGGTCTTCAACCAGCAGGTGACCAACCAGTTCGGGCAGCAGCGGTTCGCCCTGCTGTTCAAGCCGGGCACCTACAGCGCCGACGCCAACGTCGGGTTCTTCACCCAGGTCGCCGGGCTGGGCCTCACCCCAGGGCAGACGGTCATCAACGGCCGGGTGCACGTGGAGGCCGACTGGTGGCCGGACGGCTCGCAGAACGCCACCCAGAACTTCTGGCGTGCCGCCGAGGGCCTGGCGGTCAACCCGACCGGCGGCGCGGACCGGTGGTCGGTGTCGCAGGCCGCCCCCTACCGGCGCATGCACGTGCGCGGCAACCTGGCGCTCTCCGACGGCGGCTGGTCCTCCGGCGGCTGGATGTCCGACACCAAGGTGGACGGGCAGATCAACTCCGGGTCGCAGCAGCAGTGGATCACCCGTAACTCGCAGATCGGCAGCTGGACCGGCTCCAACTGGAACCAGGTCTTCGTCGGCGTGCAGGGCGCACCGGCCAACAGCTTCCCGAGCCCGCCGTACACCACCATCGGGCAGGCGCCGGTGGTCCGGGAGAAGCCGTACCTCTACGTCGACTCGGCGGGCGCCTACCGCGTCTTCGTCCCGGCGCTGCGCCGCAACTCGGCCGGCACCACCTGGGCGAACGGCAACCCCGCCGGTGAGTCGATCTCGCTGAGCGACTTCTACATCGTCCGCCCGGGTGACAACGCGGCGAACATGAACGCCGCGCTGGCCGCCGGCAAGAACCTGCTGGTGACGCCGGGCGTCTACAACATCAACCAGACCATCAACGTGACCCGCCCGAACACGGTCGTGCTGGGGCTGGGACTTGCCACGTTCGTACCGCAGAACGGTGTCGTCGCGATGCGCGTCGCCGACGTCGACGGCGTGAAGGTCGCGGGTGTCCTCTTCGACGCCGGCACCACGAACTCGCCGGTGCTGATGGAGGTCGGCCCGAACGGCTCGGCCACCGACCACGCCGCGAACCCGACCTCGCTGCACGACGTGTTCTTCCGCATCGGCGGCGCGATCGCCGGCAAGGCCACCACCAGCCTGCTGATCAACAGCGACGACGTGATCGGCGACCACACCTGGATCTGGCGTGCCGACCACGGCAACGGCGGAACGGTCGGCTGGAACATCAACACGGCCGACAACGGGCTGACCGTCAACGGTGACGACGTCACGTTCTACGGGCTGTTCGTCGAGCACTACCAGAAGTACCAGACCATCTGGAACGGCGAGAACGGGCGCACGTACTTCTATCAGAACGAGATGCCGTACGACCCGCCGAACCAGGCCGCCTACATGAACGGGTCGACGCAGGGGTGGGCGGCGTACAAGGTCGCCGACTCGGTCAACAACCACCAGGCCTGGGGCCTCGGCTCCTACGCCTACTTCAACGTCAACCCGTCGGTGGTCAACGCCCGGGCCTTCGAGGTGCCGGTCAAGCCGGGCGTGCAGTTCCGCAACATGGTGACCGTGTCGCTGGGCGGCACCGGCACGATCAGCCGGGTCATCAACAACACCGGTGCCGCGGTCAACACCGGGCACCAGGTCACGTACCTCACCAGCGGTCCGTGATCGTACGGCTTCCCCAGGCCCGCACCGCCGTTCCCGGTGGTGCGGGCCCGCCGTTATGCTCGGCGCGGTGATGGCGGCGGTGGAACCGCGGTATCGGCGGCGGTGAACCGCGGTGATGGCGGCAGTGAACAGGGAGCTGGGAGCGTTGTGAGACGAGCGTCGGTTCGGGATCTCGCCGCCCAGACCGGCCTGTCGATCGCCACGGTCTCCCGGGCGCTCAACGGTCAGGCCAACGTCGCCGAGCACACCCGGCAGAAGGTGCTGGAGGCCGCCGGCCAGAAGGGCGGGCAGGCGACGTCCCGCGTGGTCTACCTGCGCTGCCCGTATGTGCTGACCGATTACTTCGGGCTGATCGTGTCGTCGGTCGCCGAGGCGGCCGAGCTCCACGGCTTCAGCGTCGTGCTCAACGCCGGCGAGGCGGCGCGCAACAGCGACGTGCTCAGCAGCCTGCCCGACCGGCCCGGCATCGACGCGGCGATCCTCATCCTCCCGCCGGAGCCGGCCTCGGCGCTGACGGCCCTGCGGGACCGGCGCTTCCCGTTCGTCGTGGTGGACCCCCGGGTGTCGCCACCGCGCGACGTGGTGGCGGTGTCCGCCGCCCACTTCGCCGGTGCCCGCGCGCTGATGACACACCTGGTCGAGCTCGGCCATCGCCGGGTGGGCATCATCGGCGGGCCCCGCGAGTGGCTGGTGAACGACAACCGCCTCGCCGGGTACGTCGCCCCGCTCGCCGAGATGGGACTGCTGCCGGCCCCCGAGCTGATGCGCTTCGTCCCCGAACCCAACGAGGAGAACGGCTACCACGCCGCGCGGGAACTCCTCGACGTCGCCGACCGGCCGACCGCGATCGTGGCGTTCAACGACAAGATGGCTGTCGGAGCGACGCGCGCGGCCGGCGAACGGGGCCTGCGGGTGCCGGACGACGTGTCGATCGCGGGATTCGACGACATCGACGTCAGCCGTGCGATGCAGCCGATGCTCACCACGGTGCGCCAGCCCCTGGCGGAGATGGGCCGGATGGCCGTCACGCTGCTGTCGAGGCTCCTGGAGCGGCACGAGCTCGACGCCCTGCACGTGGAGCTGGCCACCGAGCTCGTCGTCCGCGGGTCCACGGGGCCCGCGGCGGTCTGATTCCCCGCCGGACGATGCCGGCGCGGGTGACATCCACGCGGTCGGCTCATGCGGCCGGGAACGCCGGTGACTAACATTCAGGTTGTGGAACGCAGCGAAGAGTCCGCCGAGCTGAGCCGCCGGGAGCACCGCGTGTCTGAGCGGGAGAGGCTCGTTGCGGAGCGGGAGAGGCTCGTCGCGGAGCGGGAGAGGCTCGTCACGGACAAGGAACTGCTCGCCGCCGACAGGGAACTGCTCGTCGCGGACAGGGAACTGCTCGCCGTGCACCGCGACGATGTGGCCGACCAGCGTGATATCGACTTCGAGACCCGGATGAGCAGGGCGACTCTGCGGGATCGGCACATCGGTGACCGGGCGGCCGATGCCGGTGCCCGGGAACGCGGCATGGACCGGCGATCCGAGGCGCAGGACGACCGCGAGAGCCGGGCCGATCAGCGTGAGGCCGATGAGGTGCGGCGCGCCGCCCTGGCCGATGAGCGTGACCGGACCGCCGACCGGCGAGACCGGCAGGCGGACGAGCGGGAACGTGCGATCGGCCGGGGGGAGATCGACGAGGAACTGCGCTCCTGGGACCAGCAGGACCACTGACCGGGGACCAGCGGAGTGATCCGGTCCGGAACGGGTATCCCGGCGCCTCATCGATCGGCACCGGGAGAAGAGATGGCAGAGTCGCCGCGCGCTACCGACCCGTACCCACCGGCGGACGGCGCCCTGGTGACCGCCATGATGGCCCTGGCGGGCACGCCGGATCACTCGCCGGATGTGGACGCTCAGCTGGCGGCGATCGCGAACCTCACCGTCGAACGGGTCGCTGTCGCGGCATATGCATCTGTTACCGCATTGCGCGGCAAGGCCTATACCACCGTGGCGGTGAGCGACGACCTGATCCGGGCCGTCGACGCGGCGCAGTACTCCGACGGTGCCGGCCCGTGCCTGGACGCCTTGGATCGGGGGTCTCCCGTCGGCGTACCGGATATCGGCACGACCGTGCAGTGGCCCGGATTCCATGAGGTGGCGCCCCGGCTGGGCCTGGCGGCGTCGGTCTCCGTACCGCTGTTCGCCGGGCGTGGCAACGCCGTCGCCGCCCTCAACGTGTACGGTCACGACCGCGCCGCGATGGCACCCCTGATCGCCGCGATATGTGCGGTGCACGGGCGGGACCAACGTCAGGCGGCCGAATTGGACGTCGGCGGAACGGAGCTGGTGGCCGGCTATGTCGAGGCACTCGGCATCCGCGCCACGATCCGGCTCGCTCTCGAGATCATCCGATCCGAGAACCGCTGCGGTCCGGATGACGCGTACCTGAGCCTGTGCGCGGGGGCCGCGGAAGCTCGCACCGACCTCGGTGCGGCAGCGGCGAAGCTCGTGGCCCGTGACCTGTGAGCCGTGAGCGGTGAGCTGGTGAGCGCGGTCAGGCGTCGCCCATCACCAGGCCCTCGATGGTGTGCTTCTGCGTGATCGGGGTCAGCCGCGGCACCACCGGGCAGTGCAGGTGGGCGCGGACCTGGTCCGGCAGCGAGGCCCAGTAGTCCTCGGTGACCGCCATCGCGTGCTTGTCGCTGTTGCCGGCGCCGGCGGCGTCGACGCCGAGCACCAGGACCGGCCGGGACAGCTGCGAGTGATTGGCGGTGCCACGATGGATGGTCAGCGCCGAGCGGGCGGAGATGTCACCGCGCTGGGGGTATTTACGCACGGCGCGGCCGGCGAAGCCCTCATACCGGGTCTTCGGCGGGAACATGCCGTGGTGGAAGTCGGGCTCGTCGTCGAACTGCGTCCCCGGGGCGATCTCGAACGGGCCCATGTCGTCGGTGGTGTCCACAGCGGTCAGGTTGAACGCCAGCGAGTTGAGCCGGCGCTCGGCGCGGGTCACCTCGGGCATCGGGAAGTCGCGGTGCCAGGGCTGGTTGACGGCGCCGGCGAACGGTGTGTCGAAGCCGAGCTCGACGATCTCGTAGTCGGGGCCGAGCACCGCGGTGCAGACCGCGTCGACCCACGGGTGGGTGACCAGGTCGGCGAAGCCGCGCAGCTGCTCGGGGTGGATCTCCACGTAGTAGCGGTGGGGGCCGCGGCCGACCGCTCCGCCGGGCCGGTCGATGGCCTCGGCGAACGCGGCCTCGATGTCCTCGCGCATGGCGTCGGCCCAGGCGACGCTGAACGCACCCGGCAGCGCGGTGATGCCGTCGGAGTAGATGGCGGTGCGTGCCTTCTCGCCGGCCTCGGCCCAGTCGATGTCCGTGGAAGTTGTCATACTCCCCATGTTGCAACGTTGCATGCCACGTTGCAAGGGATAGGCTGCCACCCATGAGTGCCACCTTGCGGGAGGTCGCTGAGCGCGCCGGTGTCTCCGTGCGGACCGTGTCCAACGTGGTCTCCGGCTTCGCGCTCGTCGCACCGGAGACCCGGGCCCGGGTTCAGCTCGCGCTCGAGGAATTGCGATACCGGCCCAACGCCGCCGCCCGCCACCTGCGCGGCGGGCGCTCCGGACTCGTCGCGCTCGTCGTGCCGGAGCTCTCCACACCGTATTTCGGCGAGCTGGCCGGCCACTTCGCGGACGAGGCCGACGCCCGGGCGCTGATGCTGCTGGTCCAGCAGACCGGCGGCGACCCGGCCCGCGAGCGGGAGCTGCTCGACGGCGTGCGGGGCCAGGTCGTCGACGGCCTGATCATGAGTCCCTGGGGCCTGTCCCCGGCCGAGCTGCGCCGCGACCCCGGCGCCGCGCCGCTGGTGCTGCTCGGTGAGCAGGACGCCGACGGGCGGCTCGACCACGTGGTGGCCGGCAACGTCGCCGCGGCCCGCGAGATGACCCGGCACCTGCTCGGTCTCGGGCGCACCCGGATCGCCGCGATCGGCCCGCAGCCCCACCTGCACAACGCCACGGCGGCACGCCGGATCGAGGGTTACCGGCAGGCGCTGGCCGAGGCCGGGCTGACGCCCGGCCCAGAACTGGAGATTCCGGTCGACCGGCTGCACCGCGCCGACGGTGCGGTGGCGATGCGGCACCTGCTGGATTCCGGTACGCGGTGCGACGCCGTCTTCTGCTTCAGCGACCAGCTGGCCCTCGGCGCCATGCACGCCGCCGTGGAGCGAGGGCTGCGGGTGCCGGCCGATCTCGCGGTGGCCGGCTTCGACGACATCGAGGACGGCAGGTATGCGAACCCGCCCCTGACCACCATCTCACCGGACAAGGCGGCGATCGCGCGGGCGGCGCTGGACTGCCTGACCACGCGGCTGGACCGCGGCGCCCAGGAAAGCGCGCCGCGGACCATCGTCGTCCGGCACCGGCTGGAGATCCGCGCCAGCACGGACGCGGCCGCCCGCTAGCGCCGGGCCCGCGAGGTCAGCCGGTGGTGCAGGGCAGGCCGTTGAGCGTGAACGCGGTCGGCGCGGGTGCCGGAGCCGTCCAGGTGCCCTGGAAGCCGACGGTGCGGCTCGCGCCCGGGGCGATCGAGGCGTTCCAGTTCACGTTGCGCAGGGTCACGGCGGTGCCGTCCTGGGCGTACGAGGCGTTCCAGGCCGACGTCACCCGCTGGTCACCGGCGAGGGAGAACCCGGCCGTCCAGCCGCTGACCGGCACGGCTCCGGTGTTCGTGATCGTCAGCGAGGCCACGAAGCCGCGGTTCCACTGTGCGGTGTTCTCGTAGCTCACCCGGCAGGCGGGTGGGGGCGGCGGCTGGCTGGAGGGCGGGCCGCTCGTCGGGCTGGTGGAGTTCACGGTCACCGTGTTCGAGGCGATCGACACGTTGCCGGCGGCGTCGCGGGCCCGGACGTAGAAGACGTTGCGGGTGGCGGTCAGTGCCGCGGTGTACGACGTCCCGGTGACCGTCGCCACCAGGCGCGAGCTGAACCAGCCGTCGAACCAGTACACGTTGTAGCCGGTCACACCCACGTTGTCGGTTGACGGTGACCAGCTCAGATCGGCGCTCGCCGGTGTCTCCGCGGTGACCGTCAGCCCGGACGGTGCCTGCGGCGGTGTGGTGTCACCGGTGTCGGAGCGCGGGGTGACCACGGTGACCGTCTCGGAGGACGCCGAGTAGTGGCCGACGTCGTCGAACGCGGAGACCCGGAAGCTGTACTGCGTCGCGGGGGAGAGGTTCGGGATCGTGACGGTGGTGACGTTGCCGACCTTGGTGAGCCGGTACACGTCGTCGAACGCCTGGCTCCAGACGACGTCGTAGCCCTCGACGCCACAGCAGCCGGGCCGCGAGGCGGTCCAGCTCAGCGTCACGGAGTTCGCCGTGACCGAGGTGGCGGTGAGGCCGGTCGGTGCCGTCGGTGGCTGCGGCGACTTGGACGGGGTGGGCATCGTGAAACTCGGTGACGCCGAGCCGGACGCCACGGCGGCACCCGGCAGGGCGGCACCCGGCAGGGCGGCACCAGGCAGGGCGGCACCAGGCATGGCGCCGCCCGGCACGGCGCCGGCGCGGGGTGTGGCGGTGCTGCCCTGCGCGTCGGTGACGGTGAGCAGGCCGGCCAGGGTCATGGCGGCCGTGACGGTGACGGCCACCAGCAGCCGTCTGCCGGATGGTCTGGTTGCGGAAGGTGAGGTCGACATGACCCGAGCGTGCAAGGAGCATTCACGCGAGTCAATGTCATCTCATGGCGGGACGGCTCAGCCGATCAGGGCGGGCACCGCGGAGGCGAAGACGTTGCCCGGGTCGTAACGGCGTTTGGCCCTCAGCAACCGGTCCAGATTCGCACCGTACGACGCGCGGGCCCGCTCGTCCTCCTCGGGACCGAGCAGGTTGGGGTAGCCGCCGGGCAGCGCGATCGGGTCCAGTGCCGTCACCACCGAGCCGGCCCACGCCCGGTGCCGCTCCGGCGTCTCACCGGGCGTCCACACCGCGATCACCTCGGCCACCTGGTGCGGGGTGCGCAGCGCGAAAGCCGTGGCGGCCGGGTCGACCCGGGCCGCCGCGCCGTGGAACCGGTTGACGATCAGTGCCGAGTACGGCGACGGCAGCGCGGCGGCCCCGGCGATCAGCGCGTCCGCGGCAATCGGCGACATCTCCGGGAACCAGCGGCTGCGCAGCAGGTAGGAGTTGCGGTCGGAGATGTTGCCGTCGAACATCGCGAGCGCGGCCGGGTACGGCACGGGTCCCACCTGATCCACGATCGGGTGCCCGAGCGACCGCAGCCGGGCCACCGCCCGCTCGCCGGCGGCCAGGTCACCGGAGGACCAGAACGGGCACAGGAACGGCAGCGCCCGGCCGTCCGGGCCGGGCAGGAACCCGCACATGACGGTGAGCTCGTCCGGAGCCTCCGCGACGATCTCGGCGTAGCCGGCGAGGACGGCGGCGGACTCCTCGAACGGGAACATCAGCATGCCGGCGAGCACGGCCGGCAGTTCGTGCAGCCGGTAGCGCAGGCGGGTCACCACACCGAAGTTGCCGCCGCCACCGCGCAGCGCCCACCACAACTCGCTGTCACCGTCCGGCCCAGCTTTCACGGTCGAGCCGTCGGCGAGGACGACGTCGGCGTCCAGCAGGTTGTCGAGGGCGAGCCCGGCCCGGCCGATCAGCCCGCCGTAGCCGCCGACGGTCGTGAGCCCGGCCATGCCGACCGAGCTGACCACGCCGGTGGCGGCAACCAGGCCGTGCGGGGTGGTGACGGCGAGCAGGTCGGCTGCCGTCGCGCCGCCGCCGACGGTGACGGTCCGGGCGGCGGTGTCCACGTGGGCACCCCGCATGCCGGTGAGGTCGACGACCAGGCCGCCGTCGCGCAGGGCGCGGCCGGCCCAGTCGTGCCCGCCCGCCCGTACCGAAAGGGGCAGTCCGGCATCGGCCGCCGCACTCACCGCGAGACTGACCTCGGCCGCGTCCGCGCAGCGGGCGATCACGGCCGGACGGCTGGTCACGGCGGCGTTCCAGACCCGCCGGGCCCCGGCGAACGCGCCGTCGCCGGCCACGATCAGGCGTTCGCCCAGGTGCTTGCGCAGCAGGCGGATCGCGGTGTCATCGGTGGCTGCGCTGGTGGCACTCATGCCGTCCCCCGGGATAGGCGTCGATGGCACGGCGACCGTACCCCGATGCTCACCCAGCGTGCCGTCGTGAACACGACTCGGCAGGTGTGGTGGTGCCGGCACCACTGCCCGGCACCACCGCCCCGGTCAGCTGTTGTCGACGGCCGCCTTCTGCACCGGCAGCGCGGCCACGTAGCGCTCCATGAAGGCGTCGAAGCCCGCCACGTCGGCCGGATCGGGTTCGGCCGTGTCCAGCCGGGCGTCGCCGAAGACCGAGGTGGTCAGGAAGTCGTCGAGGCTCTGCCCGGGCCGCCGGCCGGTCACGAACGCGGCGAGGACGGCGATGCCCCAGGCGCCGCCCTCGGCGGCGAGGTCACCGACCGAGACCGGCGTGTTGATCGCGGCGGCGAGCAGGCGCTGCGCCACGCCCTCGGTCTTGAACAGGCCGCCGTGCGCGAACATCCGGTCCAGCCGCACGGACTCGGCCTTCTGGAGCACGTCCATGCCGATGCGCAGGGTGGCCAGGGCGGCGTAGAGCTGGGTGCGCATGAACGTGGCGAGGGTAAGGTCGCTTCCCGGCGTACGGAAGAAAAGCGGTCTTCCCTCGTGCAGCCCGGTGATCGGCTCCCCGGAGAGGTTGTTGAAGGCCATCAGGCCGCCGCCGTCAGGCGCGCCCTCCAGCGCGGACCGGAACAGAGCCTCGAAGACGGTGGAGCTGTCTCGCCCGGCGCCCAGCGCCGTGGCGAACTCGGCGAACAGGCCCGCCCACGCGTTCAGCTCGCTGGCGCCGTTGTTGCAGTGCACCATCGCCACCAGATCACCGGCCGGCGTGGTGACCAGGTCGATCTCCGGGTGCACCCGGCTCAGCTCACCGTCGAGCACGATCATCGCGAAGATGCTGGTGCCGGCGCTGACGTTGCCGGTGCGCCGGGCCACCGAGTTGGTGGCCACCATGCCGGTGCCCGCGTCACCCTCCGGCGGGCACAGCGTGGCACCCGGCTGCAGGGTGCCGCTGGGGTCCAGCAACGTCGCCCCGGCCTCGGTCAGCGTGCCCGCCGCCTCACCGGCGGGAAGCACGGCCGGCAGCAGCTCCCCCAGCTTCAGCGACAGGCCACGCCCGGCGACCAGGTCGTCGAACTGGCTCAGCCGCCGCGCGTCGTAGCCGCCGGTGGCGATGTCGATCGGGAACATGCCGCTGGCGTCACCGACACCGAGCACCTGGCGGCCGGTCAGCTTCCAGTGCACGTATCCGGCGAGGGTGGTCAGGTGGGCGAGGCGGCCCAGGTGCTCCTCGCCGTTCAGCACGGCCTGGTACAGGTGGGCGATGCTCCAGCGGTGCGGGACGTTGTAGCCGAACAGCTTGCTGAGCTGCTCGGACGCGTCACCGGTGTTGGTGTTGCGCCAGGTGCGGAACGGCGTCAGCAGCTCGCCGTCCGCGTCGAACGCCAGGTAGCCGTGCATCATCGCCGAGACACCGAGCGCGCCCGTGGTCCGCAGCTCGGTGCCGTGACGGCGCCGCACGTCCTCGGCCAGCGCGGCGAAGCACGCCTGCAGGCCCGACCAGACGTCGCCCATCGAGTACGTCCAGGTCCGGTCGACGAACTGGTTCTCCCAGTCGTGGCTGCCGACCGCGATCGCCGCATGGTCCGGGCCGGTCAGCACGGCCTTGATCCGGGTCGACCCCAACTCGATCCCAAGCGTCGTGCGGCCCTGGTCGATCGCTTCGCGCACACCGGCCGGGCGTGCATCCGTGTCATTCATCGTCACGTTGTACCTCAATTCCTGCGGGGTACGGGAGCGGCACCGCGCAGAGCGGCAGAACTTGCGTGTGAACGCTCACCTAAGGCACCGGGAGTCGGTAGCGGAATGACCCGTCGTCGAGGATACGTATCGCGGTATGGGCCGCCCAGCGGGAGTTCCCCGGCGATGCGGCCCGTGCCACGGCGAACGCGAACAATTCCGGCCGTGCACGAGTCCGTTCCGCGCCGTTTGCGGTGACGCTTTCCCGCCCCGCGCGGACGTCCGCGCGTACGCCGTCCGTGGCCACCTTTCATCTCCGGCTCGGTGACTGATATCGTCCCTGCCCTGTGCGGTTCCGTGGCGTTCAGAGAGCGCTGTAACACACCGCATGGTAAGATCTGAAAGAATCCGATTTGTCCGATTTGAGACATATTCGTAAGAAGTGTGGGAGTGCGCGATTCCCTCACCTCTGGCGAACCTCTCGCGCGAGAAGGACTGGGCCTTGGACGAGTGGCCGGACGGGGTCGACACCGACCTACCTGACTTGCGCGGGCTGGGTTTCGACGAGCTGCGCCCGCAACAGCGGGACGCTTTGGAACCCTTCAAAGAGATCCTCCTCAGTCAGGTGGAACGGCCGCGGATCAACCTGGGCAGCGGCCCGCCCGGTCGCGCTGACTGATCGTCGCTCTGACTGAGCCTTTTTCAACGTGGCGAGGGCCTCGCTTGCCGGCGCTGGACAACGGCCCGGCAGGCATCGGGCCCGATGCCAGGTTGAAAATGGCTCACTGATCCGACGTCCGCCGAACCGTCACCAGGGAAAGACACCGATTTCTGATGGATTCGAACCGGGAACCGCGGGATCTCACGCGGCACCGCATGCCGAGTGAGTGGCTGTCCACGCTGGCTTCCGGTGAAGGATCCTCGGAGATAACCCGCTTCTTCTGGGAGACCGAGCGCAGCCGTCGCTTTCTGCTCGTCAGAACGCTGATGGAGACGATCGAGAAGGACGACTCGCTCACCGAGCACCTGCCACCGGTGAGCGCGGTCCGGGACGTGCTGAAGGCGGCATGGCATGCGGCGCCCGAAGCCGTCAACGCTCTGTTGCTCGACCCCGGCGTGGGTGGCGGCTGCGCCTATGCCCTTCGCCGCCTCCGTGGCGGCGCTCGCAGCGGCGCCCCGCTCTGGCGCGACCTCGCGACTCTGTACTCCTTCGCACTGCTTGCGGCCGCCCGGGCCGGCCTCTCCTGGTCGACCCCGCTCCCGGCCCGCGACGGTGCGGTCATGCTCGTGACCCTTGGACTGGCCCGGCTTCCCGGCCCGGCTTCCCACACGTTCGTCGAGGCGAGCACCGAGGGCGGCCGGATCCGGTTGACGGCGGGCGATCATGAGTTGCTGGTGCCGGACGACGAGACCGACATCGAGCCGGACGGCGCCGGCATCGGCTGGTGGGCACTTCGGCGGGTGACGGTCGGCGGTGATCTACCGCTGACCGTCTGCCTCGACGACCTGGACCCGTTCCGGGACCTCGCCGATCCGGTCGCCGCCGCCCGGCTCGACGCCGAAGCCTTCTCCCGCTGGAGTGAGCTGCTGACCGAGGCGTGGGAACTGCTGTGCCGCGACCACCGGTCGTCGGCGGAGGCGATGGTCGACGGCTTCGTGACGCTGGCGCCGCTCAAGCACGAGCAGGGCTGGGACACGCGCAGCGCGTCGAACGGCGAGGCCTTCGGCAGCGTCATGGTCTCCGAGCCTCCGGACGCGGTGACCCTGGCGGTGTCGCTGGTACACGAGTATCAGCACATCACTCTCGGCGGTCTGCTCCATCTGCTGCAGCTCACCACCGCGGACGACGGGACGCTCTACTACGCGCCCTGGCGCGACGATCCGCGCCCGCTGCCCGGCCTCGTCCAAGGCGTGTACGCGTTCTACGGGATCGCTCGCTTCTGGCAGGAACGTGCGCGCGCCACCACCGGCGCGGATGCTCAGCATGCCCAGTTCGAGTTCGCCTACGCGCATCGCCAGATGCAGGACTCCCTGCGGCAGGCGCTGGCCGCCCCCGGCCTGACCGAGCAGGGGCGCCACTTCTTCACGATGCTGCGAGACAGCATGACGAAGTGGACCGGCGAGCCCGTCGACCCGGCGATCGCCGGCCTGGCCACGCTCACCGCCGACAGCCACCAGATCGGCTGGCGGCTCCGGCACTTCCACCCCGAGCCGCGAGAGGTCGAGGCTCTGGCCCAGGGCTGGCTCACCGCCCAGGCATCGGCGCCCACGGTGCCCGGGCCCGCGCGGCTGGCCGTCCATCCGAGCCTCCGCTGGAACCAGCGCATGCCGGCCGTCACCAGGCGCTCGGTCACCGCGGAGGGACGAGGCGCGCCGAAGCCGCCCGGTGACCAGGTCTCGGCCGGCGAGAACGCGCTCGTCCAGGGTGATTCCGCCGCCGCGCGGTCGGCGTTCCTCTCCTGGTTCGGTGCCCAGCCCGGCGTCCCCGCCGGCCTGGGCGCGCCGGCCGACGACGAGGCGCGGGCCTGGGTCGGTCTGGCACTCAGCTCGGCGGACACCCCGGCGGCCGGGGTGCTGGCCCACCGGCCCGATCTGGTGCGGGCTGTCTGCGCCGAGCTCAGGGCGGCCGGGCACACGCCACCGCCGCCCGACGTGGCGACGTGGCTCGCACCCGTGGTCGACAGGCGCTAGCGCCTCCCGGTCAGAACTGCATCGGGTCCACGTCGCAGTTCGCCCGGGCCCGGTCGCGGGCGGCGGCGATGGCGGGATGGTGAGCGCCGAGAACGCGGATGTAAGCGTTGATCGTGTTGTCGAACAGGGTCGTGCCCTCCTCCTGAGATCCGAGCGCGGCCAGGTCGAAGGCGAGGTTGAGCGAGCAAGCCAGCGTGGAGGGGTGCTCCGGGCCGATGAACTGGTCCGCCTGGCGCAGCATCGCCGCGTCCAGGTCGTGTGCCGCCCGATGGTCGCCGGTGGCCGCCAGTGCGCTGGCCAGGTTGATACCGCAGGTGATCGTCAGCATGTGGTTCGGGCCCAGCACCCGGGTCAGCGTGTCGAAGGCGGCCTGGTGGTGCGTGACGGCCTCCGCCGTCCGGCCCATGAGCCGCAGAACGATGCCGAGGTTGGTGCGGGCGCACAACGTGTACGGATGATCGGTGCTCAGGGTCGCGTTGTACGCGTCGATCGTCTCCGTCGCGAGTGTGCGGGCGCGTGCGAGATCGCCCGTCTCCCGTACGTCCACCGCGAAGTCGAGAGTGGCGGCGATGGCATCCGGGTGATTGACGCCGAACCGGTCCTGGAACCGGTTCATCGTGTCCTCGGCCAGTTTGTAGGCGTTCTCGTGGTCGCCGGCCCGCCGCCGGGCCACCGCCAGGTTCCGGGCGATCCGGATGGTTTCCAGGTGCCCGGTGCCGTACTTGTTCGTGTACCGCTCGTAGAGCTGCTCGACCCAGTGGCGTGAGTTGATGTACTCCCCGCATTCTCGCTGGTCGATGGTCAGGTTGTTGAGCGTGCGCAGTGTCTCCGGGCTGTCGCTGCCGAGTGCGGCCACCCGGCGCTGATAGGTGTCGGCGTCGATTTCCCGTGCGGTGCGGAACTCGCCCGTCAGCCGCAGGCTGATGCCCAGATTGTGCGCCGCCGCCAAGGTGGCCGGATCATCCTCGCCGAGGCTCCGCCGCGCCCGCTCGAACGCCTCCAGGTCGATGTCGCGTGCGGCGGAGAACTGACCGTTCGTCCGCAGCGCGATACCCACCATGTTCATCGCGTCGATGGTGCCCTCGTCGTTGGGCCCCGCAGTCTCGCGGTACTGGTCGAGGGCCGAGCGCCAGATCTGCTCCGCGGTCGGGAAGTCACCCTCGATCCAGGCGTAGTAGCCGAGCCACTTCGCCGCCTCCAGCGTCTGTGAGTAGCCCTCGCCGAGCCGCTCGCGCCAGTCGTTGTAGACGTCGGTGGCCAGCTTGCGGCCGCTGGGGTAGTCGCCCCAGTAGAAGAAGTACCGCATGAGCTTGAGCACCAGCACCCGCGCCCAGTCGTCCTCACAGCTGGACGCGTTGGAGGCGGTCAGGTGCGAGGCGAGGGACTGGTAGGGCAGCCACTGCTCGGAGTCGCTGGGATCGCCGAGTTTTCCGCCGGCCAGAAGGATGTGCGCGATGTGCTCGATCTTCAGGCGCCGGTCGGCGGGGATGCTGTCCTGGAGCACGCGCCGTACCAGGCGGTGCAGCTGCAGGGTGTTGGCCTGGTGGTCCACCCGGGCGAGCACGTAGCGCTGGATGTCGCGGATGGCCTGGCTCAGGCGGGTGGGGTTCTGGAACGCCTCGTCCAGCTCGGCGGCCACCTCGGTACCGACGCCGCGTACGCCCTCGAACAGGAAGCGGTCGATCGGCTCCGGCGCGAAGAACGAACAGACCTGCAACAGTTGCAGCGCCGCCGGGTTCTCCAGGGCCAGACGGTCGAGCGCCACGTTCGCGGCGGCCGCGACCGGGATCTCGTACCCGGTGGCCAGATCCGGCGCCGTCAGTTCAGCCCGCTTCTCGTTGAGCAGCCGCAGGTACTCCCCGATCGACATACTGGTGGCGAGCAGCCAGGCCGCGGCATGCTCGATCG
Source organism: Actinoplanes sp. GCM10030250 (assembly GCF_042666575.1). Classification (NCBI taxonomy): domain Bacteria; kingdom Bacillati; phylum Actinomycetota; class Actinomycetes; order Micromonosporales; family Micromonosporaceae; genus Actinoplanes; species Actinoplanes sp. GCM10030250. Next base: position 18,006 of record NZ_JBHTDO010000040.1, on the reverse strand, counting down.
CCAGCGGGAGATCGCCGAGCGCCTGGGCAAGGCGGTCGGCATCAGCCTGGTCGAGCTCCGGATTCCGGCGCTTGAGCAGCCGGATGCTCTCCTGCCGGGTGAAGACGTCGACCTCGAGGGACTCGGCGAGCTTGTTCCACGCCTGATTGCGGGACGTGATCAGCACCTTTCCCGTCCCCGACTCGGGAAAGTAGTCGCGTACCGTCTCGGGCGTCTCGGCGTTGTCGAAGACCAGCAGCCACTTGCTGTGCGGGGTACCGGCCCGCAGCGCCGCACGGACCCGGGGTACCGCTGTGCTCACCTCGTTGCCGATGTCCAGGCCCAGCCGGTTGCCCAGTTCGATCAGCGAGGCCAGGATCTGCGCGGGCTGCTCGGACGGGATCCACCAGATCAGGTCGTACTCGTCGCGGTGAAGGTACGCGTACTCGATGGCGATCTGGGATTTACCCACGCCGCCCTCACCGTGCAGCGCCTGCGGCAGGACCGCGGTCACGCTCTGCGTCCGCAACCTCCGCTCGAGTTGCTCGAGCAGCGCGCGGCGCCCGGTGAACACGGGGTTGCGGATGGGTACGTTGCCCCACACCTTGGGGCCGGCAGTCGGTGCCTGGCCACCGAACATCTCGTGCAGCGACTCCAGAGCGCTGTCGACGGCCAGTATCGGCCCGCCTGGAATGTTCTTGGCCGGCGGTGGAGCGGTCGGCTGCCCGGTCGGCGTGTCGCCGGGGAGTGGCAGGTCCGGTTGACTGGGCATGGGCTCACCGTTCCTCTCTGTGCGATCGGGCTGCGGGTCCCCGTCAGTGGAGGGGGAAGGGGACTCCGCTTGTGGCTCTCGTCCCTGCTCGACCGCGGCGATCGCGTTCCGCAGCCGGCGTGCCCGGGCGACGTACGGGCCGGAGAGTGCGTTCAGCACGGCCAGTTCGATCCGGGCCATCGCCAACGTCTCTCTGGTGACCTGCGGTTCCCAGGCCGTCTCCGCGGCGGTCAGCGTGCGAGCCAGGGCCAGGCCCGTGGTTCCAGGATGCCGCTGATGGGCGGCGATCGCCTGCAGAACCCGGGCAGAGTCCGCACGAGTGGCACACCCGAGGAGGGTTTCGCGTACGTCCGGATCGAACTCGAGGGCCGTGCCCGCCTCGTTGGTCACGTGCACCAGGTCGCTGGTCAGCAGTTCGGCGAGGTCGGCCGGGACCGATTCGGGCAGCAGGGTTCGCTGGAGGCGGTGCAGCAACGGCAGTTCCAGCGGCGCGGCCGCGAGGAGCGTGGCCAGCCGGAACGCCAGGGGCGACGCGACGCGCTGAAAGCGGCGCACGGCGGCCGCGGCGCCGGGCCGGGGGACATCGTCCGCCTCCGGCCGGGCTCTCGGGCCGACGGGGTGGATCAGTGCGTCCAGCCACGTCGGCGGGCCGGTGACCAGCGTCGTCCACCAGCGCATCCAGCGGTGGCTCAGCTCCAGCACGGGCACCGCGAGCGCATCCCGCGGGTACGGCGGGTCGAGCGGATTGGACAGCTCGGCGTGGTGCACCTGCAAGGCGGTGTTCGGTGCCGCGGCCCGCGGGGCGCGGATCCGGCACCGGCGGGGTGTCAGGTTGCCACGTCGCCACTGAGCCTGCGGAAAGGGATTGACGATCGCCAAGGGCCCGGAGGCACCCCACAGCCGCAACAGCTGGTCCATCGCCGATGTGCGCCACAGCGAGCTGATCCCGTCGGTCACCACCAGGAAGATCTGCCGGCGCGCCGGGTCCAGCAACTCCGCGGGGCTGCGTGTGCCACCCGTGGGACCGCGCAGTCGCGGTGATCCGCCGGGGCTGGACAGGAGGAAGGTGCGCACACCGCGGAACGCGCCGTGCCTCTCCAGCATCACCCGGAAGGCCGCGGCGGTGGGGCGCCACACCGCCATGGAGGGCGTGTCGTCCACGATCAGAGTCAGGCCGAGCCACCGGTCCTGCACCGGCCGGAAGCGCGGGAGCCAGACTCCGGAGTCAGCCGCGAAGTCGGCGGTGGCCTCCTCGTCCGGCTCGGCGTCGGTGGCCGAGCTGACCTTCCGCTGGAACGGTTTGAGCGCCCTGGCCAGCAACTGGCCCGCCGGGAGGGCGGCCAGCAGCGAGGGGTCGCCGGTGTCGTCGATCTCGGCGTGCCCGGTGGCGAGCTGCCGGCGGGACGGCTGCGCCGCTGCGCGTGGCTCGTCCGGGGGCGGCGGTGGACGTGTCGGCCGGTCGGCCGGCCCGGAGCCGGTCAGGCCGGTGCGGTCCGCGATCTCGGCGGGTGCGGCCTCCGGGTCCGGGGCCGCCGGCTGTGTCCGAGGGCTTTCGTACTCGCCCATCGTGGCTGCCAGCCAGACCGCGTCCGCGATGTGATGCCAGTCCGGCGCGGGCCCGCCCGGTGGCGTGCGCGCCCGTTCCGAGTCCGGCCCGCCCATGATCATCGCTCCTGGGAGAGGGAATGCCAGATGTCGGTGATGAGCCGTTGCCAGGCCTCCCCTTCCTGGGCGTACGCCCCGGAGTCGGTGAGATAGACCGCGTTGAGCAGCTGGTCCCGGGCCAGCGCGTCGTGGGCCGGCCGGTTGAGGAAGTCGTTGATCAGGTCCGATCGTCCCTCGGCCGTGCCGGGCAGTTGCGCGCGCACCATGGCGGCCAGGTCTTCCGCGCTCGGCATCTGCAGGTCCAGCCGCAGGCAGCGGCGCAGGAAGGCGGGCGGAAACTCGCGCTCACCGTTGCTGGTGATCACCACGATGGGGAACGCCCGGCAGCGCACCCGGCCGTCCCGGACGGTTGCCACGCCTCCCGGATCGTCGGTGTAGACCGACACCTGCTCCTCGCGCCGGCTCACCCGCACCAGCTCGGGGATCGTGAACTGCCCGTTCTCGAAGATGTGCAGCAGATCGTTGGGAAGGTCGATGTCGCTCTTGTCGAGCTCGTCGACCAGCAGGACCCGGGGCCGCTCGTATGCGAGCAGGCCGGTGCCGAGCGCTCCGAGCCGTACGAAGTCCCCGGTCCGCGGGTCGGTGCCCGGCCCGGCGGTGACCGCCTGGGCGCGGCCGATGGCGTCGTACTCGTAGAGCCCGGAACGCAGCGTCGTCCGGCTGGTGATCGGCCACTCCAGGACCCGGCCCAGCTTCAGCTCCCGCGCCACCCGGAAGGCGATCGCGGACTTACCGCTTCCGGGCCGCCCGGTGACGAGCAGCGGCCGCCGCAGCCGGATGGCCGCATTGACCATGTCACCTTCGCGCTGGCCCGCGCGACGGGGCGGAGACACGTTCGCCCGGCCCAGCTTCCGGCCGATCTCCTCGCCGTCGTCTCCCGGCGGCGGCTGCACCGGTTCGCCGTGGAAGGCGCGCCACGGCGGCGGATCGGGCAGTGCGGTGCGGCTCTCCTCGGCCGCCGGGATGCCGTCACCGTGGTAATGCCACCAGTTGGGCCACTGGCCGTCCAGGCCCGGGGTCTCCGGCGTCACGGTTGTCATGGGTGTGCCTCTCCCTCGATGCCGCCGCCGCCCGCATCCGCGTGATAGACGTTGCGGTCCGGGTCGTCCCAGAGCAGCGCGAGGTGGTGTCCGGGATGCCGGCGCCGCTCGTCCGGGCCGAGCTCCGCCGCCTCCATGCGCAGGGTCCGGACACGGCGCGCCAGCTCGGCGGGCGGGCCCTCCAGGATCCGGCCCAGCAGCGCGGCGGCCTCGTCGGTCAGCGGGGAACGGCGATCCCAAAGGATCACCGGAATCCCGGCGTTCAGGGCCGACAGCAGCTCGTCGCCACCGGGTGGGTCCGGCGGCGGACCACCCAGCACCACCGTGGTCAGGTCCCGGTTCCCCCGCAGGTGGGCGTTCCAGCCGCCCAGGTCGTCGCCGCCCGCGTGGCTCCGGCCCCAGAACACGCGGTGGCCCGGCGGTTGCTGCCACAGGGCATGCCATCGGCCGGCCCAGACCCGATGCCGATGGGGGGCGCGCATCCGGTCGAGGCTCCGGACGACAACGGGATAGTCGAGACAGAGGGGTGTGGGCGCGGGCGACTCCAGCTCGGTGCGCCACCACTCAACGGCCAGGTGCAGCAGGTCGGTGGGCAGCAATAGCTCGATCTCGACGGCAGCGCCCTCGTCGAGTCCCTGCCAGATCGCCTCGGCGTGCCGGATCGCGTCCTCCATCACCCGCTCGACCTCCTGGAAGGACGTCGTGCGCGGCACGCTCGCCTCGGGCTGCCAGGTCTGTGCCCAGCGCTGGATCCAGTACCGGACCTCGCACAGGTCGCGGTCGATGCCGTCGCGCTCGATCTGGATCAGCAGGCACGGGCGGACCGGTGGCCGCGAAGGGCGACGCGCGTTGCTCGCCCGGTGCTCCCGCTCGGCCAGCGCGCGATAGGCCTGGAGCGGCTCGCCGATGTGCGCCCGCGGCTCCGCCTCGTTGTCGGCCCAGGCACGCAACTCGCCGGCGAGCGGCTGCTCGACCCGGACGGCCACCTGCTCGACGAGGGCGAGCAGCGGCGGTACGTGGTCCGGGCCGGCGTTGCGGCCGACCAGCAACGTGACCATCTCGCCGAGCGTGGTGGGCCGCTCCGGTAGCGGAATCAGGTCTCCGGTCGCCCGCTGCCAGACCTCGCCCGGATCCACCCCTGGCGCGCGGCTGAGCAGGGTGCGGAGCCGGTCCAGCGTCCACTCGGGCAACAGGGCGGGCACACCACCTGCCGCGGTGCGCCAGACCGGGAACGGCGGGCAGGAAGCCAGGAGGGCCCGGACGCATCCGGCGGAGACGAGCGACGCGTACCGGTGCCAGCGGTCGTCCTTGTACTCGTCGCAGTAGTCCACTATTCCGCGGACCACGAACCACGGCATGCCGTGGTTCGTGGCACTGGCGGCGACGCCGGCCGCCTCCATCTCGATGGCGAGCACGTGGTGCCGGGCCGCGAGCTCGTTGCGGATCCGCTCGTTGACCATCAGCACGTCGCCGGACGCGATCGGCCCGAAGTGCACCTTCGGGACTCCGTTCAGGTGGCCCGACTGCTCCCGGGGCGGATGCGGGACGAGCCGGGCTCCGCGGTGCAGGACATCCGTGTCCGGCGAGGGGCGGGCGAAGACCGCCATGGGACGGTCCTGTGCCGGAACCAGCAGCTGTGCCCAGGGAATCCGGTCGGTGACCAGAAGCTCCTTCAACCGGTTGGCGGCGCGTTTCAGGTCCATCGACATCCCGCCGAGCGGCCGCCGGGGCTCGGCCGGGCCGCGCCCCTGCCGGGTGTGGCTGATGTCGACCACACCGCCCGCGGCGATGACGATGTCACCGAGGCGCACGTGGTGCTCCGGATCGTCCGGCGCCGGCACGCCGCCGGCGATGCCCGTCAGGATGACGCTGCGCAGGCGGGGAAAGCTGCGCAGCATGTTGGTGCAGGTCGTCGCGGCATTGCGGGTGTTGTCCTCGGGCATCACGGTGAGCACCACCCGGTGCGGCCGGTCAGCATCCGTACTGGCGAGGTTGCCCACGCGGTACTCGCTGGGATCCTCGGGGATCCGGGCGGGAACCGGATCACCGATGAGCGTGATCATGGCAGCGGCCTCCACCGGAAGCGCGGCGATGATTCCGATGGTCACGTCGGCCCACGGGTTCTCCTCACCTGCTGCGACGGTGGCTTCCCACCCGGGCGTCGGCGCCGCCACCTCAGGCATCCCCGGCCGGGGGGCGGCACCGACAGGCCGGTAAACCCAATGCCACTGTGGACGTGTCCGACGTCAATGCGTGACCCCAATCTCCAAGAGATCAAGATAATGCTCCGCCGATTAAGGACCATAAGTATCGCAAAGGGTCGGCACGCTGTACAGAAGGTAGGTGCACGAGGCATATCTCGCGTTTCATAATCACTTTCGAGAGGCCGGCGCGGTGGATGGCCGGTTCTGCGAAAAAGCGCATTTACGGCGCCCAAGGTCATTATTTGGGCGCCGTAGCCGCTGGTGGATGCCCTTTTGAGTTTCTGATTGTCACGCCGTCACGGTATGCCGGGTGGTTGCCTATATGGCATGGCGCCGACGGTGTGCTGGCATGAATACCGCCGACAGTGATATAGGGCGGCGCGTGTTCGTCAGATTGCCCATGACAATTGCTGCGTAGACACTTGCCTCATGACAAGATTGATGGAAATGCCGCCGGTGTGATCCGGCGTCAACGGCGGGGAGCGGTCGCGCCGACGCCCAGATCGGCGTACCGGATGATTTCCACGGCCAGCCCGCACACGGCCGCCGCCTCAATGATCGACACCACCACGAACGGCCACCGCAGCGGCCCGTTGGCCCAGTAGATGACGATCGCGGTCAGGGCCGGTGCGCAGAACCCGCCGAGGTCGACGGCGAGTTGCAGGACTTTGCGTGTCCGGCGGCGCGGGTCGCTGCGGTGGGCGATCTCCCAGCCGAACACGCCGGTGTTGACGGTGGCGGCGAGTCTGCTGCCGAGATCGTCGCGGATGTAGCGGCCGATCGCGGACACCTTCTCGTCGTTGACCAGGTAGGTCCAGCCCAGCAGCGTGGTGACCGGAGGGAGGAGAAGCAGCAGGTTGGCATGGCCCTTCGCGGACAGTGCCGCGGCGATGACGCCGGCCATCGACGCCAGTGTGGCGTAGATCAGGTTGTCGCGGAAGCCGATCCTGACCTTCTGCTCCTCCTTCAACCGCTCGTACTCGGCCAGGAGCAGCTGGGAAGCTGTCACGTCCGACTCCGCCATGTGTCCTCCCAGGACGGATACCTCCGGCCATCATCGCGGGAGCCGCTCTGCGGAATCAAGCAGTTGCTGAACGTGATCCGTCGAGGGTGGGCCGCCGGCGTCGAAGGCCGGACAGCCGCGCGTCGGCTTGCCGGTCCCGTTCTGTGACAGCGCCGGGTGACGCCCCGGCGTGTGCCGAGGCGTCACCCGGAGGTCAGCGCAGTCGCCGGCGGTCGCCGAGCATGTCGTCGAGGGGCAGGCCGGCCGGCGGGGCGGCCGAGAGGGTCACGGGTGCGCCGGCCCAGCGGCGGAGCATGGCGGTGGCGGCGGCGGAATCCTCGGGGGAGAGGCGGGCGATGTTCGCGCCGTGGTTGCCGCCGGGTGCGACGAACAGGGCGGAGTCGCGCCTGCTCGGGGTGAAGCGCTCGGCGCCCCACGGGTCGTTCTCGCCGTAGATGAAGAGCATGCGCTCACCGGCGGTGCGGACCCAGAGGTCGACGTCGAGCATCGGCAGCGGGTTGTGCGCGCGGCGCAGTTCCGGCGGCAGGGAGGAGTTCGCCGTGTAGAGGCCGGGGTGGTTGCGCAGGCCGCGCAGGTGCTCGAAGCGCAGGCTGGGCCAGCCCAGCTGGGCGGCCGCCTGGTAGTAGTACGGGAAGTAGTACTCCAGGCCCTGGTCGGTGTAGAAGTCCCACCCGGCCACCCCGTCGATCCAGTCGTACAGCTCGTCGTCGGTCGCGGTGGCGGCGGGCACGCTCGCGCAGTCGGCGAGGGTGCTGTACTGCCAGAACGCCCACACCGAGTCCAGGACGGTCATCTCGAACGAACGGTCGGCCGTGCCGATGGTCCGGTCGAACGTCCAGCCCTGCGCGTCGGCTGCCGCCTGCACCCGGGGGACGAGCCGGTCGCGGCGGCGCAGCGCCTCGCGCTGCACGTTGTCGAGGGTGGCGCGGCAGGCGGGTGTGCCGACGGTGTCGAAGAACCTGTCGTACGCCCCGTCGGCGGGGTTGATGACGTCGTCCGGTGCCACGTAGGCGACCACGCCGTCGATGTCGCGGGGGTAGAACCGCTTGTGGTAGACGGACGTCATGCCGCCCTTGCTCCCGCCGGTGCGGATCCAGTTGCCGGAGAACAAGCCCTTGAAGGCGGTGACGATCCGGTGCTCGTCGGTCGCCTCCTGCCAGATGTTGAGGTCCGACCAGTCGGCCGGTGCCGGGCGCGAGTCGCGGAAGAAGCGGTGCTCCACCGAGATCTGGTTGGCGTTGAGCAGCGCCGTCGGCTCGGTCTGCGACGGGCGCGGTGCGACGGCCAGGCCGTAGCCGCTGGTGGCCAGCACCACCGGGGCGCCGTTCGAGCGGTGCAGCAGCGTGAGGCGCTGCTCGAAGGTGCCCTGCCCGGGGTGACGGTGGTCGGCGGGCTGGCGGTAGGACAGGACGAAGAACCGGTAGCCGGTGGACGGGGTCTCGGAGATGACGGAGAGTCCGGGGATGGCCGTCAGCTGGTCCAGCAGAGGGTCATCCGCGGCGCGGGCGGCGGTGGCGGGGGATAGAACCACCGTCAGGGAAACGAGGGCAGCGATGATGCGTAGTCTCACGCCCGCAAACATATCGACGCGGAGCTATCACGGGGAGGGGCGGGCGTCGATGTGATCTCACCGTGGCCCGGGTGGCGTGATGATGATCGGCGGGAGGCCGGGTTTCTCGGGCTTCTCGGGTTTCGCGTCCTTACCGTTGCTCACCTCAATGACCACAACACCATTTTTCACCGTACGGCCGGACGGGTCGGTGCCTGCCGCGGTGCCCTTGGGACAGTCGGAGTCGACTTCACGGCCGATGAAGACGGAGAAGCCGGCGCGGTCGATCCGGTTGCGGGCACTGTTGAGCGGGTCGCAGGTGACGTCCGGGATCGAGCGCTGGTCGCCGTACGCGATCTTCCTGCTCTCCGGGCGCGGGAACTGCTCCCTCTTCTTGCCCTCCATGTAATCGCCGAGCGTGTGCATCACGGCGGGATTGACCTGGTCGTGGCGCAGGCGGTCCCGGTGGGCCTGGTAGTCGGGGTTGACCAGATAGCCGGCGACGACGAGCGACGTGGTGCCGGCGATCAGCGAGGCGGTCCGGTCGCGGTCGGTGGTGCCGGTCTTGCCGAACACCGGATGCCCGACGATCCCGCGGGTGGCACGCGCGGTGGCGCCGGCGCAGCTGCCGAGCCGCGACGAGTCACCCACCGGGCAGCGGGCCGCGTCGACGGCGGCGCGGGCCACGTTCTCGCTGGTCGCCCGGGTGCAGCGGGACCGGCCGACGTCCAGTTCCTCGCCGTCGCGGGCGGCGATCTGCTCGATCGGGGTGGGCTCGCAGTACATGCCGTCGGCGGCCAGGGTGGCGTACGCGTTGGCCATGTCGAGGGGGGTGGTCGCCGACACGCCGAGGGTGAAGGCGCCCCACTGGTGGGAGAAGCCGGGTGACGCGTACTCGGCGTCCTTGGAGGAGCGGAACTGGATGCCGAAGCGTTTCGCGGCGTCCACGACGTTCTCGGCGCCGACGCGCTCCTCGAGCGGCACGAAGAACGTGTTGATCGAGCTGCCGAACCCGGTCCACATGTTGAAGACACCCTCGCCGCCGCCACCGGAGTTGCTGGGGCACCAGAAGTGCGTGCCCTCGCAGGCCGAGTCGTTGCCGCTGTCGATGATGTACTTCGAGCGGTACCGCTTCTCCGTCTTGATCGTGTAGGCCAGCGGGTAGCCCTTCTCCAGGGCGGCGATGATCGTGAAGATCTTCATCACCGAGCCGGCCTGGTACCCGGTGATGTCGCCGCCGCCGGTCATCAGCGGGTTCGTGGTGTTCGGGTAGGAGCCGCGGATGCCGTGGCGCGCCTTCTTCGGGTCCGAGGAGATGCGGTTCGCCGGGTCGGCCGGATCGTCCAGCTTGTACTTGCGGTTGGCGGCCAGCATCCGCACCTTGCCGGTGCCGGGCTGGATCGCGGCCAGCAGCAGCGCGTTCTGGTTCCGTTCGGAGATCAGTTCGGCGATCCGCCCGCGGGCCTTGTTCTGCGCCTTGATGTCGAGCGTGGTGGTGATGCGATAGCCACCGCTCTTCAGACGGCGCTCACGGTCGTACGGTGTCGGCCCGAACTCCTCCCGGCCCATCCACCACCGGTAGAAATAGTCGCAGAAGAAGCCCCAGTTGTTCTTGGCGACCGAGACGCAGCCGTTGCTGACCGGCCGGACCTTGTCCGGGATCGGCTCCTTCTTCGCCTTGTCGGCCTGGCCCGGGGTGATCGTGCCCATCTCCAGCATGCCCGGGATGACGTAGGTGTTGCGCCGCTGCTCGATCCGGTCGTGGCCGGTGGCGTCGGTCGGGTCGTAACCGGACGGTGCCCGCACGATTCCCGCGAGCATCGCCGCCTCGCCGATCGTGAGGTCCTTCGGTTTCTTGTTGAAGTAGACCCGGCTGGCGGCGAAGATCCCGTAGGTCTGCTTGCCGAACGGCACGATGTTCAGATAGCGCTCGAGAATCTGGTCCTTGCCCATCTGCTTCTCGAGCTCGAGCGCGTACTTCATCTCGGTGAACTTGCGTTTCGGGGTGTCCTGGGTGGCCTCGACGACATCCTGCGGACTGGTCGCCGAATAGGCCAGCGACATACGCACCCACTGCATGGTGATCGTCGAGGCGCCCTGCTTGGCCCCGCCGTTCTTGTTGTTGACCAGCGCCCGCGCCACACCCTTGAGGTCGACGCCGTTGTGGTCGTAGAAGTTCCGGTCCTCCGCGGCGACCATGGCGTCGCGCATGTATTGCGAGATCTCCTTGAGCGGGACATCGCTGCGGAACTCGTCGTAGAACTGGGTGATCTGCGTCTTGTCGTCGGCCGCGTAGACCCGGGTGATCTGTGGCGACCGGAACGCCTGAAGCTCGCTGGGCAGGCTCGCGAACGCCCGCTCACCGGCCTTCGCGGCCAGTCCGGACATCATCGCGTACGGGAACACCGCTGCCGCGACGACGACTCCCGTGGTCAGACCGCAGACCAGGAAGACGAACGCGTTGACGAAGATGTTGTGATCCCGCCTGCGCATCCAGGAACTCACCGCACCACCACCCGTGACTCGGCGATTGCTCGCTATACGGTCGGGCGGGGAAGTGATACCTGTCAAGGTTTACCCGGTTCTTTCACCGAAGCCGGCTGGTCACGCTATCGCGCGGACGCCGATGCCGAGTCCGACCAGGACGACGAGCGCCGCGGTGGCGGTCGGTGCGCCGGCGGCGAAACGCCTGGTGACGCGGTCACCCACGCGACCGGCCCAGCTGCCTTCGGCGACCAGCCGGGCCAGCCGGTGCTGGGCGACGACCAGGACCAGGCCCACCGCGGTGAGGGTGGCGGCCATGCCGATGCCGTACGCGATGACCAGCGCCACCCCCAGCCCGGCACGGCCGAGGCCGATCGCGCCGAGCAGGACCACGAGCGCTGACGGGCTGGGTACGAGGCCGCCGGCCAGACCGATTCCGGCCAGATTGAGGCGGCGGTGCCGGTGAGTGTGACCGTGGTGATGAGGATGTCCGTGCCCATGGCTGTGGTCGTGCCCATGGCTGTGGCCGTGCTCGTGGGTGTGGCCGTGCTCGTGGGTGTGGCCGTGCTCGTGGGTGTGGCCGTGCGGGCCGTGTGAGTGCGCCGCGGTCCGCCGGGCGGAGATCAGCATCCCGACGCCGACCATCACGACGAGGACGCCGCTGCCGACGCCGAGCGCACTCAGGACCTGTTCACCGGCGAGCGCCGTCGACGTGCTGAGCACCGCGCCCAGCAGCAGAACACCGGCGGTGTGTGCCAGCGTGACGGTCCCACCGACGGCGAAGGCATCGCGTACGCGCCCGTGGCGCCCGGCGAAGTAGGCGGCCATCACCGTCTTGCCGTGGCCGGGCAGGACGGCGTGCCCGGCGCCGAGCAGCAGCGCCAGCAGGAACGCGAGCGCGACGACCGCCGGGCCGAGTTGCCCGCCGAGCATCGCCTCCATCCGGCTCTGGGCCGCCTCCAGCCAGCCCCGGGGCGAGGACTGCGTGCCGGTGGGCTCCGTGCTGGTCACCGCGGCGGGAGCGGCGGCACCGTCCACCTCGATGGTGGCGGTACGCACGTCGAGCGGTGAGGAGAGCGGGTCGCGGGGGTAGGAGCGGAGCTGTCCGGTGGGGCTCTCGGTGGGCAGTGTGGACTCGGCGAGGCGTACCCCGGCGCCGATCGCCGTCATCTCCCGCCAGCCCAGCCGGTCGGCGCGGTAGGTGTTGCCGACGCTCACCGTGGCCGGCGAGGTCAGCTCGGCGGGAGCGCTGAGCCGGCAGTCGAGCCGGCTGGTGAACAGGCCGGCCGCGCCGGGCAGGACGTCGTACGCCTGGCCGGAGACCGTCCACGCCAGGCGCTGCCCGTCCGCCGACACCGCGAAGGCGGCGGCCACCTGCGCGCATTCCGTTCCCGCGTAGGCGGAGCGTTCGGACGGCGACAGGGCACCGTCCCCGTCGCCGTCCGCGCGGGTCTTGTCCTGGAAGGTGGGTATCTCCGCGGCGTCGATCACCGCGGTGACCTCGACGTGGTCCGGGCTCAGTGCCAGCCCGGCGTACTGGTTGACCGAGAAGTTGCCGAGAGGGTGCGCCTGTGCGGGTGCGGCCGGCCAGGCGAGCAGGCCCGCGGCCGCCGCGCAGGCGACGCTCGCGCCGAGCCGCAGTTGCCTAGTGCTGATCATCGTTGCCTCCTTGGTGTCGCGGGCTTCTTCCTTCAGAGCAGGCCGTTCCTCAGCGCGGGCCGCTGTTCAGCGCGGGCCGCTGTTCAGCGCGGGCCGTTGTTCAGCGCCGGCCGTTGTTCAGCGCAGGCCGGCCAGGGCGCGGCGGGCCAGCGGGCCGTCGACCGGGGAGAAGTAGGGGTTGGTGTTCAGGGCGCGCTCGAGCTCGGTGCGCGCCTCGGCCTGCCGGCCGAGACCGAGTTGGATCATGCCGAGGTGGTAGGCGTAGGCGGCCGGGTGCGCGCCACCGGCAACAGCGCGTTCGGCGTACGGGAGAGCCTCGTCATCGCGGCCGGCGGCGTGCAGGGCCCAGGCGAGGGTGTCGGCCACATCGGCGTGCCGGCGCAGGCCCCATTCGGTACGGGCGGCGGTGACCGCGTCGGCCGGGCGGCCCTGTGCGACGGCGAGTGCCGCGGTGGCCAGCCGGTCCGTGCCGCCGTTCGCGGTGAACAGCCGCTCCGACGCGGCGGCCAGCTCCAGTTGCCGGTCGGCCTCGGTGCTTCGGCCGGCGGCGCGCAGCGTTTCCGCGTACTCCAGAAGGTTTGCCGGTCCTGGAAGCCTGGCGGTCAGATCGGCGTAGGCGGCGAGCGCACCCGGCATGTCGCCGCGACCGGCCCTGATCTTCGCTGTGCCGTGCCGCGCACCGATCGAGGCCGGATCCGCGGCGAGCGCCGCCGCATACTCGCTCGCGGCCGCGTCCGGATCACCCCGGCCGAAGGCCAGATCACCCAGCTGGACCCGGCAGAACGCCACGTCGTGCGGATCGACGGCGCCGGCCAGCGCGCGCCGCATCATCTCGCTCGCCTCGGCGAGCTCGCCCCGCAGCTCGAGATCGTAGGAGGCGCGGGCGTAGGCGGCCAGGCCGGGCCGCAGATCGAGCATCTTCTGTACGGCGGCGGTCGCACCCGCCGGGTCGCCGAGCTGGGTGAGCGCGTCGGCCAGCACCCCGTACGCCTCGGCGTGGTGATCGTTGATCGCCAGCGCCGACCGGGCCCGGGTGCGGGCGCCCGCGAAGTCGTGCCGGGCGTTCGCCAGGGCGCCGAGAACCACCAGCGCGTCGCTGTTGCCGTCGCGCCGCAGCGTGAGTGACTGGCGGGCGGCCTGCTCGGCCCGGGGATAGAGCCCGGGGTCGGCGGTGATCCGGGCCTGCTCCAGGTAGGCGGCGCCGAGCGCGGCCCAGCCCGGCCAGTCGCCGGGCACGTCACGCAGCTGCTGCTGGGACCGTGCGATCCGGTCGGCCAGCAGACCTGCGGGCGGCCGGGTGGTGTCCTGGCTCGCCGGTACGGGCGTGGTCGGGGTGCGCGGCCAGGTCAGGACCGCTGCGACCGCGAGCAGGGCGGTCGCGAGGGCGGCGGCCAGTCCCAGGCGGGTGAGGGTGCGGCGCATGGTGTTCCTCCGTGGGGTCGGGCGGGTGCGACGGGGGTGACGCACCCGCCCGGGCTCGGGTTACAGCGGCCTGGTCCGGTCGTCGTCGAGGTGGGTCTGCCGGGTGCGGCGCCGTTTGAGCAGGGCCAGCAGGCCCGCGGCGATGATCAGGATTCCGAGGCCGGAGGCTCCGGTGGCGTACGCGACAGGCATGGTGTCGGGGTTGCTCTTCGCCGTGGTGTTCTCCTGCTTCTCCGGCGCCTTCTCGGTGCTCTTCTCGGTGCTCTTCCCGGCGGTGCCGCTGGTGGTGTTGACGGCGTCGCTGTTGGGCAGCGCCACGTAGGGGAACTCGGCGCCGAAGTCCTGGTCGTTGGCGTTCACGCCGTCACCGGCCGCGAGCGCGTCGACGAGCTTGCCGGTCTGCGCGGCGCCGACGAGCGCCTGCAGCTCGATGTCCAGCACGTCGTCGGCGAGCCGCCTGCCGTTCGGGAAGCCCTGCAGATCACCGGCGAGAACTCCCAGCCGGTCCGGCTGGTCGGTGACCGGCACCGAGAGGTTCAGCCGCAGCTCCTCGGCCGGGGTGAAGCGGGAGGCGTCCACGTCCGCGTTGTTGAGCTGCGAGTTGAGATCGGCCTTGATCGGGCCGTCCGCCTTGGTGGTGATGCCGGTCAGGAAGATCTCGGCCAGGTCGTTGCGCGGGGCCGGCGGCGCCGGGATCTGGTAGATCGACTCGAGGAGCTTGGGCACCTCGGGTTCCAGCACCCGCTTGACCAGCGCCGGTGTCTTCGCGTCCTTCCTCGGCGGGCTGGCGTTGAAGGCGTCCTTCAGCGACGCCGGCACGATCACCTCGTTGATCAGCGGGTTGCCGAGGCGGGACACCTGCACCCTGCCGCCGGACTGACCGCCGCCGGTGATCCGCACCCGGTCGCGTTCGGTGGTGGTCCAGAGGCCGATCACCGGGTTGCGGGTGGCGTCGCCGTTCAGCGCCACGTCCTTGACGGGCACCTGAAGGGCGATGGTGTTCACGTTGTATCCGGCGACGGTGTCCTGTCCCGTCTCGGACAGGTCACCGCCGTAGAGCAGGTCGAAGGCGTGCAGGTCCAGGAAGAACGGGTCGTCGGCCTGCCCGGCGAAGATGTTCCAGCCGCCCGGCAGGGTCCGGGTGGCCTGGTCGCGCAGCTTCCCGTAGTCCGGCATGGACGCCGGGCCGACCCGGGAGGGCGCGACGGGCGCGTCCCGCACGCGGGTCTTGAACGGCGCGCCGCCGAACGAGGATTCCAGGGTGTATGTCTGCTTGAACAGCAGGTTCTCGTCGTCGAACGAGGTGACGGGGCCGTTGTTGTAGAGGAAGGTGCTGTCACCCCGGTTGTCGATGTTCCGGAACTTCCACCGGAACTCGGCGTCGGGTCTCGCGTCACCGTCGCTGTCGACCTTGATGTGGTAGCTGGCGTCGGTGGCGAACGGGTAGAAGTTGGGGCCGCCGTTGGGTTCCTCGAACGGCTGCCAGTTGGCGACGAAGGTGACATATCCGGGGCGGTCGGGGCTGACGAACGCGTACAGGTCGGTGTTGTCGACCGCGGGATCGGCGGCGATCAGCGGCGCCTCGCGGTGGCTCGACGCGGTCGCGGTCCCCGGCCCGAGGCCGTACAACGAGCCGGTGAGCAGAGCGCCGATGCCGAGCGCCGTCAGGGCGCGCCGGCGGCGGGTTCCGGTCATTGTGGTTCCTTCCGTGCCGAATGTGGCCGCCGGCGGTTTCGGCCGGCGTCTCGCTCTCGGCGCGGAATTCGCAGCGGTCCCCGGCGCGGATGGGTTTCTGTCGATTTCCTGATTCCCGGCAATCCGAGCGCGGCGCGGCGGCGAATCCTCTCTCGATGCCCTTCAATGTGCTCGTGGTCATCTCGCGCGCGCTCCTGGCACCGCTGCTGCTCGCCGCCCTGCTGACGGGCCCATCACCGGCCGCCTCCGCTACGACGGCTGACCCGGGGTGGACGGCGCCGCTCTCCACGCGCGGGCGCTACATCGTGGACGCGGACGGCCGGCGCTTCAAACTGCGCTCCGGGAACTGGCACGGCGCGAGCGGCACCTGGACCGGCTCCGGTGACCCCGCCGACAACAGCAACCACCACGCCGGGGAGAACTCCGGCCGGATCCCGCTCGGCCTCGACCGGGCGCCGCTTCCCGCGATCGTCGCCGGCTTCCAGGAGCTGGGCCTCAACAGCGTGCGCCTGCCGTTCTCCGGCGAGATGGTGCACGACGCCCAGCCGGTGACCGACGCCGCGGTGGCGGCCAACCCGCAGCTGCGAGGGCTCACCCCGCTCCAGGTCTACGACCGGGTGGTCGGCGCGCTCACCGGTGCCGGCCTCGCGGTGATCCTCAACAACCACACCAACACCACACGCTGGTGCTGCGCCGTCGACGGCAACGAGCGCTGGAACACCTCGCGGACCGTGCAGCAGTGGGAGGACGACTGGCTGTTCATGGTCCGCCGCTACCGCGCCGATCCGCGGGTCGCCGGCGCCGACCTGTACAACGAGGTACGCCGTACCGTCCTGGACGACCCGAACTGGGGCTGGGGCGACGCGCGCGACTGGTTCGCCGCCTCCCAGCGGCTCGGCGACCGGATCCTGGCCGAGGCCAATCCGGACCTGCTGGTGATCGTCGAAGGCATCAACTGGACCGGCATCCCGGTGGACGGCTTCGCCCACGAGCGGCCGACCCTGCGGCCGGCGCGCACGCTCTCGCACACCCTGGTGCGGTCCGGGAAGCTGGTCTACTCGGCCCACTTCTACGACTACACCGGCCCCAACCACAGCGGCGCGACCGGCGTGGGGGAGACCAGCGATCCGCGCTACCGCGACCTGTCCCCGGCCGAGCTGGCAACGGTCGTCAACCGGGACGCGCTGTTCGTCGCCGGGGAGCCGGGCCAACATTTCACCGCGCCGGTGTGGATCAGCGAGTTCGGTGTGGACGGTAACGCGGCGGCCGGGAGCGAGCAGCGAGAGTGGTTCGAGAACTTCGTCAACCTGCTGGGCGGCGCGGACGCCGACTTCGCCTACTGGCCGGTGGTCGGCTGGGGCCGCGGCGTCAACGGCTGGGGCCTGCTCTTCTTCGACTCCGCGGGACGGCGATCCGGCCTGCTCGACGAGGCGGACTGGCGTTCGGCGGCGTGGCAGCGGCTGGTCGGCACGCCGGGCCGGGAGGGCTATGTGGCGCCGGTGCCCGGCCGGTCGATGCTGAGCCCCGATCACGGCGATTTTGTTGCCTCGCTGCGGATGCGGGGACAGGCCGACTGGGATCGGGGCGCGCGTAAGGCCGCCTGCCCGGACGGCGCGCGGCTGATCGGGCTGAGCCACACCGGGAACCGCGGGTTGTGCGCGGACGGCGGGGCCGGGTGGGACGCGTACCAGGTGGTGACCGACGAGAGGTATGTGTCGCGGGACTGGGCGTCCGGATACACCAAGCTGCAATGCCCGGGAACATCATTGCTGATCGGGTACGCGGTGCGTGGTGCCGCGGTGTCGAGTGCGCTGTGCGGGACCGCGCTGCCAGCGCGTGGTGACACCGGCCGGACGGTGTGGTTCGACCGCGGTGACAACCGTCCGGCGGGCGGGCCGGGCGGGGATTTCGCGAGCGGCCACTACAAGGGCCAGTGCGGTGACGACGAGTACGCGGCGGGAATCGCCTTCACCCGGCGGATCGGGACGTCGGGTACCCCGGACGCGCTGTTCTGCCGCCACCTCCCGTAGCCACGGCAAGCGAGGTGGAGAACCGTGTGCGGTGTTCAGGGCCAGACATGATCAGGCGGGCCGGCAGCTGGTCGCAACTCGCCACAGGAATCGCCCTGTTGGCCCTGCCGGTCAGGCCAAGTGGGGCCTGATCAAAGGTAGCCACAGCGGTGACACCGATCGGGGCTCCTTCACTGAGCCTTTTTCAACGTGGCGAGGGCCTCGGTGGCCGGCGCCGGACGATGGCCTGGCAGCGTCAGGCCGGATGCCAGATTGAAGATCGCTCACTGACAGGTGTTCGATCTTGTCAACTCTGGTCAAGATCCGTATCGATCGCTCGCATCGATAATCTCGACGCCGCACTGTTGAGTGGTCCAGCCGTATGACAGGCGGTATCACTAAGAGGAGTCGGTGAATGCGTGGCATGATTGAGCCTTTTTCATCCTGCGTAGCGGTTGGCTTCGACGTGGTGCAGAACGAGGATGGCCTGCACGATCGCGGTCG